>DBFBEA010000138.1:0-7285 GCA_048248475.1 Collinsella sp. | reverse complement strand
TCGAAGAAGTCGGCAAGGACGCGCCATGGTACATCCGGACGCTTGACATGCTGTTTGGATTTAACGGCGTCGAGGGCCAGACGGTCGTGTCCAACGGCAAATAGCGCCCGGAGGGGAGCCCGCAATGACAAATTGCAAACGATATAAGGTGGCCGCGATCGACCTGGGAACGGTGTCGTCGCGACTAGTGCTAGCGCAGGTCGAGGGCGGGGCGATCGTGGAATCGTCCAAGCATACCGAGATTACCGATCTGGGCGAGGGCGTGGACGCGACGGGCCGCTTTTGCGAGGCGGCGGTCGAGCGCGTGCTCGCCGCATGCCGCATGTTTGTGGACGAGGCGCGTGCCTTTGGGGCCGCGTGCGTCTGCGCCACGTGCACGAGTGCCGCGCGCGATGCGTCCAACGCCGCGCTGCTGCTGGACGGCCTGCGCGAGCTGGGTCTCGAGCCGCAGGTGATTCCAGGAGAAGTCGAGGCGCGCCTGACGTTTTTTGGCGTGGCGCACGACTTTGCCGGCGAGCGCATTATCGTCGCGGATTCGGGCGGTGGCTCCACGGAGCTCGCGACGGGCGTGTACGCGCCGGAGCGCGGAGTCTTTGCGCTGGAGGGAACGCGCTCGCTGGACATCGGCTGCCGCCGCGTGACCGAGCGGTTTTTCTCGGCACTGCCGCCGTCGACGAACAAGCTTGCGGCTGCCGCCGCGTGGGCGGGCGAGCAGTTCTCCGCCTATTTTGAGGGCCTGCCTGTCGACTTTGAGCGCGCCGAGCGCCTCGTCGCGGTGGGCGGTACCGTTACCACGCTCGTGGCGCTGGTCCACGAACTGGAGCCGTACGACTCGAACTTTGTGCACCTGCGCGAGCTTTCGATGGAGCAGATTTCGGCCGCTATCGAGCGCATGTCTGCGTTGGATGTTGCAGGCATTGCCGCGTTGCCGGGCGTGCAGCCCAAGCGCGCGGGCGTGATTCTGGCCGGCGCCGTGGTGATTCGCGAGCTCATGCGAGCCGGCGGCTACGACATGCTCACCGTAAGCGAGAACAGCCTCCTCGCCGGCATGGCCGCCACCATCAACGAGACTCTCGACGGCGCGACCCCCACCATCGCCTGGACCCCCAGCCTCAGCGCCCTCTAAATAATAAGTTGCGGTGAAATACGGACTAAAATCGCCCTTTCGGGCACCAAACAGTCCCTATTCCACCGCAACTCAACAGCCGGCACCTGGGGACAGTCCTTGCGGGGCGTCCCCACAGCGCCTATGCCAGCTTGTCGATCTGCCCAATCTCCCAAAGCGGAATATTGATGAGCATGCCCTCGTCTCTATATGCCGCCAGGGAGCTCCTCACGCAACGCTCGAGTTTGAATTTTTCGCAGGCTACTTTCAGACTCTTCGCTTTAAGGTTCTCTGCCGCCTTGACCTCAAGCGGAAGCACGGTTCCCGCATGGTCGATGGCAAAGTCGGTTTCGGCATTGCCGGAGGTAGAGGACCAATACGTGGGAGTTTTGTCCTGGAGCAAAAGCTCCTGTGCGACGTATTGTTCGGTCAGCGAACCTTTGAACTCGGTAAAAACAGCGGATCCGTTAAGAACGATGGCCGGAGAGAGACCGGAGAGCGCTCCGAGGATGCCGGTGTCGATGCAGAACAGTTTGAAGCCCGAGAGGTCTTCGTAGCTCGAGAGCGGCGCCTTTAGAGCAGAAACACGTGGCACCTTATGAACGATTCCGTAGTCCGTGAGCCACTGGAGGCTTTCCTCGAAATCGCGTGCGCGCGCTCCGGGACGAAGGGCGCCATAGACAAACTTCTTGTTCTCCTTTGCAAGCTGGCCGGGAAGGGATTTCCAAACCAACCTCATGCGCTCGACGATGCGGGCGGGTGCATGTTTGCCAAAATCGGATTCGTAAGCCTCGATGATTTGCTGCTGAAGCCTTCGGGCTTCGATGAAGTCGCGTGTCTCGGCGAAAGCGGAGACAACTTCGGGCATACCGCCGACAACAAGGTATTCCTTGAGCAAGCGCTCGAGCTTTTCGGTAACGTTTGCCAGAAGGTTCATGTCTGCGGCAAGGATGGCATCGGCGAGCGGGTTGCCGTCGACGGCACGAACGAACTCGGCAAACCCCATGGGACGCATGGTGAGCTGGTCGATTTTGCCGACGGGAAATGACTCGTTTTCGCGTCGGAGCGCGAGGCCCATATAGGAACCGGCTGCTACGATGTGGTATTCGGGTGCAAGCTCGTTGAAGTACTTGAGCGAGGTGATCCCGCGTGGCGCCTCTTGGATCTCGTCGAAGATGATGAGCGTGTCTTCCGGCGTTACGGTTTGGCCACGTAGGAGTTCTATCTGGGAGATGATGCGCTTGGGGTCGAGGTTCCCATCGAACAGCGAGCGTGTGCTCGGCTCGAGCATAAAGTCAAAACGAATGACGTTTCGATACTGCTGGCTTGCGAATTCGTTAAGAAGCCAAGTCTTTCCTGTCTGGCGGGCTCCCTTAAGCAAGAGAGGTTTGCGATTCGCCCTTGATTTCCAAGCGATAAGTTCACTCATAAGCTGTCGCTGCATATTGCCTCCCAACCCTCTCGGCTAGTATAAGGCCATTTGGGAGTTTCCATCGGAAAATGTGGGAGACAACCACGTTTTTCCATCGGAAAATGTGGGAACACCAACCTAAGTCG
This sequence comes from Collinsella sp., assembly GCA_048248475.1. GTDB lineage: Bacteria > Actinomycetota > Coriobacteriia > Coriobacteriales > Coriobacteriaceae > Collinsella. The sequence goes on along the minus strand of DBFBEA010000138.1, from coordinate 4,623 downwards.
CGGTGGAATAGTTCCTAAATGGGCTGGTAAACTGCCAAAACAGGAACTATTCCACCGCAACTTAGAGCCCCGCCGGCGTGTAAAAGAAACGAGCCCGCATCCCTTGGGGACACGGGCTCGAAAGCTCAATATGGTAGGGGCGGTGGGACGTCCGCGCATTTGCTGCGCAAATACGCACCGGCTTCGGCCGCCTGTCGGCGCCCTCGCCGGCTCGCTACGAACGCTGCGCGTCCGCTTAACGCTCGCCCCCTCGCGGGTTCGAGTCTCACCGGCATCTAAAAGAAGCGAGCCCGCATCCCTGGGGAACACGGGCTCGCAAGCAATCACATGGTAGGGGCGGTGGGACTCGAACCCACAATCCTTGCGGCGAGAGATTTTAAGTCTCCTGCGTATGCCAATTCCGCCACGCCCCCGTGAGACTAGAAGTCTAGCACAAGCCGTCCGTTACGCGTTGACGGCCATCGAGTGTTGGCCCGACTTCTCCAGGAACTCCTGGAACTTGGCTTCGTCGCCCTTGTTCTGGTACTGCAGGGCTAGCAGGTACTCCAAGCGGCAGCGCTTGACCGGGTCGTCGCCGACATCCTCGAGCATGCGCTCCAGCTCGGGAATGTCGTTGTGGCGCTTGAGGATCATCGTGTCGTACATCAGCTGACACTCGTGCGCAACTGCCTCGGCCTGACCGCCCTCAAAGCCCTTGATCTCGTGCAACAGCTCTTTGGACTTTTTGCGGTCCTCCTGGCCAACATAGTAGTTAAAGGCCTTAATCACCAAGTCGACGCGCTGCATCTTGGGGAGGTTGAGTCCCAGCAGTAGGTCGAACATCTCGCTGGCGCGCTCGTGGTCCTCGCGCAGCAGATAGGAGTTCAGACGCAGGTAGTCGCGGTTGTAGCGCGGGTACAGCATGCTGGTGAGTTTGCCGTCGAGCAAACGATCGAACTCGTCCCACTGCTTGGCAGCCATAAGCTGCTGCAGGCGCTTAAACGTGGTGCGTTTTTTGACGCTAAAGAACACCGACACGGCGATGCAGATGATAACGACGGCGGTCCAGAGGGTGCGGGAATCGGGCATATTAGGGTCCTTAGTCGCTCATAAAGCGAGCGGTATGACAACACGTACTAGATGTATTATACGCAGCGCGCAAGCAAACTGGCATAAAAGCTCATCGAGGCCGAGTGCCATCGCTCGCTGCGGTACACTTACCTAAAGTAAACCATGAAGGGAGACATTACCTATGAAGAAGATCGTTTTGGCCTGCGGTGCTGGCGCTGCTACTTCCACGCTCGTTGCCCAGAAGGTCGCTACTCTGCTCGACGCCAACGGTTATGCCGACAAGTACGAGATCGTGCAGTGCGCCATCTCCGAGGCCAAGGATTACTGCGACGAGGGCGCTGACCTGCTGATCGCCACCACCGTTGCCCCCGAGGGCCTCACCTGCCCGTACGTGAGTGGCGTGCCCTTCATGACCGGCATGAACCGCGTCGCTGCCGAGAAGGCCGTTCTCGACGTCATGGCTCAGTAGGCGCTGACTGCATGAGTGAGCAGAACGCCAACCCGGTAGAGCTCTTTGGTATGCGCGTTGCCCATGTGGGCATTAACGCCACCGACCCGGCAGACGCCCTGGAGATCGCGGAGCTGTTCTCGACGATGATGGGCCTGCCCGTCACCGAGACCCCGGTTTCGTACTTCAACGATTCGCTGGTCGAGATCATGAAGCAGAACGGTCGTGGCACCAAGGGCCACATCGGCTTTGCCGTTAACGACATCGATGCAGCTGAGAAGTGGTTTGCCGAGCGCGGGCTCGAGGTCAACGAAGAGTCGCGCGCGCTGCTGCCCGACGGTGGTACCAAGCTCGTGTACTTTAAGCGCGAGTTCGCCGGTTTCGCCGTGCACCTGTGCCGCGAGTAGCGCACAAGCTGCCATAGCTGGCAAAAAGGGATAGGGTCGCGTGGCCCTATCCCTTTATTTATGCCGAGGGGCTTCCTATCGTGGCAGGCGAATCGTAAAGCGGCTGCCGACCCCTTCGACCGAGGTCACACCGATGACGCCGCCGTGGCTGTCGACGATCCACTTGGCGATCGCAAGCCCCAGACCCGAACCCTGTGCGCCGGCATCGCGCGCGTTGTCGGCACGGTAGAACCGCTCGAACGCGTGAGCTGCGGATTCCTGGTTCATGCCGATGCCCTTGTCCTCAACACTTATGTCGATCGTGTCCGCGCCCGCATCCGGCGTTATGCCAAATGTGACAGTCGTTCCCGCATCCGAGTACTTGGCGGCGTTTTGCACGATCACGCGCAGAGCCTGCTTCACGAGCGCCACGTCGACGGGCGCGTCGCAGCGCGGGTCGCTGGCAAGCAAGGTGTCAAAAGTCAGCCGATACGTGTGCTCGGCATCGATCATCTGTGACTCCTCGCATACCTCGCTGACCAGTGCAGCCAAGTTGGTATGCGCGCGCCGCAGGACCGTGCGCCCGGCATCGCCGCGCGCCAAAAACAGCAGCTGTTCTACGAGCTCTTGCATGTGCTCGCTTTCGGCCTTGAGGGACGCGATAGACTCCGCCAGCACGTCCGGGTCGTCTTTGCCCCAGCGGTCGAGCATGTTTACGTAGCCCTGAATCACCGCGATGGGCGTGCGCAGCTCGTGGCTCGCATCGTTGACAAAGCGCATCTGCTGCAGCTTGGCCTCTTGCATCTGACGCAGTAGGCGGTTGAGTGCGACCTCGATGCTTGCCAGGTCGGCGTCGCCGGTAGTGACGCTCGGCGAGTCGACGCTTGCGCGCTCGATGGCCTGCTCCAGCGTTTCCATCTTGCCGCCGGAGAGCTGCATGCGGCCGAGTTCGTCCACGCGCAGTGCCAAGTCGTTGAGCGGTGCCATGGTACGGCGCACACGGCGGGCACCGCCGAGCATGTTGAGCACGCTGATGACCTGCCAACCCACAACGACAAGGTAGAGAGGCCATAGCGCGACGAGGTCCTGCGCGAGGGGGAAAGTCTTGGTGGTACGCGCAAGCTCGACGGTATAGGTGAGCGTTGCCAGGTCCCAGCCGCGCGCGGGCGTCAGCGACATGCCGTGAACGGTGGCGCTGGGGATCCATCCTGCGGTAAACGCGCCGTCGGGCAGCGTCTGGTTGTATCCATAGACGAGGATCGCCGTCGCAATCACCATCAGCAGCAGATCGAGCCAGACGTAGCTTATCAGGCGGCGCCACATATAGCCCCAGTTGATGGCGCGGGCGATGGAGGTGACGCGCTTGGCCTCGGCGTTACGCGCGGCAGACATAGCCCACCCCGCGCACGGTCTGGATGATGCGGGCACCGCCGGCGTCCTCGATCTTGGCGCGCAGGTGCGCGATGTGCACGTCGACGTTGTTGGTGTCGCCCACGTATTCGTAGCCCAGCGCCTCGTGCGCAATGCGCTCGCGCGTGAGCACGGTCTCGGCATGCGCCATAAGCAGGGCGAGGACGTCGAACTCGCGGGCGGTCAGCACGATGGGCGAGCCGCCGACCGTGACTTCGCGGCGGTCGGGATCGAGCGCGACCGAACCGACGGTGAGCGCGGCGGGGGAGGGCGCGGCTGAGGTCTTGGCCGAGTCTCCAGCCGGGGGTATCGCAGCGGCACCCGTAGCGCCCTCCCCGGCCCCAACGCCGCCAACGCCCGAAGCCGCCCGCACGGCCTCCGAGCGCTTCAGCGCAACGCGGATCCGTGCGAACAACTCCTCAATCGCAAACGGCTTGGTCAGGTAATCGTCGGCGCCGGCATCGAGCCCGGCCACCTTGTCCATCACGGCATCTCGCGCGGTGACCATAATCACCGGCACATCCTTGTGCTTGCGGACACGCCGCAGGACCTCCATGCCGTTGAGCTGTGGCAACAGCACATCGAGCAGAATCAGATCGTAGTCGCGCTCCAGCGCCAGGTCCACGGCGGTGCGGCCGTCAGCGGCGTGCTCCACTTGGTAGCCCTCGTGCTCCAGCTCGAGCGTCACAAAGCGGGCGATTTTCTCCTCGTCCTCTACGATCAGGATCCGTGCCATGTGTGCCCCCGTCTGCGATTACTTGTCGCCGTTCAGATTTTGCTTGATGTCGTCCGCGGCGTCGGCGGCGTGATTCATAAGGTTGTTGATGCTGCCGGGCACGTCGCCGTCGCTGTCGATGCGGTAGCGCATGCCAAAGAACAGGCCAATCAGCATCAGCCAAATCGTAGCGCCCCAGGCAAACAGGGCGATGATGGGGATCAGGATGGGGATGTTGAGGATGATCGCATCGCGGCGCGTGGCGATAAACTTGGTGTCCAGGCTCAGGCGGAAGAGCTTTTTGAGGTACTCCCACACGCTGTCCATCTTCTTGGAGAAGTCGGTCTTTTCGCTCGACTTCTCGTAGGCGGCCTGCGCGGCGACCATCTCGGCCGAGGGCTCATCGACCGGCACGGACTCGGTGGCGGCGTGCGCCGATGTGGTCTGCGTCTTGCCCTGCGACTCGAGCCAAATGATGGCGTCCAAAACGTTGCCGTCGGCGGCGTCGAGCGCGGCTTTGGCATCGGTGTAGCTCACGTTGCACTTGGTGCGGATGGTTTCAACTTTTTCGAGGTCGTCCATGACCTGTCCTTTCGTTCGATGGGCGCGACGCC
>DBFBEA010000137.1:0-11656 GCA_048248475.1 Collinsella sp. | reverse complement strand
CTGTTTGGTTACTATAGAACGGCTGTTACGGAGAGCTGACCGAGAGGCCGAAGGTGCTCGCCTGCTAAGCGAGTATGCCCCAAAAGGGCATCTGGGGTTCGAATCCCCAGCTCTCCGCCAGTTTAACTTTAAAGAAGGGTCCCATTGGGGGCCCTTTTTTATTATCGAGAAAGGGCGCTGGGGATTCGAACCCGAGAGGGCGCGGGCGTTAAGCAAACGCGAAAGGCGTTTGTAGCCCGTGGGCGAAAAGCCGCCAGGCTTTGAAGCCGGAGGGCATGCGTAGCATGCCCGGACATCCCCAGCTCTCCGCCAGTTTAACTTTAAAGAAGGGTCCCATCGGGGGCCCTTTTTTAGTTGAACCACGTTAGCTGGGGATTCGAACCCTCAAAAAATGAGGCGCCCCGTTGGACGCCTCATTTGGTTCGATGTGATATCGCTCCGGCCCTACATCTCGGGCGCCTTGGCGACGGTCTCGCTTTCTGCCGTGAGTGGGCGGTTGTCGATGCGGCGGCCCAGGCGGTCGAGCTTCACAAGGAGCCACTCAATGGGATTCGGCCCTGCGCCTTCCTCGTCGGCAACCAGGTCCATAACGGCGATTTTGGTGCCGTCCTGCTTGAGAGTAACACTGCCCACCTTGTCGCCCACATGCACCGTGCCCGAAAGATCGTCGTAGCTAACCTTTTCGGTCACCTCGCCGGCAAGGGAAAACACGGTCGCTTGCGCCGTAGGATCGGCGAGTGTGGCGTCGATTGTCTTATCCGTCCAGTCGGTTTGGCCAATGCGCGCCATAAGCGGGTTGCCGTTGGCGGTCTTTTCCTGCGTGTTGGCGATTGCGACCGTCACCTTGTGGCCGTAGTACCAGTTGGCAAGGGTGGCGGTATCGGTAAAGCGCTGATCGGTGGTGGTGGAGTTCAAAATAACGGTGTAGATCTCGTCGCCGTCGCGGTTGTAGGCGCTCGTAAAGCAATAGCCCGCGTCGTCGGTGGTGCCGGTCTTGCCGCCGATGTTGCCATCTTGGCCCAGCAAATAGTTATGCGTGTCCATGGAATGCGAATGGTCGGTGCCGTCGGCGCCCGTGACCTCGATCCAGGAATCCTCGCTCGCTACGACCTCGCGGATCGTGTCGTTTTTCATGGCCTCCTGCATCATCAGCGCTACGTCGTGTGCGGTTGAGTGCATATTGCCAGCCCACTCATCAAAGTCCAGACCATGCGGGTTTTCAAAAAGCGTACCGGTGCAGCCGAGCTTCTTAGCGCGCTCGTTCATGGCCTTCACAAATGTGGCCTCGGCGTCTTTGGTCTTGGGGTCGATCTTCTTGCCCACATATTCGGCGAGCACGATGGCGGCGTCGTTGCCCGAGGGAATCATCAGACCGCGTAGTGCCTGCTCCACGGTAAGCTCGTCGCCTTCGAGCAAGCCGGCGGTCGAATTACCCACGGTGGCTGCGGCGTTGCTCACCGTGACCTTCTCGTCCATCTTGCAATTCTCGACGGTTAGGATTGCGGTCATGACCTTGGTGATCGAGGCAATCTTGACCTGCTCATCGGCGCCGCGGGCATAGTAGACGGTGCCGTCTTTGCCCATGACGAGGGCATTGGTCGCATCGATATCGGGCAGGTTTTCGGCCGTGATACCGCGCACATCGGCGGTTTTGCCGCAAACATTGTCGGTCGTGAGCACTTGGGCGCCGGCGACGGTGGGCACGCCGGCGGCAAGGGCGATAGCGCAGACAAAGCCGGCGGCAAGCTGGGCTGAGCGCTTTGCAAAAGAGGTGAGGGACTTCACAGATTTCGCTTTCGACGGGATGGTCTCTTCTGAAACTAGAGTATATCGTTTGCCGGCGTCGGCGATCATCGCGTGCGCGCTTGGCCCACATCCGCACCCGAACGGGCACAAGGGTGCTTAAGGCCGACTTAATCACCCACGCTTGTTGTGTGTGGCGTGCGTCGCCTCAGGCATAATGGAGCGCGAGAGGAGCACGCATGAACGAGCGCATTTTGGTAGTTGATGACGAGAAGGCCATCGCCGACTTGGTTGGCATCTACCTTACAAAAGAGGGCTTTGATGTCCAGATTGCCTATAGCGGGGCCGATGCTGCCAAGGCGATTTTGGAGCAGGAGTTCGATCTGGCGCTGCTTGATGTCATGCTGCCCGATATCGATGGGTTTGAGCTGCTGCGTACGATCCGTTCCAGCCATACCTATCCCGTGATCATGCTGACGGCGCGCGATGCCCAGCAAGACAAGATCGGGGGCCTTTCGCTTGGCGCGGACGATTACGTGGTTAAGCCGTTCCGTCCGCTGGAGCTCATCGCGCGCGTGCACGCTCAGCTTCGCCGCTACACCAGCTACGGTAGCCGTGCACAGGCGGCCGAGTCGCCGACCATTCAGCTCGACGGCTTGGAGATCAACCGCGATGCTCGTTCCGTGACAGTGGACGGTTCACCGGTACGCCTCACACCCACCGAGTATTCAATCTTGCTGTATCTGGTCGAGCATCGCGGCAGCGTGGTGGCCGTGGAGGACCTGTTCCGCGCGGTGTGGAGCGAGGATTTTATGCCCGGCTCCAACAATACGGTGATGGTGCATATTCGCCACTTGCGCGAAAAGATCGGCGACGACGCACAAAAGCCACGCTTTATCAAAAACGTCTGGGGCGTCGGCTACATCATCGAATAACGCTTTTCGCTTGTGAGGATCTTGATATGACAAAAGACGATAGGCAAGCGTTCGAGGTGCCCGATCGGCTCTTTGAATACGTGAGGTCGGTCGTCGACAACCGCGCGCTTGCAACGGTGCTGCTCTTTTTGCTGAGCCTGCTGCTGATTGGCATCGACAACATCGTCGGAATCTTGGCGGTGCTGCTTGTCGGCTTTTTGCTGATCGATCGATTTGAGATCGTGTGCCGCTGCGTGGTGATTGGCGGCGCCGCGTGGGCCATGACGTTGGCGATTGGCGCCATGGCGCTCGGCGGCATCGAAGGGCCGGTGCTGTTCGATGCCGGCTTTGTATTCAACATGCTTGGCTTTGTGCTGGCGCTTGCCGCGTGCGTGCTGTTCTTGTGCGGCCGTGCCCTGTACTACCAGGGCTACGAACAGGGCGAGCAGCATGCCGATTGTGTGCTGGCCGCTCGTATTCAAGATCGCCTGATCGATCACCCCGACACCTGGGACAACATCGACGGCGACTTCTTGGAGGTCGAGGGCGCCCTTAACCGCGTGCGTGACCGTGAGCGCAAGGTGCAGCAAGCTCTGCGTGACGAGTCGCATCGCAAGGACGATCTGGTTACGTACTTGGCACATGACCTACGCACCCCGCTTGCGAGCGTAGTGGGCTATCTTTCGCTGCTGCAAGAGGCTCCTGAGCTGCCGGTTGAGCAACGTGCGCACTTTACGGGCGTGGCTCTCGACAAGGCGCACCGGCTCGATGCGCTCATCGAAGAGTTCTTCGATATCACGCGCTTTGACTTCCACGATATCGTGCTCACGCGCGGCTATGTTGATCTGGGGTTGCTGCTGGCTCAGGTGGCTGACGAGTTCTATCCCATCCTCAACGAGCAGCATAAGGAAGTCCAAGTTGATATTCGCGAGGACCTGACGGTGCTCGTGGATGGCGACAAAATGGCTCGCGTGTTCAACAACATCATGAAAAACGCTATTGCCTATAGCTATGAGGGCTCGACCATCACGATCGAGGCCAGACGCCGGGACGGCGGTGGCGTGCGCGTGCGCTTTATCAATCAGGGCGATCCCATCCCTGAGGCAAAGCTCAAGGTGATCTTTGAGAAGTTCTATCGCCTGGATGCGGCGCGTGCGACCAATCGCGGCGGCGCTGGACTGGGGCTTGCCATCGCCAAGGAGATCGTATGCGCGCACGGCGGTACCGTTGCATGTGAATCGACGCCCGAACACACGATATTCACCATCGAGCTGCCCGCCGCATAGCCAGTGTGCCCTTACAAACACTTGACAATGCGCTCACGTGCATATGAGCCGCGATTCCTACTATCGATACTGCTGAATTGATATCGATGTGGAGGTATGCGGTATGACGGCTGCTGCGGCTGTGGAGCCCACGGAGCTTGAAGAACTCATGAAAGCGCAGGCCGAGGCCGCGCGCGAGCGCGAGGTTGGGGATGCGACTCGCCCCACGGCAGAGGATCTTGCCGCCTCGCCGACGCGTATCGATGTCGAGGGCCTCGACCTGTTCTATGGCGACCACCATGCGCTCAAGGACGTGAATATCAAGATCCGCGACAAGCAGATCACCTCGTTCATCGGGCCTTCGGGCTGCGGAAAGTCCACGTTGCTGCGCTGCTTTAACCGCATGAACGACGGCATCAAGGATTGCCGCATCGAGGGCAAGATTGCGCTCGATGGTCAAGATATCCTGGGCGACTACGACATCTGCCGCCTTCGCCAGCGCGTGGGCATGGTGTTCCAGCGCCCCAACCCGTTTCCCATGAGCATCTACGACAACGTCGCGTATGGTCCGCGCGGTATGGGTGTGCGCGATCGCGCTGCGCTGGATGAGCTGGTCGAGGACTCCCTTCGTCGCGCTGCGCTATGGGATGAGGTCAAGGACAAGCTCAAAGAGTCGGGTCTGGGTCTTTCGGGCGGCCAGCAGCAGCGTCTGTGCATCGCCCGCGCACTTGCCGTGCAGCCCGACATTCTGCTGATGGACGAGCCGACCTCGGCACTCGACCCTGTGTCGACGCTGGTGGTGGAGCAGCTGGCCTGCGAGCTCAAAGAGACCTGCACGCTCGTGGTCGTTACGCACAATATGCAGCAGGCGGCGCGTATCTCCGATTCGGTCGCATTCTTTTTGCTGGGTGAGCTGGTGGAGCACGCGCCCACCGCGCAACTCTTCAAGAATCCGACCGATCCGCGCACGGCGGATTATTTGACGGGACGTTTTGGCTGATACCATCTAGTAAAGGTACCTTTAGGGTTAAGATGCGGTCATGCCGGCCGCAAAGGGGTTCAACATGATCTATTACGTCGAGGACGATGACAACATCAGGGATTTGACGGTCTATGCACTGCGCAAGCAGGGGATTGAGGCCGAAGGCTTTTCGTGCGACGGTGAGTTTAAGGCTGCCGTGGCGCGACGGGTACCCGATGCCGTCCTGCTCGACATCATGCTGCCCGATACCGATGGCTTGGCGATTATGCGTCGACTGCGTGCCGATCGCCTGACGGCGACGGTGCCCATCATGATGCTTACCGCCAAGGATACCGAGCTCGACAAGGTGATGGCGCTCGATGGCGGTGCCGACGATTACCTGACTAAGCCGTTTTCGCTCATGGAGCTTGCGAGCCGCTGCCGCGCACTGCTGCGTCGCGGCGGCATGGTCAAGCAGGCGAGCGATGTGCTCAGCGTGGGCGACATCGTGCTCTCGCCCAGCCATCGCGAGGTGACCGTTGCCGGCGAGCCGCTTAAGCTCACCCTGCGCGAGTTCGACCTGCTCGAGTACCTCATGCGCAAGCCCGGCGTGGTTTTTACCCGCGAGTCGTTGCTGCAGAGCGTGTGGGGCTGGGACTTCGACGGCGGTTCGCGCACCGTTGACGTGCACGTGCAGACGCTTCGCCAAAAACTGGGCGAGCATGCCAGCGCCATCGAGACCGTGCGCGGCGTGGGCTACCGCATGGCCGAGCCTTCTGCCGGTGATGGTGCCGAAGGTGACGACACCGCGGCCACCGCATCGGAGGAGTAACCCGTGGTCTTCGCCCCCCAGGGAAAACATACGCTGTCGCACCGCGTTTTTGTGACGATCTTTGTCTGCGCCATGGCGGTTATCGTGGCGTTTACGGTGCTGGGTGCGTTCTTTGTGCAAAACACCTTGGCGGATGCCACGAGTACCAATCTGGCGCAGGAAACCGAGCTCATTGCTGCCGCTCTCGACGAACAGCAGGAGCCCATCCCGTTCTTGCGTAGCCTTGATCGCGAGGACTTGCGAATCACGCTGATTAACAAGGATGGATCGGTTGCCTACGACAACGAGGCGTCGCCTTCCGCACTGCCCAACCATGGCGATCGCCCCGAGGTCATCGAGGCCTTTGAGAGTGGTTTGGGTTCCGCGGAGCGCGCAAGCTCTACGCTCGACGAGATTATGCTGTATCGCGCCGTCGCCCTTGATAACGGCCAGGTTGTCCGCTTGGCGCAGGCCCAGCCTGGCGTTACGGCGATTTTGCTGTCGATGGTGGCGCCGATGCTGCTTATCGCAGCAGCGGGTGCGGTACTCTCGTTTTTTATGGCGCGCCGCGAGTCCCGTGCCATCATCGCGCCGTTGCAAGAGGTGGATTTGGACCACCCACGCCGTAGCTATGAGCACGCCTATGCCGAGATGGTCCCCATGCTTGAGCGTATCGAGTCGCAGCGCCAGGAACTCAAGCGCCAAATGGCGGTGCTAGCGGACAACGACCGTATGCGCCGCGAGTTCACGGCGAATATCACCCATGAGCTCAAGACGCCGCTTACGGCGATTTCGGGCTATGCCGAGCTCATCGCAAACGGCATGGTCGAGGGCGAGGGCGACCTGCGCAACTTTGGCGGTCGCATCTATCGTGAGGCGGGCCGCTTGGCAGCGCTTGTCAACGATATCCTTACGCTGTCTAACTTGGACGAGGCCGAGCGTGCAACTGAGGGCGAGGCGGTGCCCATTGGTTCCACGGAGCCTATTGAGCTCTCGCGTGCCATCTACGCGGTTGAGCAGCGTCTTGAACAGGTCGCCCGTCAAGCGAATGTGACGATAAGTCATGAGACCAAGCCTGTGGTCATCGAAGGCGTGTCGCGCTTGATTGACGAGCTCATCTATAATCTGGCGAGCAACGCCATCCGCTACAATCGACCCGGCGGTGCGGTTACGCTGCAGTGCGGCACCAACGACGAAGGCCATCCGTTCCTTGCGGTCGCCGACACGGGAATCGGTATCGCGCCTGAAGAACAGGGCAAGGTATTTGAGCGGTTCTATCGCGTGGACAAGAGTAGGTCCAAGGCGCGCGGCGGAACCGGTCTGGGGCTTGCAATTGTCAAGCATGCGGCCCTGTATCATCACGCCACGCTCGATCTGTCGAGCGAGTTGGGCGTGGGAACCACCATTACGGTGACGTTTCCCATACGGCAGGACGAGCCATTCGCATAGCGATACAACATAGATATTGATGCAGACGCCGCATTTGACTTTCGGGTGCGGCGTTGTTGTGCAATTTTACGATTGCTTCCGACATTTTTACAGGAGAGCCTGTTTCTTATGTATAGAGTTTGGTCTCGGTAAAAAGATGCGATAACATACGAACAGTTTTGTCAATCCGAACTGGGGAAATGAAAGGCAAGCTGCATGACCCTTCTCGAACTGTTCCAGCTGCTGAAGAAGCACCTTCAGCTGGTCATCACCCTTCCGGTGGTCTGCGCGATCGCCATGGGCATCGTGTCCTTCGTTGCGATGGACAACACCTATACCGCGACGACGAGCATGTACATTCTCGCCAAGACCGACGATAGCGGTCAGATGAGCTACAACGATCTCTCGGCGAGTCAGATGCTTTCCAACGATATCGCCACGCTGCTGGATAGCGATAGCGTTAAGAGCGGCGCAGCCAATGAACTGGGCCTCACTGATCTGGATGACTACAAGGTGTCTGTTTCCTCCGAGACCACCACGCGTGTCATTACGCTTTCGGTTACCGGCACCGATGCCAAGGAGACGGCTAAGGTCGCAAAGGCCATGGCCAGCTCGGTGAGTACGGTCGCTCAGAACGTCGGCGCTGCCCAGAGCATCAACGTTATCGACGAGGCTAAGACCCCCGAAGCCCCCAGCGGCCCCAAGCGCACGCTGTATATTGCCGTCGCGTTCCTCGCCGGTATCTTTATCGCAGTCGCCTATGTCGTTTTGGCAGACATGCTCAATACCCGCATCCGCGGTGCCGAAGAGGCAGAAGAGCTCCTGGGCATTCCCGTTGTTGGCCGAATTCCGGCTATGAAAGGTGGTAAATAGGCATGGCTAAGGCAAAGAACACCGACAAGCTCGTTGTACAGAATGCCGCCAAGACCCTTCTGGCCAACATCCGCTTTGCGAGCGTGGACGACCCCATCCGCACCATCACCGTTACCTCCTCGATTCCCAACGAGGGCAAGTCTACGGTTTCCATTAACCTTGCTCAGGCAATCGCCACGAGCGGCAAGTCCGTGCTTCTGGTCGAGGCCGATATGCGCCGCAGGTCCCTTTCCGATATGCTCGGCGTTCGTTCGCGCGGCGGACTCTATGCGGTCCTTTCCGAGCAGATCTCCATTGACCAGGCAATTGTCGAGACGGGTCAGAAGAACTTCTACTTCCTCGATGCCGAGCCGCATATTCCCAATCCTGCCGACATCATCGTCTCTCACCGCTTTGCCAAGCTGGTAAAGGCGCTGTCCGCCAAGTTCCAGTACGTCATCTTTGATGCTCCCCCGGTCGGCACCTTCATCGATGCTGCCGAGATTGCCAGCCTGACCGACGGCACGCTGTTCGTGGTGCGTGAGGATTTCACCAAGCGCGAGGAGGCGCTCAACGCCATCGGTCAGCTTAAAAAGTCCGAGAAGGTCAAGCTCATCGGTACCGTTATGAACTACTGCGAGACCGAGACCAGCGAGTACTACTACTCCTACTACACCAAGGACGGTAAGAAGGTGAAGAAGGGCTCCGACGATCAGGGGACTTCCAAAAAGGGCATCTTCACCAACCGAGCAAACGTTTAGTTGATTAAGGTTGACCTATGCGTGACATTCATTGCCATATCTTGCCGGGTGTAGACGACGGCGCCGCCGATCTCGATGAGAGCTTGGCGATGCTCGAGGCTGCCAAGCGGGCTGGTGTAACCAGAATTGTTTGCACTCCTCACTGCCGTGATCCCTATTTTGATTACGACAAGATGTGGGATGCCTTTGAGCTGCTGCGCGATAACGCTGACGGTTTTCCGCTCCAGATGGGCTTCGAGGTCAACCATCGAAAGCTCGTTGAGCTTGGTATCGATGCCGCGGAGCACTTGCATTTCGATGGGACCAACGAGTTTCTGCTCGAGCTTTCGACGCATGCCGATGCGTATGCGTTTAGAGAGTACGAGAACACGATTTACGATTTGCAGTGCCGTGGCTACCAGGTGATCATCGCTCATCCTGAGCGCTATCGTGCGGTTCAAAAGGATGTAAGCGTGGCGGAGCGCCTGGTCGATATGGGCTGCAAGCTGCAGGCTTCGGCGGACTTTATTGCCGGCGGTCGCTTTGGTCGCGAGAAAAAGCCGGCACAGCGCCTGTTCGATCAGAACCTGTACAGCTTCATCGCGAGCGATGCCCATAACGTGGGTCATTACGATTGCCTGGCGAAGGCTCGCGCGAAGTTTAGCGTGCGCGGAGCTCATTTTCGCTAAAATCTGTCCCTAACGTTCGCATTGAATGAAAGGGCAGCCATGGATATCCAACTTAAGACGGGATGCTTTGATGACGCGGCGTTGGTGCGCCGCGTCATTTTTATGGACGAGCAGGGCTACGAGAATGAGTTCGACGCTATCGACGAGGATCCGAACTGCATTCATGTGACGCTCTATGTAGACGGCGAGCTTGCCGGTTGCTCGCGCGTGTTTCCCGAAGAGCTTGAGCACGCGGCTGACGCAGAGGCTCCGGTGTCGCCGGCGTGCGACTTGGACGAAGGTGTCGCGGCGGGGGAGACCTACATTATGGGGCGCGTGGCCGTGCTGCCGAGCATGCGCCGTCGCGGTTTGGCGAGCAAGATTGTCGAGGCCAGTGATACGTGCGCGCGTGATGCCGGCGCCAAGCTCATTAAGCTGCATGCTCAGGAATACGTGCTGCCGCTCTATGCCAAGGCGGGCTACACGCAGATTGCCCCGGTGGACTACGAAGACGAGGGCCAGCCTCATGCCTGGATGGCCAAGCGCGTAGATGGCAGATAGGAACGTTCCTTTCCTGCCGGCAGTTGGGGACACTCCTTGGCAATTGGCGCATCAGAGCGCTCGGACATACAGTTTTTCGATTCCGTATGTATATATGCGCGTTAATGGGTTATAAAATCTAAGTCTGAACATAGCAGGTCTGCGATGCGGCTCGGGCGACCGAGCCGTTTTTGCGGACAGGGGTAGCGCGAAAGGACTGCACATGCGTCAATTTAAGACCGAGAGCAAAAAACTGCTCGACCTCATGATCAACTCCATCTACACCAATAAAGAAATCTTCCTGCGCGAGCTTATCTCTAACGCGAGCGACGCCGTCGACAAGCTCAACTTTAAGAGCCTGCAGGACCCGAGCGTCAAGATCGACCAGGGCGACCTGGCCATTCGCGTCTCCTTTGATAAAGACGCCCGCACCATTACCATCTCGGATAACGGCATTGGCATGACCGCCGAGGAGCTGGAGCGCAATCTGGGCACCATCGCCCATTCCGGCTCCGAGGAGTTTAAGACCGAGAACGCCGAGCAGCAGGGCTCCGATGTCGACATCATCGGTCAGTTTGGCGTGGGCTTCTACTCGGCTTTTATGGTCGCCAGCCATGTGAAGGTCGTCAGCCGCGCCTACGGCGAGGATGTCGCCCATGTGTGGGAATCCGACGGTCTTGAGGGCTACACCATCGAGGACGGCGAGCGCGCCGAGCACGGTACCGATGTCATCCTGACGCTGCGCGAGAACGAGAAGCTCGATGCCGACGGCGAGGCCGAGACCTACGATCGCTTCCTGACCGAGTGGGGTCTCAAGAGCCTGATTCAGCAGTACAGTAACTATGTGCGTTACCCGATCCAGATGATGGTGTCCAAGAGCCGCCAGAAACCCAAGCCCGAGGACGCCGGCGACGATTACAAGCCCGAGTACGAGGACTACCAGGAGCTTGAGACCATCAATTCCATGACACCGATCTGGAAGAAGCACAGCTCCGATGTCGAGCAGAAGGACTACGACGAGTTCTACAAGTCCACGTTCCACGACTTTGACGATCCTGCGCGCACCATCAGCTTCCACGCCGAGGGCACGCTCGAGTATGACGCCCTGCTGTTTGTGCCGGGACGCGCGCCGTTCGATCTGTACAGCAAGGACTACGAGAAGGGTCTGGCGCTCTACAGCTCCAACGTCCTGATCATGGAGAAGTGCGACGACCTGCTGCCCGACTACTACAACTTTGTCCGCGGCGTCGTGGATTCCGCCGACGTGTCGCTCAACATCTCGCGCGAGACGTTGCAGCAGAACCGTCAGCTCAAGGCCATCGCCAAGCGTGTGGAAAAGAAGATTACCGCCGACCTTGAGGATATGCGTGACAACGACCGCGAGGCCTACGAGAAGTTCTTTGAGAACTTTGGCCGCGGTCTTAAGTACGGCATCTACTCGAGCTATGGCATGAAGGCCGATGAGCTCGCCGATCTGTTGCTGTTCTGGTCTGCCAGGGAACAGAAGATGATTACCCTGGCCGAGTATGCCAAGGGCATGCCCGAGGATCAGAAGGCCATCTACTACGCCGCCGGCGACTCGCGTGAGCGCTTGGCCAAGATGCCCGTGGTAAAGGGCGTGCTCGACCGCGGCTATGACGTGCTGCTGCTGACGCAGGACGTGGATGAGTTCACCTTCCAGGCTATGCGTGAGTACGTTGCCGCCGATATGCCCAAGATCTACGAGGACGATGC
>DBFBEA010000136.1:0-2544 GCA_048248475.1 Collinsella sp. | reverse complement strand
CTGCGAGGTCGACCGCGGTCACCTTTATCCCTACAAGGGCAACTACTCCACGTATCTGGAGACCAAGGCCGCCCGTATCGAGGCGCAGGGCAACCGCGACGCCAAGCTCGCCAAGCGCATGGAGGCCGAGCTCGAGTGGGTGCGCAGCTCGCCCAAGGCTCGCCAGGCCAAGAACAAGGCCCGTCTGGCTCGCTACGAGGAGATGGAGGCCGAGGCCCGCGCAAGCCAGAAGCTCGACTGGACCGACATCCGCATCCCCGTGGGCCCGCGTCTGGGCAACAAGGTGCTCGAGGCCCATCACCTGCACAAGGAGTTCGATGGCCGCGTACTCATCGACGACCTTTCGTTCACCCTGCCGCGCAACGGCATCGTGGGCGTCATCGGCCCCAACGGTGTCGGTAAGACCACGCTGTTCAAGACGATTGTGGGTCTGGAGCCGCTGACTTCGGGCGAGCTCGAGGTGGGCGAGACCGTCAAGATTTCTTACGTCGACCAGAACCGTTCCGGCATCGACCCCGATAAGAACCTATGGGAGGTCGTCTCGGACGGCCTGGACCACATGATGGTCGGCGAGACCGAGGTTCCGAGCCGCGCGTATGTGGCGAGCTTTGGCTTTAAGGGCCAGGACCAGCAGAAGCGCGCTGGCGTGCTCTCTGGCGGCGAGCGCAACCGTCTGAACTTGGCGCTTACGCTCAAGCAGGGCGGCAACCTGCTGCTTCTCGACGAGCCCACGAACGACCTCGACGTCGAGACGCTGTCCTCGCTCGAAGCGGCGCTGCTCGAGTTCCCGGGCTGCTCGGTGGTCATTAGCCACGATCGTATGTTCCTGGACCGCGTCGCCACGCACATTCTGGCGTGGGAGGGCACCGACGAGAATCCGGGCAACTGGTATTGGTTCGAGGGCAACTTCGAGGCCTATCAGGCCAACCGTATCGAGCGCTTGGGCGAGGACGCAGCCCAACCGCATCGTATCCACCGCAAGCTGACGCGCGACTAGATCGTTACGCGGTTTTCCAAACCGCGTAACTGCTCGACGCTGCGTGGGTCGCAAGCACCCCATCTTGCCGTTCAAGCCGTCGTTCGCGTACCGAAGTACGCGTCGCTCCTCTTTCACGGCAACCTGGGGCACTTGCGGCCCGCTCGCTGTTGGTTGCGCAACATCAACAAATAAAAACGGCTCAAATCCTGATTTGGATTTGAGCCGTTTGTCGTTACTGCTCGGGTTCTTCGACTTTATCGATGGCCCAGGTGGCTCCGAGGCCTCCGGTGGTGTTGCGGCGGATGCGCACGGTGACTTCGTGGCGCTCGCCGGCCTGCGTGTAGCGCAGGGGGAAGATTGCGCGGTTTCGCGCGGCCTCGATGGTGCCGCGTTCGCGGGCGATCCAGTAGTACTCGCCGACGATGCCGAGCGTGTCGGCGCCGTAGGGGAGATAGGTCGACAGCTGGTGTAGCAACGGGCCGGGGCAGAAGACCTCGGTTGCGAAATCGACGGGGAAGTCCTCGGGGATGGTCGGTGCTGTGGATGCGGGGGCCGGTGCTGCTGCGGGTACCGAAGCCGGTACCGGTGCGGGAATTTGGTCATAGACAGGTGCGGATGCGGACTCGATGACGGGTGCAGACTCGGGCGCCGGTTCTGGCTTAACTGCGGAATCTGTCGGTTCCACGGAGACGGATGTGTCTTCAGTCTCGGTTTTGGCATCGGCTTGCGGGGCGTCCTCCGCCTCGACAGACGGCTTTGCCTCGACCGGTGTGGAGGCCATGGTGGTGATGCCGGCGTTTGCGTTCTCGGGGTCATAGACGATCGTGAGCGAGATGGCAGGCTGCAGCGTCTCGGGCTCCGGCGTCGACTCGGTAGCGTCTTGATCAGCGGGCTCGTCGGACTGATCGTCCTCGGCCTCGTCGCCAAAGACATCGCTGTTTCGGAACGCAGACGGCTCGCGTTGGTTAGCGACTTCTTCGGTTGTCGACTTGGGAGCCTCGTCGAGCTCCGCAGTGGCTTCCTGCTCAGATATGACTTCGGGATCGGTCGTGGTGGCGATTTCGGTTTCGGCTTCTGCCGTTACCTCAATAGCGACTTCGATCTCTGTCTCGGGCTCGGGTTCCGGCGCGGCTTCAACCATGGTTTCTGGCTCGGGACGCTTAACGTGCTTGGGGCGCACGGCCTTGAGGTCCTTCTCACCGCGTTTCTTCTTTTTGTAGGACTGCTTGGCGCCCTTGGCAGCCTTGGCAGCCTTGGGCTTGTCTTCGCCCTTGGCAAGGGCGGTATCCCAGGCCTCGTTGGCGATGACGGTGGCATACAGGCGGCCGCCCTTAAAGACGGTCAGCTTAATGCAGTCGTTGAGCTCCTCGAGCAGCTCGCGCGTGGACTCGAAGCCCAGGTCATAAGCGGTCATGTCGCCAGCAGCGAGCGCCTCCTCGACCTGCGTCATAAACGTTTGCTTGCCGCATCCAATCGCATCGCGCAGCAGGCGATACAGATAGATGTGGTTGCCCAGCGAAAGCGTGGGCCTAACTATTGTCTTGCTCATGGCAAATCTCCTCTTT
>DBFBEA010000135.1:0-24550 GCA_048248475.1 Collinsella sp. | reverse complement strand
AAGCCCTGGCTCTGCGCCGCCTCAAACTGGCCGCGCGGAATCGAGTTGAGGCCGCCGCGCACAATCTCGGCCATAACAGCGCTGGTAAACAGCGTAAAGGCGATGGTCGAAATCACAATGTCCAAACCCTGCACCGTAAAGTAGATAAACAGGATCCACAGCAGGTTCGGCGTGCAACGGAACAGCTCGATATAGGCACTCACCAAAATACGGAACGGGCGGGGCGCATAGCTTTTAACAAGCGCCAGCACCGTGCCAAAGATGAGCGAGAAAAAAATCGACAGCGCCGAGATCTCGATTGTCTTAACAAAGCCGCCCCAAATGTAGAGCAGGTTGGTCGCGTTGAAGATTTCCATGCGCTAGGCCTCCTCTACGTTGTCGAGCCCCAGCTCGGCCAGGCTCGCGCCGCGCGGACGCTCCTTGGAGCGGCGCTCGAGCCACTGCACCAGCATGGCGAGCGGAAAGCAGATGATGAAGTACATAAGGCAGCAGACGATGTATCCCTGCAGGTAACCGTACAGACTCACAAAGTTGTCGGAACGGTACATAAGGTCGCCGCCGGCCACAAGCGCGAGCACCGACGTGTTCTTGACCAAGTTGAGCGCCTGGTTACACAGCGGCGGCAGAATGATCTTGAACGTCTGGGGCAGCACGATGTACCAGTAGGCCTGCGCACGAGTGAAGCCCTGGCTCTGGGCCGCCTCCATCTGACCGCGCGGAACCGCCTCGATACCGGTGCGGATGACCTCCGAAATGTAGGCCGCGTGATACAGGCCCACGCCCAAGAAGCCCAGCACGAACGGCGCGATGCGCACCGGCTGGTCGGCACCGGTTATGGCCTGCAAAAACTGTGGACCGGCCATGTACATAAAGAGCACCTGCACGGGCAACGGGGTGTTCTGGTAAAACTCCACGTACACGCGGCTTATGGCGCGCAGCACGCGCGAACGAGTGGTGGAGAACACGCCCAGCAGCGTGCCCAGCACCAGCGACAGCAGCAGACCGGCAACGACCACCTGCAGCGTCACGCCAAAGCCCTCCCAGAAGGGCCCCATGTTTTGAAATGTCGTCGACCAACGGTCGGCGTCAAATAATCCTTCGAGCATTTGATTCCTTCCTTGGACGATGCGCCTATACAAGACCCCAGGTCTTGACCTCTTGGTCGAGCCAGCCGTCGGCCAGGCGATCGCAAATCACCTGATCGACCACGGCCGAAAGGTCGCAGCCCTTCTTGGTTGCCACGCCGTAGCCCTGCTCGCCAAACTTGACCTCGGGCTGCAGCAGCTCAACGGTCTCGTTCATGTAACCGGCCAGCGTGGAGCGGTCCATGGCGAAGACGTCGATATTGCCGGCGTCGAGCGAGCTCTTGATGATGGGGTAGCCGCTAAAGGCCCTAAACTCGGGCTTGCAGCTAAAGCCGTTGTCCTTGATCATCTGCTCGATGAGGCCCTGTGTGGTGGCACCCTGGCTCACACCAATGACCTTGCCATCCAGATCTTCAATCGAGGTAAAGCCCGAACGCTTCTTGACCATAAGTCCCACGTAGTCGGTACGGTACGGCGTCGAGAAATCCCAGCTCTTCTTGCGCTCGTCGGTGATGGTGTAGGTCGCCGCGACCACGTCGAGCTGGCCGTTATCGATCAGCGGGCCGCGCGTCTTGGGCGTTACGTCGGTAAACTCGACAAGCTCCTGGGCACGGGCATCCTTGTAGCTCACGCCAAAGACGGCAGCGGCGATCTGGTAGCACAAATCGACTTCCATGCCCTCAAAGCGACCCTTGGCGGTGTCGTAATAGCCGTAGCCGGGAACGTCCTTCTTAACGCCGGCATTCAGATGGCCACGTGACTTGATGGCCGCAAGCTTGGACCCCTTGTCGGAGCCCTCGCCGCTGGTGGAGTTGCCGCAACCGGTAAGCGCGGCCCCCGTCAGCGTAAGCATACTGGCGCCCGCCAGCTGCAAAAAGTGACGGCGCGACACGGCCGCCCTCGTCATATCCGTCATGTCCATCACCGCGCCTAGTGCAGAATCTTGGACAGGAACTCGCGGCAGCGCGGGTTCTCGGGGTTGTCGAAGAAGTGCTCGGGCGTGCCCTCCTCCAGAATGCGGCCGTCCTCCATAAAGATGACGCGGTCGGCCACCTGGCGCGCAAAGCCCATCTCGTGCGTCACGCAGATCATGGTGATGTCCTCCTGCGCGAGCTCAATCATAACGTCCAGAACCTCTTGGACCATCTCGGGGTCGAGCGCCGAGGTCGGTTCGTCAAACAGGATGATGGGCTGCTTGGTGCACAGGGCACGGGCGATGGCGATGCGTTGCTGCTGACCGCCCGAGAGATTCTGCGGATACTCGCCGGCCTTATGCGCCATGCCAACGCGCTTGAGCGCGGCGATGGCGACCTCGGTCGCCTCCTCCTTGCTCTTCTTTTGCAGCTTGATGGGCGCGAGCGTCAGGTTGCCGAGCACCGTCATGTTGGGATACAGGTTGAACTGCTGAAACACCATGGAACTATACTTGCGAGCCATCTCCAGGTGATTCTTTTTGGTGAGCGGCGTACCGTCGATGACGACCTCGCCCGACGTGGGCTCCTCCAGATAATCGACGCAACGGATGAGCGTCGACTTACCCGAGCCGGAAGGCCCGATCATTACGAGCTTCTCGCCGCGCTTGACGGTGAGATTGATATCTTTGAGCACATGCAGGTCGCCAAAGTACTTGTTGAGATGCTTGATCTCGATCATGTCTGCCATGAATGTCCCTTCCCTGCGTTTACACGAGTTGAACTATTGTACGGTAAGAACCACGTTTCCGCAGCCCACACTACATTCCCGTAAAGAACCCGCAACCTTCCACCCACTCATTGGGGACAGGTTTAAATGAGTACCCGCTCATTGGGCACTCATTTAAGCCTGTCCCCAATGAGCACCGCCCAGCAAAAAAGGGGCGCGACCGCAATGGTCACGCCCCCTCAGCCTCAACTGTGTACCGCTCGGCCCTTACGCAAGCTTTGCTCCGACGATCTTTGCCGCGGCAGGCTTATCGAAGTTGCCGCCGGTGGCCTTGCCGAGTGCGCCCATAACCTGGCCCATCTGCTTCTTGGAAGTAGCGCCCAGCTCGGCGATGACCTGCTCGATCAGCGCCTCGAGCTCCTCGCCCGAAACCTGTGCGGGCAGCAGACTCTCCAGAATCTTGACCTGCTCGGTCAGGTTGTCGGTACGCTCCTGGTCGGTGCCGGCCTTGATGGACATCTCCAGCGTCTCGCTCGTCTGCTTGATCAGACGCTTGATCATGCTGTTGACGTCTTCCTCGGTCACATCGCGGCGCTCATTGACCTCGATATTCTTCACCTCGGCCTTGACCTGGCGAATGATGGACAGGCGAACCTTGTCCTTGGCCTTCATGGCCGCGATCATTTCCTTCTGCAGCTCTTCGTTGGTCATCTGCAAATCCTCTCTAATAGCGTGGGCGGCACTCGCGCGAGCACCGCCCCATGATTACTCAGTCGTCGACGAATCGTCGGTCGAACTCTTGGTGACGCCCTTCAGGCTCACGTTATAGGGTACGTCCTTGGGCATGGGGTTGACGGTAATGTCGGCATCCTTCTTGTACTGCTCCAGCCACTCGCTGTACGCGGCGCTGGCCGCCTGCGTCTTCACCACGTTGGAGACGTACTTTTTGATGTCCTTGGGCACCTGCTTAATGTCATCAACCTGATTATCGACATGGAAGTAGTCGGTGCACTTGATGATGTGGTAGCCATAGGTCGACTCGACGACTTCGCTCACGTCGCCCTTGTTGAGTCCCTCGAGCGCCGTCTGGTAGCTGTCGACAAAGGTGGTGAGCTTATCCCAGCCCACATCGCCCTTCTTCTCCTTGGAACCCGTGTCCTCGGAGTACTGCTCAACGGCGTCCTCAAAGCTCAGCTCACCGGAGTTAATCTTGTCCAGGCACTCCTGCGCCTTGGCCTTGGCGGCAGCCTTGTCCTCGTCGGAAGCGTCGGAATCAACCTTGATCAGGATGTTCGACGAGCGGCGGGCGTCGTTGTAGCTGGACAGGTTTTCGTTGATGTAATCGACAATCTCGCTGTCCTTGGGCTTGCTCGTGGGCGCGACGGCATCCTTGAGTTTCTGTTGCGCCAGACTCTCCTTGAGCGAGTCCTTGTAGGTGTCCTCGGTATAGCCGTAGGTTTTGAGGGTCTTCTTAAAGGCCTTGGCACCGCCCGCGCTCTTGCACGCGTCCTTCCAAGCCTTCTCGACCTCCTCATCCGACACCGTCACGCCGTTCTCCTTCTGTGCCTGTTGAAGCAGAATCTGCTGCGTGTAGGAATCGATGAGCTGCTTGCGGTACTTCTTGGGCGTGAGGTCGTTGTCAACCAGATACTGCGCCCAATCCTTGTCCTTGGTGTAGCCGTAGGACGTGCGCATGCTCATGATCTGCTTGGTCACGGTGTCCTCGGTGAGGTTGGTGCCGTTGATAGTAGCAGCAACACCGCCGGTCAGCTTGTAGCCCGAGGTGTCCTCGGCCTGCGACATAAGGCCGGAGCACGCCATGGCCGAGACGGAAAGCAGCATCGCCAGCACGCCGATGACCACCAGGACGATCTTGACGGTCTTAGACACGTACGTCTTGCGCTGCTTCTTGCGAGAGCTGGAGGCAGCGCGGGCCTGCTGCTCGGGCGTCGGCGCGGCCTCGGAGTTCTTTTTCTTATTTGCCATAGTTGGCCTTTCGCATAACGAATCGAACAAACGCCATTGTGTCACAACGCGGACCCCGCGGCACACCTGGCACATGGGGGACAAGTTAATCTGCACCATTTTGGTGCAAAGGGGACAGCTCTGGCAGCCGGCACCTTAGAAGTGGCGGCGGATGGCGTCGACCATGCCCTGGGGCGTGGTCTGGCCGAGCACGTCGGCTGCAGCATCGGCGTCCATAAAGATGTTCATGAGCGCCTGCAGGGCCTCGACCTGGCCGCCCGGCTCGGCAATACCCAAATTGATGACGATCTGCGCCGGCACCGGAGCGCCCATGCCAGCCATAGCGTTAAATGTCACGGGCGCGGCGGGCTTCACCACCGCGATATAGGGCTTGGCCACAAACCCCGGATCGGTATGCGGAATGGCAATGTTTGCCGCCGGCATGGCAAGACCCGTGGGATAGGCATCCTCTCGCGTGCGAACGGCGTCGAGCCAACCGTCGGCAATGTAGCCACGTGGTGCAAGCTCGCCCTCGAGCCGCGCAAACACCTCATCCGGCGTTGCACACTCCCAATCAAAAAACACCAGCTCAGGCGTAAACAGAACTTCGTTATCCGCCATGCGCTCACCTCTCTCACCCAGTCACCTGCGACGTTCTTGAATGACTAGTCGTTAAAGACCGTCCCCGATGACTACCCAAAAACAAAAGGTGGCCACGCGCGCCTTGGCGCCAATGACCACCCTGACTACTCGGCTAAATTGTACTGTGCGCCGCTAGCCGCGAGGCGCGTCAATTGCGACCTTGCCGTTCTCCAGCACGTGGACGCGGCCGTCGGCGAGCATCTGCACGACCTCGGGATACAGCACGTGCTCAATCGCGTGGATGTGCTCCTCGAGCGTGTCGACATCCCAACCTTCCTCGACAGCCAGCGCACGCTGGGCGATGATGGGACCGTTGTCATAGATCTCGTTGGCAAAATGCACGGTCACGCCAGTTACCTTGACGCCGCGCGCAAAGGCATCGTCAATCGCATGCGCGCCGGTAAAGCTCGGCAGCAGCGCCGGATGCAAGTTGACCACGCGGTTGGGAAACGCCGCCAGCAGCGGCGTGTGCACCATGCGCATGTAGCCGGCCATGACCACATACTCGCAGCCGCGTTCGAGCAGTTCGTGCGCGATGATCTCGTCGGCGGCGATGGGGTCGGCGTAGACATCCTTAGACAGCGTGAGCGTCTGGATGTCCGCGCGCTCAGCGCGCTGCAAACCCTTAGCCGAAGGACGGCTCGACACCACAAGCCCAATCGAAGCGTTGAGCTTGCCGGCGGCGATCAGATCGATCAGCGCCTGCAGGTTGGTACCCGAACCGCTGATGAGCACACCGATCTTGAGCGGCTCGGCCGTATCGGTGCCGGTCGGACGGGTGTAGGGCACAAAGCCCAGGCCCTCGGCGGCAGCCATCTGCTCGTTAGCGCTCATCGGAGTACACGACCTTACCGGAACCCTCGACGCACTCGCCCACGCGGAACGGCTTCTCGCCCAGCGCGACCAGGACCTCGGTAACCGCAGCCTCGTCCTCGGGGGCGACGATCAGGCACAGGCCAACACCCATGTTGAAGGTCTTGCATGCCTCGTTGGGCGCAAGCTCGGCCTGGCGCGACACATAGGTGATGACGGGCGGAACGTCCCAACCCATCTCGGCACCGTTGCGGGTGACCACGGCGTCGACGTCGTCGGCGAGCGCGCGGTTGAGGTTCTCGGTAATACCGCCGCCAGTGATGTGGGCGATGGCGTGCACCGGAGCGCCGCCGCGGAGCAGCTCAAGAACCGGCTTGACGTAGATGCGCGTGGGGGCCAGCAGAGCGTCTGCCAGCGATGCACCACCAAGCTCCTCGAGCGGGCGGCTCAGCTCCTCGGCCTTAGCGGCGGCCTCGGGCGTACCCGGCTTAATACCGTCGACGCCGATGACCTTACGCACGAGCGAGTAGCCGTTGGAGTGCACACCGGTGGAAGGCAGGCCCAGAATCACGTCGCCGGGGCGGACGTTCGCGGGGTCGAGCATCTTGGGACGATCGACGACACCCACGGTAAAGCCGGCGAGGTCGTAGTCGGCAGGCGCCATGACGCCGGGGTGCTCGGCCATCTCGCCGCCCACGAGCGCGCAGCCCGCGAGCTTGCAGCCATCGGCCACGCCCTTGATGATCTTTGCCATGTGCTCGGCCTCGATGTGACCGATGGCAACGTAGTCCAGGAAAAACAGCGGCTCGGCGCCCGAAGCCAGAATGTCGTTGACGCACATAGCGACCAGGTCCTGGCCCACCGTCTCGTGACGGTCCATGATCTGGGCGAGCACGAGCTTGGTGCCCACGCCGTCGGTACCGCTAATCAGAATCGGGTCTTCCATATCCTTAAGCGCGGCGGCCGAGAATAAGCCACCAAAGCCACCGATACCGCCGATAACCTCGGGGCGATTGGTGTCCTTGACCATCTGCTTAATAGCGTCGACGGCGCGGCCGCCCTCAGCGGTATCGACGCCGGCATCCTCATACGTCACATGCTTGCTGTCGCTCATCTGAGCCTTCCTCTCCCACTACCGTCCGCCGCGCGGGCGCCAAACGGTGCTCATAGTTGCGTTCATTTCGGCGTGTGCCAGAACAGCACACGCCGTCATATCAACAAAACAGCAGGTAAAACCTACCAGAATAAACCTGTCCCTACATGGCAGGCTTTAGGCCTCGCCGTGCTCCTCTTCCCAGCTGCGGTCGTCGTATTTCTCGACCACGGCGTCGTCGTCAAAGTGCAGCGGCTTATCCAGGTTGCGGGGCTTAAAGCCCTCCATAAACTTATCGCGGCCAAAGCTCTCAGGAATCGCCACGGGGTAGCGGCCGGTAAAGCACGCATCGCAGTAGCCGCCCTTGGGCATGACCTTCAGCAGGCCCTCGACCGAAAGGAAAGCCAGCGAATCGGCGCCGATGTACTCGCAAATCTCGTCGACCGTCTTGTTGGCGCTAATAAGCTGCGACTGCACGTCGGTATCGATGCCGTAGAAGCACGGCCAGATGACCTCGGGCGAGTTGATGCGGATGTGAATCTCCTTGGCACCAGCGTTGCGCAGCATCTTGACGAGCTGCACCATGGTGGTGCCGCGCACGATGGAGTCGTCGATGACGACCAGGCGCTTGCCCTCGATGTTGTCGCGCAGCGGGTTGAGTTTCATACGCACGCCCATGGCGCGCAACTCCTGCGTAGGCTCGATAAACGTACGGCCCACGTAGCGGTTCTTGATGAGGCCCTCGCCAAAGGGAATACCGCTCTCGTGCGAATACCCCTCCGCGGGCGGCAGGCCGGAGTCGGGCACGCCGATGACCAGGTCGGCCTCGACGGGCTCCTCGTGTGCCAGCTGACGACCCATGTCATAACGGCAGGCATAGACGCTCTTGCCGTTCATGATGGAGTCGGGACGGGCGAAGTAGACCTGCTCAAAGATGCAGTTGGCGGGCTCTTCGGCTGCAGGCACGCCCTGCTCGGATACCAGACCCTCGGCGCTGATGCGCAAAATCTCGCCGGGACGGACGTCACGGACGTACTCGGCACCCACGATGTCGAGTGCGCAGGTCTCGGAAGCAACGACCCAGCCGCCGGCGCGCGTGACACGGACGGCGGAGTCGACCGTCGCGGCGCCGTCCTGCGACGGCAGCTGCGAAACGGATGCGGCATCGGCCTGGTCCAGGCCCTCGTCCACCAGCTTGCCCAGCACGAGCGGGCGAATGCCGTGCGGATCGCGGAATGCGTAGAGCGCCTGCTCGTTGATGAGCGTCATGGCGTAGCCGCCGCGCACGAGCTCCATGGTCTTGCGAATGCCCTCGCGCAGATGGCCTGTACGCTGAGTAAAGTAGCCGATAAGCTTGGTCGCGACCTCGGAATCCGAATTGGAGAGGAACGGCACGCCCAGCTCAATCAGCTGGCGGCGCAGCTCGTCGGTGTTGACCAGAGTGCCGTTGTGAGCAAGCGCGATAATGACGCTGTTGATGGTAGAAAGATGCGGCTGCGAGGCTTCCCAGCTCTTGGCACCGGCGGTGCCATAGCGCACGTGGCCCACGGCCAGCTGGCCGGAAAGCGTCGACAGGTCGGCGTTGGAGAACACGCGATCGAGCAGCCCCAGGTCTTTGCGAACCATAACCGTGCCGCCATCACCCACGGCGATTCCCGCCGATTCCTGGCCGCGATGCTGTAGCGCGCGCAGACCAAAGTACGTCAGTCGAGCCACATCGCGATCGGGTGCCCACACACCAAAAATGCCGCATTCCTCATGCAGCTGGTCGGAGTCCGGATCATACGTCGACATGGTCTTCACCTGTCCCGCGGCACGCTCGGCCGCGCGGATGGTTTCTTGAGACATGGCATCCCCTCAGAGCCTCGTTATTTGGCGTTACCTGCCCTATTATACGCACGGCAAGACAAGCACTCCCGCGCATGAACAGCGCTTTTTAAAAGCCCACCGAGCTTATAATCCGTTTTGCAGCCAAACATTTTATTGGGCAACCGCCTCGGGGCCGACGATCCCGCATACTTCCGTTGCGACGTGTCTCGCCCGCCGTTAGGACTTACATTGTTGCAATTGGGACGTTCGTCCTGTCTTTTGGCAGGTCGGCGGCGTATCCTTGTACCTACAGCAAAACGAGAAAGGTTATGTATGGATCGAAACGAACTCGACCCCAGCGTCCCCAGCGCCACGGAGGTCAAGAAGATCCCCCTCATCATTAAGGTATACGCCGTCCTGTGCATCCTGTCCGGCGTGGGCACGCTCCCGTCGGTCGGCGCCTTTATGTGGCAGGTCATCACCGCACTCATCAACGGCAACGCCGCCGCCAAGCTCGGCGACAACACGCTCGTCGCGGTCGGACTGATTGTCGCCGGCATCATGCTCTCGGCTGCCAGTGCCGTCATCTTGATCATCTTTGGCCTGGACCTCATCAAGAACCAGCGCCGCAATGCCGCCCGTCTGTCCTATATCCTTATCGCGTTTACCGTCGTCGAGCTTTTGGTTGACGTGATGCTCCAGGGCATCGGGCCCTTCTTGCTGCGCCCTGCCATCCAGCTCGGCATCCTCGTCGCGCTTTCGGCCACCGTCGACCCCACACTGCGCCAGGAGCGCGAGCTGCAGCGCCGCCTGCAGGAGATGCTCGACCGCGACGCCGCCGCCGAGGGCATGCTCGGGCGCGATGAAACCGGCGAGGGCTACATCAAGCTCAACTACTTCAACCTGTTCTGGGCATTCTTTGTCTGCTGCGTGCTCGGCCTGGTCCTGGAGGATATCTGGCATATGACCGTCAACGATCCGGGTGTCTACCAGGACCGCGCCGGTATGCTGTTTGGCCCCTTCAGCCCCATCTACGGCTTTGGTGCCGTGCTCATGACCATGGTGCTCAACCGCTTCTATAAAAAGAACCCCATCATCATTTTCCTGGTGAGCGCCCTGCTCGGCGCCAGCTTTGAGGTGTTCGTGGGCTGGTTTATGCAGACCGCGTTTGGCGTGGTCTCGTGGAGCTACTCGCACATAACGCTGTTCGGTATGCCCGACCCGCTCGTGGTCCTCACGGGCGGACGCACCTGCACGGGCTTCGCCTGTCTGTGGGGCCTGGGTGGCCTCATCTGGATCAAGCTGCTGCTGCCGAGGCTGCTCAAGCTCATCAACATGATTCCGTGGAAGAGCCGCTACTCGGCTACCGTCATCTTCACCATCATTATGCTGGTCGATGGCGTTATGACGCTGCAGTCGCTCGATTATTGGTATCAGCGCGTCAACGGCACGGAACCGGATATTCCCGTTGCGCAGTTCTACGGCAAGTACTTCGATAATGACTTTATGGAAAACCGCTTCCAGAGCATGACCATGAGCCCCAAGGATGCGACGCGCGTGTAGCGCCCACCGCGCCCAAAACGCAAAATGCCCGCCGGTATATCACACGTACCGGCGGGCATTTTTATAAACGAGCCTTCTATCGACGCAAGCCTCTACGCCTCGCGCTCGACCTCACTCACGCATTCATTCTTGATGGTGCCAACGAGCGCCTGCAGCGCATCGACCACGTGCGGGCGAATGTCCCCGCCGATGAGCACGAGCATGATGTCGTCACCTACGGCAAGCTCGCCGCTTGCCAGCCACACGCGCACATAGCCGATACCCGGCATCGCGCGCGTCGCCTCGATGGCGGCCTGTACCTTGCTGGCGTCGTAGCCGAACACCATGCTGCCCACCTTGTGGCCCGGCGCCACGCCATCGGTCTCGACACCGCGCGCCTCGGCCTTGGGCGTCGCGCGCACCACACCGTTATGTGTCAGATACATACCGCACGCAGGTGCCGACGAATCGGCCTTGGCCTCGCGCAGCCAAGCATCAATCGAAGGCATCGTTTTGCCATTCTCGAGCATCATTTCTCCCTTACCGTCGTCGAGTAGCCAATTTGGAACGGGGCTTTTTTAGCTACTCTCGAACAACTTATTCCTCGACCGGCGTGAGCACCATGACGGCACGCGTGTTGCTCAGCGATAACGAACGACAGGTCACAAGCGTTACGACCTTGGTTGCCGAAGCAGCACGATCAGTGGCATCGCTCGCCACGGCAGAGGCACCGTCGAGCATCTCGGACAGGTAGTTCTTGAGCCCGTCGTCGCCCTCAAAATTGGGCGTGCGCGCCTTGGAGTACGTATCCTCAACGACCTTGGTCGCCAGCGGACGCAGCTTATACGTAGCATCCCGTGTGATGTAGTACACATATTCAATGCTATCGAACGTTGCCTGGTCAGTCGTATCCGAAATCACGTTGAACATCGACCCATCGTTCATATGGTGGCCGTAGATCGTGGTCTGCTGGTCAACCATTCCCGGCGCGGTGTCATCGCTATCCAGGAAAATGGCCCCAGATGCATTGGCCGTACCGTCGAACAGCGTGTTGAGGTATTTGGAGTTGTTGTTGGTCTGCACGACGGGATAGTTGATGTTGGTGCCGGGCGCGTAAATCCAACCCACAACCTCGGGATTCGTCTGGGCAAGTGCATCAAAGTCGATAATCGGCACGCCGCTGGCGTCCTTGTCGCTTATATATTGCTTCTCGATTTTCTGATACGAATCGCTCGCCTGCTTATAGCCAATCTGAGCATTGATAAAGATGGCAGCGGCGGCAACAATCAGACCGATGCCCACGATAATGAGCAGAATAGGAATAATGGAGCGGCGCTTTTTGCGCGGCGGTTCGGTGTAATCCGACGGCGCGGCATGCGATGAAGACCGGGGCGGCTTCTTAGCGGTGCTATAAGACGAAGGGCGATACGCAGCCGGCGTATCCTGACGGCGATGGGACGTCGGCGTTACAGAACGCGGCGCGCGCGGCTGCTGAGGAGAGGATGTCCGACCCTGCTGCGCCGCATGGGCAGCACCCGGCTTCGACGGATCGGGAATCTGAGAAGCCTTGAATCGTTTTCCCTGATAGTCGGACATGGCTCTCCTTATACTGCGGCGAAACGGCGGAACGTCTAGGCGTCGGCCATCTCCTGCTTCATCTTCTCGATAACCTTGCGGTACTCGGGGTCGCATGCGCCCAGAATCTGCGTGGCGTAGATGGCGGCGTTCTTGGCGCCGTTGATGGCAACGCAGGCCACGGGCACGCCCGAAGGCATCTGCACCATCGACAGCAGCGAATCCATGCCGCCCAGGTCACTCGTCTTCATAGGCACACCGATGACCGGCAGCGGCGTAAAGGCAGCCACGACACCACCCAGGTGAGCGGCCTTGCCGGCGGCGGCGATAATCACTTTGATACCGCGATCGGCGGCAGTCGAGGCCCACTCGTGGACCTTCGCCGGCGTGCGGTGTGCGCTCGCAATGACAAGCTCATAGGGCACACCAAGCGCCTCGAGCTCGGCGGTGCAGCCTTCCATAACGCCCAGATCGGACTTGGAACCCATGATGATCCCGACAACCGGCTTTTGATCTGCCATAAACAAAGACCTCCTGTTGAGAGCGGTGACGCGGCGGATCCGCGACCCTTAACTACTGAGAGTAGTATAGCTGCTCCCGTCCCTGCGGTCTTTGTGGCGCTTCGCGGGCGGGCCAGGCTTTATCTTCACTCCGGTTGCTTCGCAAAGTCGTTCAGATAAAGCCTGTCCCGCCCGCAAAGCACCCCTCGACCTACCGGGGATTGCTATGACGTACGTTGGCTGAAATAAAAGTGTGGGCTCTGTCGTTCATTCGAACGACAGAGCCCACACTCATTTTCTATTCAGCCCTAGTCATCGCGCAAAGCCCCTTCGGCAGCACACGGTGCAACCGAGTCACCGCAGGCCGGAGCGGGAGGCGGACCTTTCTCTCGGAAAACTTCGCGAAGCCCAGTTTCCGAGAGAAAGTGTTCGTCTCCCGCCCCGGCCGGACAGGTCACACTACACCGTGTGCTGCGGCAGGTCCTGCAGGGCGATGACGTCCATGCCCATGTCGTTGGCGCTGCCGTGACCCTGCTCGTCCTCGCGCACGGCCTCGATGGCACTCACGTACGTGTTGGCGGCAGACATCGCCGTCACGCAGGTCACGCCACGACGGACGGCCTCGGTGCGTAGCAGGTAGCCATCGCCACGCGAGCCCGGGCCGTACGGCGTATTGATGATTACCGCAATCTTGCCATCGGCGATGAGGTCACCGATGTTGGGACGCTCGCCGTCGTGCGGGCCGCTAATCTTTTCCACGACCTCGCACGTCACGTTGCCTCCACGCAGCACGCGCGCCGTGCCCTCGGTGGAGCAGATATCAAAGCCCAGGTAGCGCAGGATACGGGCGACCGAAAGGATATGACGCTTGTCACGGTCGCACACGCTGATGAACACCTTGCCGGCGCTCGGGTCGGGCAGCTTGTAGTCAATCGCCAGTTGCGTCTTGGCGTATGCCTCGGGATAGCTCTTGGCGATACCCATGACCTCGCCCGTCGACTTCATCTCGGGCCCCAGGATAACGTCGGCGCCCGGGAAACGGCCCCAGGGCATAACGGCTTCCTTCATGCAGAACCAGTCCAGCTGACGCTCGTCGCTCGGCAGGCCCAGGCTTGCGATGGAATCGCCCGCCATGATACGCGCCGCGCACTTGGCCAGCGGCACGCCGGTGGCCTTGGAGATAAACGGCACGGTGCGGCTGGCACGCGGGTTGGCCTCGATCACGTAAACGGTCTCGCCCTTGATGGCATACTGCACATTGACCAGGCCGCGTACGCCCAGCGCCATCGCGATGCGGCGCGTGGTCTCGCGAAGCTTTGCCTGCAGGCTCTCGCTAAAGCTGAACGGCGGGATGCAGGTCGCAGAGTCGCCGGAGTGAATACCGGCCTCCTCGATATGCTCCAGAATGCCGCCGATGTAGACCTCTTCGCCATCGCACAGGGCGTCGACATCGGACTCAATCGCACCCTCCAAGAAGCGGTCCAGATACACCGGGTAGTCGGGGCTAATGCGCGCGGCCTCGGCCATGTAATCGCGCAGATGCTCGGCATCGTAGGCGATCATCATGCCGCGGCCGCCCAGCACGTAGCTCGGACGCACCAGCAGCGGGTAGCCGATATGCGCGGCCACGGCCTCGGCCTCCTCAAACGAGGTTGCCTGGCCCGCCGGCGGATACATAATGCCCAGCTTGTCGAGCAGGGCGGCAAAGCGCTCGCGGTCCTCGGCAAAGTCGATGGCATCGGGCTTGGTGCCCA
The DNA here is from genome assembly GCA_048248475.1 of Collinsella sp. GTDB lineage: Bacteria > Actinomycetota > Coriobacteriia > Coriobacteriales > Coriobacteriaceae > Collinsella. The sequence continues at coordinate 10,131 of DBFBEA010000135.1, read as the reverse complement.
TGATGTTGACGCCACTCTCCTCGAGCATGCGCGCCAGCTTAAGCGGGGTCTGGCCGCCGAGCGTCACCACGACGCCGTCGGGTCGCTCAACGTCGATAACGTCCATGACGTCCTCGTAGGTGAGCGGCTCAAAGTACAGACGGTCGGACGTGTCATAGTCGGTCGAGACGGTCTCGGGATTGCAGTTGACCATGATGGTCTCAAAGCCGCGGGCCGCCAGCGCGTAGCTCGCGTGCACACAGCAGTAATCGAACTCGATACCCTGGCCAATGCGGTTGGGGCCGGCGCCCAGGATCATCGCCTTGGGCTTGTCCGCCGGCGTGGTCTCGTCGGGAGCCACGCACTTCTTGGCATCCGGGCTCGTGCGGTAGATGTTCTCGTACGTCTTGTAGTGGTACTCCGTGGCGCTCGAGAACTCCGCAGCGCAGGTATCGACCGTCTTCATGCTGGGAACCACGCCCAGGCCCTTGCGATAGGCGCGCACAAAGCGCTCGTCCGAGCTGGTCAGCGCGGCGATCTCGGCGTCGCTCGTGCCGTACTGTTTGAGCAGGCGCATCGCGTCGGCATCGATATCCTCCACACGCAGGCCGCGGATGCTCTCCTGGACCTGCACCATGTCGTTGATACGGTTGAGGTACCACGGATCGATACCGCAGATGGCATGGATGCGAGCGATGTCCCAGCCACGGCGCAGGGCCTCGACCACAAAGAAGATGCGGTGCTCGGTCGGCGTTGCCACGGCTTGAGCGAGCTCATCGTCGCTCAGTTTGTCGGCACCTTCCTTGCCACCGGCACAAATGCCCTGATGCCCGTCCTCCAGCGAACGCATGGCCTTGCCAAAGGCCTCCTCAAAGGTGCGGCCGATCGCCATGATCTCGCCCACGGCCTTCATGCGCGTGGTGAGCGTAGGATCAGTGCCCTTGAACTTCTCGAAGGCAAAGCGCGGCACCTTGACGACGCAGTAGTCGATTGTGGGCTCAAAGCAGGCGGGCGTAGCCTTGGTGATGTCGTTGACGATCTCGTCGAGCGTATAGCCCACGGCCAGGCGGGCGGCGGCCTTGGCGATGGGGAAACCCGTGGCCTTGGAGGCCAGCGCGGACGAACGGCTCACACGCGGGTTCATTTCGATGACGATCAGGCGGCCGGTCTGGGGGTTCACGGCAAACTGCACGTTAGAGCCGCCGGTCTCGACGCCGATCTTCTCCAAAATGGCGAGCGAGGCGACACGCATGCGCTGATACTCAAGGTCGGAGAGCGTCTGCGCCGGCGCCACGGTGATGGAGTCACCGGTATGCACGCCCATGGGGTCGAGGTTCTCGATGGAGCACACGATGATGCCGTTGCCGGCGTGGTCACGCATGACCTCCATCTCGTACTCTTTCCAGCCCTCGATGGACTCCTCGACCAGCACCTCGTGGGCAGGCGAGAGTTCAAGGCCCTGGCTCACGATGGAGACGAGCTCCTCGTGGGTATGCGCGATGCCACCGCCGGCGCCGCCGAGGGTAAAGCTCGGACGCAGCACACAGGGGTATCCCACGCGCTCGGCGATGGCCTCGGCGTCTGCCACGCTGTAGGCATAGCCCGAGCGCGCGACCTCCAGGCCAATCTCGGCCATGGCCTCGTTAAAGAGCTTGCGGTCCTCGCCGCGCTCGATGGCGGCAAGGTCACAGCCGATCATCTCGACGCCGTACTTGTTGAGCGTGCCGTCCTTTGCCAGCTCGACAGCGGCATTCAGACCGGTCTGGCCGCCCAGCGTGGGCAGCAGCGCGTCCGGGCGCTCCTTCTTGATCACGCGCTCGATAAATTCGGCGGTGATGGGCTCGACATAGGTGCGGTCGGCAAGGCCCGGGTCGGTCATGATGGTCGCCGGGTTGGAGTTGACCAGGATGACCTCAAAGCCATCCTCCTTGAGCACCTTGCAGGCCTGGGCGCCGGAGTAATCGAACTCGCAGGCCTGGCCAATGACGATGGGGCCCGAGCCAATGACGAGGATACGCTTGATGTCGGTACGTTTAGGCATGTTAGTTCTCCTCGGTCTCGGTCGCGGCGGAACCATTGTCAGCGAAATTCCAGCCAGCCAGGCGGTCCTTCGCGGTGTCGATGTCCAGGTAGTTCTCCTCGCCGTCCATGAGTCGCATAAAGGCGGTAAAGAGATAGTGGGCATCGGTGGGGCCGGGCGAGGCCTCGGGATGATACTGGACCGAGAAGCACGGCGCGTCGAGCAGCTGGATGCCCTCGGCGGTGCCGTCATTGAGATTCACGTGCGTCAGGCGAATGCGGCCGAAACGCTCGTTCATCACGACCGGCGCGATACCGCGGCGTACCCAGATGCGCAGATCGCCATCGGCCGCGTGCTCGGTCTCGCCGCCCGAAAGCTCGGGGACGAGCTTGCCCAAGCTGGGGAACAGCAGTCCGAAGCCGTGGTTTTGCGCGGTAATCTCCACGCGGCGGCTGACTAGATTCATAACCGGCTGGTTGCCGCCACGGTGACCGAATTTGAGCTTTTCCATCTGGGCGCCGCACGCCAAGCTGATCATCTGATGACCGAGGCAGATGCCAAAGACCGGCACCTTGCCGATTAGCTGCTGTACCTGCTCGTAGGTCTCCACCACGGCATCGGGGTCGCCGGGGCCGTTGGACAAAAAGACGCCATCGGGATTCATGTCGAGCACCTGACGCGCGGGCGTATCCCACGGCACGACGGTGAGGTTGCAGCCGGCACGGACCAGGCCCTCCAGGATGCCGCGCTTGACGCCGCAGTCGTACGCGACCACGTTGTGGCGGGCAGGAGCGGCAGGGGCAAGCGCAAAGTCATGCGTAGCGGGCAGGTCGCACGCGGCAAAAGCGTGGGGCTCAGGGCAGCTCACAGTCTTGACCAGGTTCTCGCCCACCAGCGTCGGCGCTGCGGCCAGACGCTCGGCAAGCTCGTCGACGTCAAAGACCTCGGTCGAGATAATGCCCATCTTGGAGCCGTTGTCGCGCAGGTGGCGCACAAGAGCGCGGGTGTCGACGCCCTCGATAGCGACGATGCCGTGGGCACGCAGGTATTCCGGCACGCTGACGGCCGAGCGCCAGTTGGAAGGCGTGGCGCACATGTCGCGGACGATCATGCCACGCATGGCGGGAGCGCTCGCGGGGCGAGCGGCATCGCCGGGGAAGGCCGACTGGACGTCGGTCTCGTCGATGCCATAGTTGCCGATCTGCGGATAGGTCATGGTTACGATTTGGCCGGCATAGCTCGGGTCGGTCATGACCTCAAAGTAGCCCTCAAGCGAGGTGTTGAAGCAGACCTCGCCGGTCGCGGTACCCTCGGCACCGCATGCACGGCCATAAAAAATGGTCCCATCCTCAAGGTACAGGATGCAGGGACCGCAGGTGCCCTTGCTGGTTTTGGCCAGCATGCGCTGGCAAAGCTCGCTGGGCGCGAAGGTGCGGGCAGCAGTGCCCACAGTATGGTTGTTCGCCATAATTCTCCTTCCCGGTCTCTCCGGACCGGCTTAAAGGTTGGTAGTTAGGCCTTGCGGTATTTTAACCGCAAGTATGCGCCATGGCGTTAATTTCATCGAAATGTTTACGAAATGATAATTATGACTTTCTATGCATATTGATTTTTCTAGGACGGGGATTAAAAATCATCCCGCGTGGGCTTGTAACTCACGCGGGATGATGGCGTCTTATTTATCCTGCTCCAGCAGATCGGACGGCGTGCGATCGGGCTTGCCACCGCGGAAGATCTCGCGGCCATGCAGACGATGCTCCAGGTCACGTTCGGCCTTTTCCTCGTCAATCTTGGTCTGGCTCACCGACGGGTCCTCAATCAGCGACGACACCGAGTTCACCTGCTTTTGAATGCGCTCGGAAATCGTGTCGTCCATACTCACGATATGCATCTTCCAGTCGATGTTCGTGGCGGTCGATGAGCTCTTAGTCCACACGAACGTCAGAATGGCGCTCTGATGACCCCTCGCGGGGAACATACCAAAGAAGGAATCATGCTGGATATTGCTGTCCTCATCGATATAGGCGTACACGTTGTACACCACGCGGTCGATCTTATCGTTGAGCAACGCGTTGGTCGCAAGTGCCGCAGCCTGAATCTGCCCGTTGGACAGCAGCTCGAGCTCGTTGGCAGACGATGTGTCCAACACCGTTACCTCGACCGTGCCTGTGCGCTCGTCCGCCTCGTCGACGCTAAAGTCGAGCGGGAACTGCGTAAAGCCGTTACCCCACTCAAGGCCGCCCTTCAGTGCCGTGGAAACGGTATCCACCGAAACACTCTCGGACAGGTTGGCAGTGTTCAGGCGGCGCATCACGCCGTAGCCAATCTGCATGCCCACGATCAGTACAAGGATGCCGATGACCACAGCCATAGCGGTCTTCGTAATGGTATGGCTCACCTGCGAGCCCGAAGGGTCGTCCTCGGACAGCGGGTCGATCTGTTTTGTCTGGCTTGCGCGATCTTCGCTGCGAAGCTGCGCCAGCGCCGCCTTGTCGCCGCGCTTGGCCGCTGCCTCTTTTTCGCGCATGCGCTCGGTGCGCTTTTTGGCAAGCGTCGGATCCAAAACGCCGGATGCGTCGATCTCGGAGAATAACTCCGTCACTTCTTCCGGAGTCAAAGGGTTCTTCTCAGCCATATACTTCCTGTCATATCAATCAGTCGAGCTCGTGCGCACGCGCACCTTCGAACTGCATTCGATAGTAACGGGCATAGGTGCCGCCACGGGCGAGAAGCTGCTCGTGCGTGCCACGTTCCACAACGCGACCATGCTCGACGGTCGCAATCTCGTCGGCATGTTTAATGGTCGAGAGACGGTGGGCGATGATGATCGTGGTGCGACCGCACGCCAGGCGCTCGAGCGACTCCTGCACCGCCTCCTCACTCTCGTTATCCAAGGCGCTCGTCGCCTCGTCCAGGATCAGGATCTTGGGGTTCTTGAGAAACACGCGCGCGATGGCAACGCGCTGCTTCTGTCCGCCCGAAAGACGGCTGCCGCGCTCGCCCACCACGGTGTCGTAGCCCTGCGGAAGCGACTCAACAAAGGCATCGATGTTGGCGCGACGGGCGGCCTCGGCGATCTCTTCTGCCGTGGCGCCCGGCTTGCCGTAGGCGATGTTCTCGCCAATCGTACCGTCAAATAGATAGACATCCTGCTGCACCAGGCCGATGGCGCGGCGCAGGCTCTGCTGCGTCACATCGCGCACGTCCTGGCCGTCGATGCTAATGGATCCGGCAGCCACGTCATAAAAACGCGGCAGCAGCGAACAGGTCGTGGACTTGCCGCCGCCCGAAGGGCCAACCAAAGCGATGGTCTGCCCGGGCTTGATGGACAGGTCCATATGGTCGATAACGGGACGCTCGTCGGCATAGCCCTCGCCCAGCTCGACATCCTCGTAGTTAAAGCACACGTCGTGATACTCCACGGCGCCGGCAGTCACCTGCAGATCCGTAGCGCCCGGCTTGTCCTGGATATCCGGCGCGGTCGAGAGCACCTCGTCCATACGTTTAAAGCCGGCGATAGCCTTCTGATACGTTTCGGCCGAATTGACGAGCGTCTCGAGCGGCGTGCAGAACAGCGAAATATAGAGTGCAAAGGTCGCCATATCGACCGCCTGCAGCTGTCCCTGGGCGACCAGCCAGCCGCCCAGCAGCACCACGATCACATAGAGCACACCCGAGAGCAGGCCATACGTCGCGGTATAGACGCCCATGGCGTGATACATGTTCTCCTTCGACGAAAGATAGCGATTGTTTGATGCGCGGAACTTGAAGCGTTCGGTCTCCTCATTGGCAAAGCTCTTGACCACACGCATGCCCGCCAGCGAATCCTGCAGCTGCGCATTGATGCCGCTGATTTTTTTGCGGTTGTCGCTAAAGACCTCGCGCATGCGCATGTTCTGCCAAAACATGATGACCGCAAACGCCGCCGTCACCACGGCCATGGCGAGCGCCAGCACCGGGGCAATGGTAAAGAGGATCACAAACGAGCCGATGATCTCGATGCCGCAGATGATGATCCACTCGGGCACGTGGTGCGCCGCCTCGCAGATATCGAACAGGTCGTTGACCACGCGGCTCATCATGTCGCCCGAGCTGTTGCGGTCGAAGTATGCAAAGCTAAAGCGCTCATACTGGCCAAACAGGTCCTCGCGCATTTTGGACTCCATACGCGCGCCCATCACGTGACCCCAATAGCTCACAAAATAGCGGCAGGCGCAGCGGACGGCATACATCAGCACCAAGCCCACCGCGATCATGCCGAGCGCCTGCATAATAGCAGCCTGACCCTGAGTAAACAGCCCACCGGTCAAATTGCGCAGGATAATGGGGAACGCCAGGTCAATGGCGGCAAGCACCAGAGCACAAACAGTATCAGCAACAAAAAGCCCCATCTGGGGCTCGTAATACGAAAGAAACCTCTTAAACATAATCACCTTACGCGGTTTTACCAAACCGCGTTTCGTCTCGACGCTGCAAGTGCTCCATTTGGACAATCTGGCCTTCAATCGTCGGTCGCGTATATCCATACGCTTCCCTCCTCTTTTAGGCCACCTTGTCTCAAATGGAGCACTTTCGCTGACTTACACAAACCTGCGGGATCATCCCCGCTCGTTAAAGCTCCGCTCCGCCTAGTCGGTGCGCGATGCTATCGCAGGCCAAGGCGCCTACGACGGTCTTGGCGTCTTCGATCTTGCCGTCGAGCACGGCATCGATCAGCTCGTGCAGCGGCACCAGGTCCACGTTGACAAACTCGTCATCATCGGGGTTGGGCGCGTCGAACTCAAGCTTGGTAGCCAAGTAGATGTGGATGATCTCATCACAAAAACCGCAGGACGTGACAATCGACGTCAAAAAGCGAATGCGACCGGCCCTAAAGCCCGTCTCCTCATGCAGTTCGCGCTTGGCGCAATCGAGCGGGTCCTCGCCTGGATCGAGCTTGCCGGCGGGAATCTCGACCGTCACGCGGTCGATGGCGGTGCGGTACTGACGCACCAGTACGATCTTGCCGCTCTCGGTCAGTGCCACAACGGCCGCCGCACCCGGATGGCGAACGATATCGCGGGCGCTGCGGTGACCGTTGGGCAGCTCAACCTCAAGACGGTGGACGTCGAGAATCTTGCCCTTCCAGGCGCACTCCTCCGAAAGAATCTTCTCGTGCAGCTCGGCATCGTGCGGGTCGTCGTCGCCCAGCACCAGCGCCGGCTCGTCAGCGACCTCGCCACCAGGCTCGCCCTCGGCGTGCCCATACATGCGGCTGTCCTCTTCGACGATCTGCGCGTCCACGAGCTCTTCGTTCTTCTCGTCCATCCGTCTCATCCCTCTCGGACTTTAGGCATCCCAGGCGTCGCGGCCACGCAGCGCGCGCAGGCCGATGTCATGACGCAGGGTCTTGCCCTCAAAATCAATCTTCTCGCAGGCCTCGTAGGCAAGGTTGCGAGCGTTCTCGAACGTGTCGCCCAGCGCGGTCACGGCAAGCACTCGGCCGCCGTTGGTCACGAGCTGACCGTCCACCACGGCGGTGCCGGCATGGTACACGGTCACGTTCTCCATGGCCTCGGCGTCGGCGATGCCGGTGATGACTTTACCCTTCTCGTAGCTGCCGGGATAGCCCGCGCTCGTCAGAACAACAGCCACGGCCCACTCGTCACGCCAGTCGAGCTCAATCTGATCAAGCTCGCAGTTGGCGCAGGCGAGCATAACCTCGACCAGGTCGTTCTTGAGGCGCGGCAGCACGACCTGCGTCTCGGGGTCGCCAAAGCGGGCGTTGAACTCCAGCACCTTGGGGCCGGCGGGGGTGAGCATAAAGCCGCCGTACAGGCAGCCGCGGTAGTCGATGCCCTCGGCAGCAAGCTCGGCCACGGTCTGCTCCATGACCTCCACCATGGTGGCGTGCTCCTCGTCGGTCACGATGGGCACCGGGCTGTAGACGCCCATGCCGCCGGTGTTGGGGCCAAGGTCGCCCTCGAGCGCACGCTTGTGGTCCTGCGAGGTGGCCATGGGGCGCACGGTCTTGCCGTCGGTAAAGGCCAGCAGCGAGCACTCGGGGCCGGTCAGCATCTCTTCGATGACCACGGTATTGCCGGCATCGCCAAAGGTGCCGCCAAAACACTCGCGCACGGCCTCTTCGGCCTGCGCAAGCTCGGTCGCCACGATGACGCCCTTGCCTGCGGCCAGGCCGTCAGCCTTCACGACCAGCGGTGCGCCCTGCTCGCGCACGTAGGCGAGAGCCGAAGCCTCGTCGGTGAACGAGCCGTAGGCGGCCGTCGGAATGCCGGCACGCTCCATGAGGTGCTTGGAGAATAGCTTGGAGCCCTCCATCTGAGCGCCCTCGGCACCCGGGCCAAAGCAGGGAATGCCCGCCGCGCGCACGGCATCGGCTACGCCTGCCACGAGCGGAGCCTCGGGGCCAATCACCACGAGTCCGCATCCGTGGCTCTGGGCAAACGCCGCCACGGCCGCAGGATCGCAATCGTCGAGAACCACGTTCTCGCCGCAGTTCGCGGTGCCGCCGTTACCCGGCGCAATGTAGAGCTTGCCGGCGCGCGGTGATGCTGCGAGCTTAGCTGCCAAAGCATGCTCGCGGCCGCCGCTGCCCAACAACAGGATGTCGATGGTTTGAGTGTCCGCCTTCAAGGGTGCCTCCTCTATGGATGAATGGCCCGCTCCGCGCGAGCCCTTTGCAAGCAAATATACCCCTCGGCCGCCCGCTTGGGCTGCAAAGGGGTATATCGCAATAACCAAATAGTCCCGATTACTTCCAGAATCGGTTGATGATCTGCTCGCGACCAGCGCCAACGCCAATGAACGTCACGCGGGTGTGTGCCAGATCCTCGATAAACGCCACGTAGTCCTGAGCCTCCTGCGGCAGCTCGTCAAAGCTGCGGCAACCGGTGATGTCGCACTTCCAGCCAGGGAGCTCCTCGTAGATGGGTTTGGCATGCTCAAAGCGCACCTGATGCTCGGGCACGCTGGTATAGCGCTCGCCATCGACGTCGTAGGCCACGCACACCTTGATGGTGTCGAAGGCCGAAAGCACGTCGAGCTTGGTCACGGCGATGTCGGTGAGGCCGTTGACGCGCGAGGCATAGTTGGCGATAGGGCCGTCAAACCAGCCGCAACGACGACGGCGACCGGTGGTCACACCGTACTCATAGCCCTCCTCGGTCAGCGTGTGGCCGGCCTCGGACTCATAGGAAAGCTCGGTGGGCATGGGGCCCGAACCGACGCGAGTGATATAGGCCTTCATGACGCCCAGCACGCGATCGACGTTCTTCATGCCGACGCCGGAGCCGGTAATGGCGCCGCCGGCGGTGCAGTTGGAAGACGTCACGTACGGATAGGTGCCGTGGTCGATGTCGAGCAGCGTCGCCTGGGCGCCCTCAAACAGCAGGTCCTTACCCTCGTCGATCATGTTGTTGAGCAGCAGGCTCGTCTCGGTGATGTAGGGGCGCAGGCGCTCGGCCATCGGCAGGTACTCGTCGCAAATCTGGTCCACGGTGTAGGTGGGCAGGTTGTAGATGAGCTCGAGCTCGGGGTTCACGCGGGCGAGAGCGGTCTCCAACTTGTCGCGGAACAGCGTCTCGTCCAGCATGTCCTGCATGCGCAGACCAATGCGGGCCATCTTGTCCTGATAGCACGGACCGATGCCGCGCTTGGTGGTACCGATGTTCTTCTTGCCGAGCTTCTGCTCAAAGGCGCCATCCAGATCGATGTGGTACGGCATGATGACATGCGCGTTGCCGCTAATCTTGAGGTTCTTGGTGGTGATGCCGTCGGCCTCGAACATGTCGATCTCCTCAAGGACAACCTTGGGGTTGACGACGCAGCCGTTACCGATCACCGACACGTGGTCGGAATACATGATGCCGGAGGGCACCTGGTGCAGGCCGTACTTCTTGCCGTTGACGACGATGGTGTGGCCGGCGTTGTTGCCTCCCGAGTAGCGCACGACGGCATCGAAGTCGCCGGCGACCAGGTCGCAAATCTTACCTTTGCCCTCATCGCCCCACTGGGCACCGACCAAAACGGTTGACGGCATGTTTACTCCTTACATTCATGGACTGTCTACGCGCCACGCCGGCACGCAGAAGCACAAAACATTCCCAGTATACCCGTGCAACGGGCGCCTGTCC
>DBFBEA010000134.1:0-4797 GCA_048248475.1 Collinsella sp. | reverse complement strand
CGCTCGCCCCTTGCCGTTGCCCGCGCTCTGCAAGCGCCCGCGCCGCTCTTAGTAGTCCACCGCCGCAGGGCTGTTCATCCAGTCGCTCACAAACGCGCCGTAGCGGCCCTCGATAATGGCCTGGCGGGCACGCTGCATAAGGTTGAGCAGGTAGTAGATGTTGTGCATCGAAAGCAGGATGCCGCCGAGCATCTCCTTCTGCGTGACCATGTGGCGAATGAGCGCGCGGCTGTAGCCGCCCGTGCACACCGGGCAGGTGCAGGTGGGGTCGATGGGGCCGTCGTCGTGCGCAAAACGCGCGTTGCGGAAGTTAAGGCGACCTTCACTGGAGAATGCCGTGCCCATGCGGCCGGTGCGCGTCGGCAGCACGCAGTCGAACATATCGATGCCCACGCCCACGCCGCGCACGAGCGTCGTCGGGTTGCCGACGCCCATCAGGTAGCGCGGCTTGTGCTTGGGCATGTACTCGCTCACAAGCGGCGCCAGGGTCTCGAACATGGTCTCGTGGTCCTCGCCCACCGAGTAGCCGCCGATGCCGTAACCGGGGAAGTCACCGCACTCCTCCAGATGGCGCAGAGAGCGCAGGCGCAGATCCAAATGCATGCCGCCCTGGACGATGCCAAAGAGCGCCTGGTCATCGCGGGTGTGAGCCTTGTAGCAGCGCTCGGCCCACATGCTCGACAGCTCCACCGCGCGCTCAACGTAGGCGCGCGTGGCGGGATAGCCCGGGCACTGGTCCAGCTGCATGCAGATGTCGGAGCCGAGCTTCATGGCGATCTCCATGTTGTCCTCGGGTGTCCAGAACACGTGGCGGCCGTCGTAATCGTTGACGATAAAGCGCACGCCCTCGTCGGTGAGCTTGACGGCGTCGTTGTGGCTGAACACCTGGAAACCGCCCGAGTCGGTGAGGATAGGACCGTGCCAGTTCATAAACTTGTGCAGGCCGCCCAGCTCGGCGATAGTGTCCTCGCCGGGACGCATGGACAGATGATAGGTGTTGGCAAGCACGATCTGGGCGCCGAGCTGTTTGACGGTCTCGGTGGGGATGCCCTTGACGTTTGCCTTGGTGCCCACGGGCATAAAGATCGGCGTCTCGATGTCGCCGTGCGGGGTGTGCAGCACGCCGGCACGCGCATGCGTCGTCGGATCCTCGGCGATCAGGTCGAATTTAAAAAGGCTCTGGTCCATAAACTGGAACTCCTTGGTTGCGGTTCATACGCAAAACATTATACGGGCAACCCGCGAGAAGCACCGACTCGACAGAAACTGGTGCATTAAACGACTAGTCATTTAAGAACGTCCCCAACGACTACGGGATCATCTCCAACAGCCAAGGGAACGCCGATGCTTTGTCAACGACAGCGAAAACCCGCCAGAGCGAGCAAGATGCCTTCAGGCAAAATGGCGCCACAGGTTGAGCATAAGTCAGCGAGCGGGCCGCATTTGAGACAAGGTGACGTGAAACGAAAGGGCGCTGACCTTCTGGTCGCGCCCTTGAAGTTGAACGTCAGATTGCCGCTCTGGCGGGTTTGCAGCGTCAACTGGTTACGCGGTTTGGTAAAACCGCGTAACCCCTACGGCCGCTGGCCCATGCCACCCTCGAGGGTGACGGTCTCGCCGTTCATGTACTTAAAGTCGGGACCGCAGAGCTGAACGACCACGCGGCCGATCTCCTTCTCGACGTCGCCGTAGTGGCCTGCCGGCGGCATGTGGACGTTGGCCTTGAAAGCCTCGGGGTAAGCATCCTGGAAGTTCTCGAGCGCAGCGGTCCAAGCAAGCGGGCAAACGATATTGACGTTGATGCCGTCCTTGCCCCACTCGTTGGCGGCAACGCGGGTCAGGCCGCGGATGCCCTCCTTGGCGGCAGCATAGCTGCACTGGCCATAGTTGCCAAACAGGCCGGCGCCCGAGGCAAAGTTGACCACGGAGCCCTTGGTCTCCTTCAGGTGCGGATAGGCCTTCTGCATGTACAGATAGGTAGCATACAGACCGGAGTAAATGGCCAGGTTAAACTGATCCATGGTGTGATCGGCGATGGTCACACCCGAGGCGCTGGCCTGAGCATTGTTGACGACGGCGTCGATGCGGCCGAACTCCTCAATGGCCTTGTCGATGACGTTCTGGACAACGGCCTCGTTATCCTGGCCAGCCGAGACATCGGCCTGAACAGGCAGAACCTTGACACCGTACTCGGCCTCGAGAGACTCCTTGGCGGCCTCGAGCTTGGCGACGTTGCGGCCGGTGATGACGAGGTTCGCGCCCTCCTTGGCAAATGCGATATCGATGCCGTAGCCGATGGAGCCAGCGGAACCGTCCTTAAGCGTGGCCTTGCCGCCGCCGGTGACGATCACGGTCTTACCAGTGAAAAGTCCCATACAAAGTCCTTTCAAATCGCGACGGGCACGCCCGCCGACTGCGCGTATCCAACTTCACGCGCCAAAAGCTGAGATGCAACTTTAGCGTGTTCAAGCGAAAATAAAAGACCGCGGTAGGCGAACGGCACCACGTCGTTCGGCGAAGGGATTGTCAAGTACAAACTGGATAAAGCGGCCGAGTTATCGTTATCAGATCGAGCCATCGAACACGTTTTGAAACTTTGCTGCAGCGCGTGGGATGTCGGCGCGAGACTTTATCATAGGGTGACAAACAACGATGAGGAGCACATGCCTATGACAGACGAGCTGGACCCCCAGACTCAGCAGCATATTGATCATTCCGAAGACGCCGTCGACGACTGCGATACTCCTACCTGCGTCGACGCCTCCACCGATGCGCCCGCCACCGCAGATGCGCACGCCGGTGCGGATAAGGCAACAGACACAGACGATACTGTCGAGCATGATGAAAGCGAGCAGCCGGAGCCGAGCGATGCCGAACCTGACACGGACCCCGCTCCGCAAGCAGCGGGCCCCATCGAGGTGTCTTCGGAAGAAGAGCTCGATGCCGTCATGGACTCCATGATGGATGCCGTCAAAGCGATGAAAGACGCCGTGGCCGATGCCGATATTGATGCCGAGGAAGAGGAGGCCGCCGAGGCGGCCTCGACCTTTGTACCCGGCGAGACCCCCGTTGCCGACCAGGGCAGCACCATGCCCTCGTTTCTGCAGCTCGAGCACCCCACGATTGGCGCCGATGCGGTCGATCCGCACGCAGCGGGCTTTTCTGTGGTCGAGGGCGGTACCGGCAATATCGCCGCGCCGCAGGCTGCCGATGCGGACGCTGTCGACACCGCTCGCCCGATCGCCCCGCACTCCCCCGACGCGAACCGCGATCTGGGGACCGCTGTCTCGAACACCGCGAACGCCGTGGGCACCTTTATTGCCCAGGGCGCCTCGGCCATGCGCGAGATGAACGCCGCGAAAAAGGCACTTGCCGATGCCCGCGCCCACCTGGCCGAACTTGAGCAGCGCATTGTCGATCAGGCCGAGGAGCTCGAGACGCGCCAGGATATCGCAGGCCGCTACGACCAGATCGTCGCCGACCAGCGTCAGGCGATCGCCACAGCGCAAAAGACCGCTGCGGCAGCCGAGATTGACCGTGATGCCCACGCCGCCAAAGCGACAGAGCTCAAGAGTCAGCTCGAACAAATGAAGACAGAGGATGACGCGACTGAGCTCCGCCTGAAGGCCGCGCTCGACGCCGTGGAGGCCCGCGAGGCAAGCTCGCGCGAGACCGGCAACCGCCTCGTTCGACGTCTTGAGGATTCCAAGCGCATCCGCGACAAGGTGCAGGCCGAGCGAGACGCCGGCATTGCCGCCGCACAACAAACCGTCGACGCCACGCGCGCCCAGCTCGAGACGCTGCGTCATGAGTATGCCGAGCTGCAACGCAATCCCTCGGCAAATCCCGCCAACTATACGGTGCGCACCAGCGAGCTCTCGATGCAGATCTCCGACACGGCAGATGCCCTGCGTAAAGCCGAAGAAGATGTCCCGCGCATCACTGCCGACCTTGAGCACTCGCTTGCCGCAGCCGAGCAGGCCGTCGAGCAGGCTCAAGCCCCCATTGCCGAAGCCAAACGCGCGCACCAAGCCGTGACGACTGAGGCTGATGCCGCGCGCGACGAGCTGCAGACGGCGAAAACTGCCGCCACGACGCGCCAGCGCGAACTGCGCGAGAAGATCGCCGCCGAGGACAAGGCACGCCGCGACCAAGAGCAAAGCATCGCCAACGCCCAAGCAGATGCCGCACATGCACAGTCGATCATCGAGCAGGCGACCGAGGTACATGACCATCCAGAGATCACTGAGTCGCTTGCAGGATCCTTGGCCCGAGACAAAGCCGAACACGCCGAGACCGAGCGAGAAGTCGCCCAGCTCGAGGCCACCGAGGACGCGGTGCGCGAGCGCACCCGCGACTCACGCATCAAATTCACCGGCGCCATCGTCTGCATCGTCGCCGCAATCCTGGTGATCATCCTAGTCTGGCTGTTCGCGAGCAAGTAAACCAGCCGCCAAAAAAACGCTCAACGCAGTTGCGGTGAGATAGTTCCTGTTTAGCCCAAAAAGGCCAATTCAAGAACTATCTCACCGCAACTTATTTAGATTGATGCAAGGTAGTCGTTTAAGAACGTCCCCAATGACTACACCGATGTTTTGTTGACAACCAAAGAAATGCCGGTGTTTTGGCAACGACAGACACTATGACCCAATCCAGGGGCACGGAAACGACAGGAGCCCCCGCTCGTGACCGCGGGTCGGGGCTGCGACAATGTTGTTGAAGTGCCAGAGGCGCAGCCGCGCCGCAACGAGGTTGGGAGGCTCCCGTGCCTAGATATTCTACCGCCTTCGGAATGGA
>DBFBEA010000133.1:0-3797 GCA_048248475.1 Collinsella sp. | reverse complement strand
GCCAATGTCCATGAGGGAACCCGATGCCATATTGCAGTCGAAGATATTGGTGGCGCGTCCCGCGAGAATCTCGTTGTAGCGCGAGGAATATTTGCCAAAGCGCAATGAGGCGCGGCGGATGGGGGCGATCTCGCCCAGGGCATCCTCGATGGCGTGGAAGGCGGGATCGTGGAGGGGACGCATGGCCTCGAGGGCCACAACACCTGCTGCCTCGGCAGCGCGGAAGACTTCCAGCGCCTGCGCTTCAGTGGCGCAGAAGGGCTTCTCGACGATGACATGCTTGCCACCGGCGATGCAGGCAAGGGCCTGCTCGTAGTGAAGTGCATTAGGGCTGCCGATATAGACGGCGTCGACGTCGGCGGCTGCCGCAAGCTCATCGAGTGACGTAAAGTTTCGCTCGCCACCGCGCTCGGCGGTAAAGGCGGTACCGCGATTGGCGTCGCGTGAAAGCGTGCCCACAAACGCGGCTTGGTCGTTGGCGTTGACGACTTGGATAAAGTCGTCGGTGATCATGGATGTGCCGATGGTCGCGATGCGCAGCATACGTCCCCCTTGCGTTGTTTGGTCTACAGGATGAGTGTAGCGCGTGGGGATATAAAGCTGCGCGAAAACGCTATTACAGGTCGCTCTCGTTAAAGCCGGTGTCGATATCGAGGTTACTGCCGTCGGCCGCCGTGGTGGCGAGCTCATCGCAGCGCTCGTTGAGCTCGTGACCGGCGTGACCCTTAACCCAGATGAACTCAACCTTGTGCTTGCTTTTGGCGGTGAGTAGGCGCTCCCACAGGTCGCGGTTCTTGACGGGCTGCTTGTTGGCGGTTTTCCATCCGCGCTTTTTCCAGCCGTTGATCCAGTGCTTGTTAAAGGCGTTGACGACGTACTGCGAATCGGAATGGACCTCGACCTCGCAGGGGCGGTTAAGTGCCTCGAGCGCCACGATGACCGCCATGAGCTCCATGCGGTTGTTGGTGGTCTTGGCGTAGCCGCGCGAAAGCTCGGAGGTGAAGGTCTTGC
This sequence comes from Collinsella sp., assembly GCA_048248475.1. Taxonomy (GTDB): domain Bacteria; phylum Actinomycetota; class Coriobacteriia; order Coriobacteriales; family Coriobacteriaceae; genus Collinsella. The sequence continues at coordinate 2,786 of DBFBEA010000133.1, read as the reverse complement.
CGGCGGGGTTGGTGTATTTGAGCACGGCGCCGTAGCCGCCGCGTCCCGGATTTGATCGGGCCGAGCCGTCGGTATAGATGATGACCTTCACGGGCTTCCTTTCGTTGGGTACGTTTCGTGTGAGCGACCATTGTAGCGCCGCGTTCGTCGAGGGCTAGCAATCTACGATTTCTACCCCGTCTTCCGACAGTTAGTTGGCATGGATGATGCGGTTGAGCTCGTCGAGGTATTGCTGCAAGAGGGGAGAGGGCTTGCGCTCGTCGTGCATGATATAGCCTACGTGCATCGTTGGGGCGTCTGCTAACGGGATCGATGCCATACCCCATTGCATTTCATTGGAGAGGACACCGGTCGACAGGGTGTAGCCGTTCGACGTGATAAGTAAGTTAGTAAGTGTTCCGCGGTCCGAGATTCGTATGTTGCGATCGCAAGGGATATAGCTAAAAGGTTCCTCGGCGTAATAGAAGGAGTTTGAGGTTCCCTGCTCAAAGCTATAACGCGTATAGGGTGTGAGGTCGGCAAGGGACAGCTGCGGGCGGCGGGCAAGCGGGTGGCGCTCGCTAACGAAGACGTGGACCGTCGCGTCGAAGAGGGGATGGAAGCTTGCGCGGGCATCGGCGAAGGCCTTCTGCAGAACGCGGGCGTTAAAGTCATCCAGATACAGAATGCCGATATCGCTGCGAAATGCGCGGACGTCATCGATGATCTGCGATGTGGTGGTCTCGCGCATGATGAACTCGAACTTGCTGTCGCGGCAGCGCTCGACCACGTTGACAAAGGCCTCGACCGAAAAGGCGTAGTGCTGGGCGGAGATGGCGAGGCGGGCTTGCGGGGTGCCGCCGTCCTCGTAGCGCGCCTCGAGCATGTCGGCCTGCTCTACGACCTGGCGCGCATAGCCCAAAAGCTCGGTGCCGTCGTTGGTGAGCGTGACGCCGCGGCTGGAGCGCGTAAAGATCTCCAGGTGGAGCTCCTGTTCCAGGCTTTTGACGGCGTTGGAGATATTGGACTGAGCGGTATAGAGGCGCTGGGCTGCGGCATTGATTGAGCCGGACTCTGCTACGGCGATCAGGAAACGAAGCTGCTGGAGGGTCATCGGCGCCATCCTTTCGAGTGTTATCTATAAAACCGATAACAGGTTAGCGCTTTTAAGTGATTGACCGAGGGAAACAACGCTCGTACTATTCAAAACACACAAAGGCGGTAGGTAATTAAGCCAACCACGGAACCGGGATGCGAAAGGAGGCCCGCATATGAATTGCTTACCAAGACGAATGCCGGGCTCCTGTTTGCGCCCGTCGGCGTGATCAGGAGACAGCGACTTACCTCTCTCTAATTTATTAACTTTTGTTCGATCAAGGAGATCATCATGAGCCAGTTCATCAACAACCCCGAGCACACCTTTGGTTTCGATACCCTGCAGCTGCACGTTGGCCAGGAGAGCGCCGATCCTGCATCCGACTCCCGTGCTGTGCCTATCTACCAGACCACGAGCTATGTGTTCCGCAACTCCCAGCACGCCGCCGACCGCTTTGGTCTTGCCGACGCCGGTAACATCTACGGCCGTCTGACCAACTCCACCCAGGGCGTCTTCGAGGACCGCATCGCCGCGCTTGAGGGTGGCGTGGCAGGTCTTGCCGTCGCCTCTGGTGCCGCCGCCATCACCTATACCCTGCAGGCCCTTGCCCAGGCCGGTGACCATGTGGTTGCCCAGAAGACTATCTACGGTGGCTCCTACAACTTGCTGGAGCATACGCTCTCCCAGTTTGGCGTCGAGACCACCTTCGTCGATGCCCATAACCTGGAAGAGGTCGAGGGGGCCATCAAGGACAACACCACGGTCATCTATCTCGAGACGCTCGGCAACCCCAACTCCGACATCCCCAACATCGACGCCATCTCCGAGATCGCCAAGAAGCACGGTCTGCCGGTTGTCGTCGACAACACCTTCGGCACCCCGTATCTGTTCCGTCCGCTGGAGCATGGTGCCAACATCGTCGTCCACTCCGCAACCAAGTTCATCGGCGGCCACGGCACCTCGCTGGGCGGTGTGATCGTCGACGGCGGTAACTTCGATTGGAAGGCGAGCGGAAAGTACGCCCAGATCGCCGAGCCCAACCCCTCCTACCATGGCGTCTCGTTTGCCGAGGCTGCCGGTCCCGCCGCCTTCGCAACCTATGTCCGCGCCATCCTGCTGCGTGACGAGGGCGCCTGCATCAGCCCGTTCAACGCCTGGGTCCTGCTCCAGGGCACCGAGACTCTGTCGCTGCGCGTTGACCGTCATGTCGAGAACACCAAGAAGGTCGTTGAGTTCCTGGCTGGTGACAGCCATGTTGCCAAGGTGAATCACCCGAGCCTGCCTGAGCACCCCGATCACGAGCTCTATCAGAAGTACTTCCCCAACGGCGGTGCCTCGATCTTTACCTTTGAGATTAAGGGTGGCCAGGAGGCGGCTTGGAAGTTCATCGATCATCTGCAGGTCTTCTCGCTGCTCGCCAACGTGGCCGACGTCAAGTCGCTCGTCGTGCACCCGGCTACCACCACGCACTCCCAGCTCTCTGCCGAGGAGCTCGCCGAGCAGAACATCACGCCCTCCACGATCCGTCTTTCCATCGGTACCGAGTACGCCGAGGATATCATTTGGGATCTGAAGCAGGCCTTCGCCGCGCTGGACGAGTAAGGCGACTTGTGCAAGGACCCCTTGCGACTCGATAGGTATAACTGCATAAAATGCCTGCTCAAGGCGCCTGTGCGAACAATGGTTGCACAGGCGCCTTTTTTGCATAGAG
>DBFBEA010000132.1:0-3361 GCA_048248475.1 Collinsella sp. | reverse complement strand
ACGCCGATAATCTGCGTCACCGACGTGATGAGCTGCGTCACGCTCTGGTTGAGCGACTGACCCAGCGTATCGACGTCGTTGGTGATGCGGCTGAGTACGTCTCCCTTGCTGTGGCCGTTGAAGTAACTCATCGGCACGACGGCAATCTTGGCGGCGATTTCCTTGCGCATGCGGTAGCAGATCTTTTGCGTGACGCCGGTCATGAGCCAGCCCTGGATGAGGCTGCAGACAGAGCTCGCCAGATACAGGCAGAGCAAAAAGCCGAGCGTCTTGGCGATCCAGTCAAAGTCAACGTCGCCGGTACCGTTGACCTTTGCGACCAGGCCTTCGAACAGTTTGGTCGTAACCTGGCCGAGCACCTTGGGTCCCACAATGTTAAAGATGACCGAGCACACGGCAAAGGCGACGGCGGCAAACACGGCAATCTTGTGCTGGCCGATATAGCCGAGCAGCTGCCTCATGGTGCCCTTAAAGTCCTTGGCCTTTTCGCCGCGGCGCATGCCACCCATGCGGCCCATCGGACCACGCTGGCGGGTGGGCTTGGGAATCTGAGTCTTGGTCTCGTCTGCCATTAGCGCTCGCCTCCTTCCATGACGGCTGCAATTTCTTTTTGGGTAAGCCCCAGCTCCTCGGCGGAAAGCTGCGACTGTGCGATCTCCAGGTACGCCGGGCAGCTGCGCAGCAGCTCCTCGTGCGTGCCGGTGCCCACTACGTGGCCGTCGTCGAGCACGATGATCTGGTCGGCGTGCATGATGGTCGCGATGCGCTGGGCTACGACCACGAGTGCGGCGTCGGTAACGTTTTTTGCCAGCTCCTCGCGCAGGCGCGCGTCGGTCTTGTAGTCGAGGGCGCTAAACGAGTCATCGAACACCACGACCTCGGGCTTTTTGGCCAATGCGCGGGCGATGGCCAGGCGTTGGCGCTGACCGCCCGAGACATTGGAGCCGCCCTGGCTGATGGGGGAGTCGTAGCCGCCCTCGCGCTCGGCGATAAAGTCTTCCGCCTGGGCGACGCGTGCTGCCTGGCGCATATCCTCGTCACTCACCATGTCGCCGGCAAACTTGAGGTTGCTCTCGACGGTACCCGAGAACAGACGACCCTGCTGCGGAATATAACCGATGCGGCGGCGCAGCTCGGAAAGGGTCATGTCGCGCACGTCGATGCCGTCGAGCGAAATGCTGCCGCCCGTGACGTCGTACAGGCGCGGAATCAGCTGCACGAGCGTGGACTTGCCCGAGCCCGTGGAACCAATGATGCCGAGCATCTGGCCGGCGTGCGTGGTGAAGTTTACGCCGCTAATGACGTCGGCGCGGGCATCGGGATACTGGAAGCTCACGTCACGGAAGGTGAGCTCGCCGCGCGGCGCGCTGGCAGCGGGCAGTTTGGGCGAGGCAGGGTCGTTGATGCTCGTGGGGCAGGTGATGACCTCATCTACGCGCTCGGCTGCGACCTCGGCACGGGGCAGGATGACCGAAACCATGGTGAGGATCATAAACGCCATGACGATCTGCATAGTGTAGGAGATGAACGCCATCATGTTGCCGACCTGCATCACGCCGTCGGACACGCCCTGCGCGCCAAACCAGACGATAAGCACGGTGATGCAGTTCATGACGAGCATCATGAGCGGCATCATAAAGCTCATGGCGCGGTTGGTGTAGAGCTGCGTGGTCATCAGGTCGAGCGAAGCCTTGTCAAAACGCTCGAGCTCATGCTCCTCACGGTTGAACGAGCGGATGGGCATAAGGCCGTCGAGCAGCTCGCGGGCGGTAAGGTTCACGCGGTCCACAAAGCTCTGCATCTTTTTGAACTTGGGCATGGTGAGGCCCATGAGCACGCCGACAACGGCCGAAACCGCGATGATGGCCACGGCGATGGTCCACTCCAGGCCGGTGTGGTTGGCCAGGACGCGCATGACGGCGACGATGCCCATGACGGGGGCCATCAGGCACATGCGGATAAACAGGGTTGCGGCCATCTGGATCTGCTGAATGTCGTTGGTGCAGCGGGTGATGAGCGAGGCCTGGCTAAACTTGCCCACCTCGGCCGGCGAGAAGTGCATAACCTTGTTGAAGGTCTCGCGGCGCAGGTCGCGGGCGATGGAGCAGGCGGTGCGCGAAGCCACGGCACCGGTCAGGATGGTGGCGACGAGCGACACCAGGCACAGACCAAACATCGTGGTCGCCATGCGGCCCAGGTAGGCGTTCTGCACGTCGGCGGGGTCGATGCCCTGCGCCTTGTACTCGTCTTGCACATAGCTCACGGCGCGTTGGGTCACGATGGAGCCCGACATGGAGCCCATTTTGTCTGCCATATCGTTGGCGCCCTCGACGAGCTTGCCCTGGTCGATTAGGCCGCCTTCAACGCCTAGACGCAGGCTCTTCATGGTGATCTTGCCACCGTCGGCATCAATCTGTTTTTGCATGTTCTGCGCCGCAGCGGCCTTCTGCTGCATCTCGGCGAGTTGCTCGGGCGTCATCGCCGCCATCTGCTCGGGCGTGGGCATGGCCTGGGCGCCGCTGTTGTCTTTTTCACCGGACGTGCCCATCATGTCGCCCATGGAGTTGGCGTCAATACCCTGGTTGAACGAAAGGACGACAGTCTCGGGCAGGCTCATGATGTCGGCAATCTTGCCGCCGTCGGCACGCTCCTCCTCGGTGCCCTTGTACGTTCGAATGCCGTTATTGTCCGCCTTGCTAAACACGGCCTCCACAGCCTTGGCGTCCTTGGAGCTCATGAAGAGTTCGAGGTCGTCGAGCGATTCGGCGCGAATGGTGTCGGGCACGGGCGAGGCGATGCCGCCTTGCTGCACGCCCACGTCGACGATGTCGCTCATATAGGTAGGCAGCGCCAGATCGGCGTTGCAGCTGATTACGATAAGTACGATAGCTGCGAACAGTGCCAGGATATGTTTTTTAAAGAGCTTGAGAATCCTCACTCGGCATCTCTCCTTTCTTGATTGCGGTCGATAATTTCGTTGGCACGTCTTAGAAGGCGCACCATCTCCTGGGTATCTGTTTCGCCGAGCTGCTCGAGGAAGGCCGCGGTGCGGTCCTCGAATTCCCGGCGTTTGATTTCGATGACCTGGAATCCCTTGTCGGTCACCGTGACGTGTACGCGACGACGGTCGGTCTTTGAGTGCTCGCGCTCGACCCAACCCTTGGCCTCGAGGGCGCGCAGGATATTGGCGATACGGGCGCTCGAGACCCAGGCACGATCGGCGAGTTCGCTCGGCGTGAGCGAGCCGCCGGCGCGCATGAGGGCGCGCATGACGGCCATCTCGCCACCCAGAGCCTGGTCGGCAAAGCGCGAAACGCGCTGGTGCATGCTGCCAAACTCGGTAAAGAGCTGACGCCCAAGC
>DBFBEA010000131.1:0-4693 GCA_048248475.1 Collinsella sp. | reverse complement strand
AAAGAAATCTGGCGAGAAAGCCTGATTACTTGAGGGTGACAGCAGCGCCAGCAGCCTCGAGCTTCTCCTTGGCAGCCTCGGCGTCCTCCTTCTTGGCACCCTCGAGAACAGCCTTGGGAGCGCCCTCGACGACCTCCTTGGCCTCCTTCAGGCCAAGGTTGGTGAGCTCACGGACGGCCTTGATGACCTGGATCTTGTTGTCGCCGAAGCCCTCGAGCACGACGTCAAACTCGGTCTTCTCCTCGGCCTCAGCAGCGCCAGCAGCGGGAGCGGCGACAACAGCGGCAGGAGCAGCGGCGGAAACGCCGAAGGTGTCCTCGATAGCCTTGACGAGCTCGGAAGCCTCGAGAAGGGTCATTTCCTTAAGAGCATCGATGATCTCATCGGTGGTAAGCTTAGCCATTTCTAAGTCCTTTCGGTTTCCGTGCGAATGCACGGAGATCAGTTAAAACACGGCGCGAATGCGCCAGGGGTGCGGCGTTGCCGCCGCGGGTGAAAACAGCAACTAGGCTGCCTTCTGCTCGGAGACCTGCTGGATCGAACGAGCGAGACCAGAGGAAACGCCGTTGACGCAGACAGCGATGTCGCGAGCGAAACCGGAGATGAGACCGGCGATCTGGCCGAGAAGCTGATCCTTGGTGGGCAGCTCGGCGATAGCCTTAACATCATCAGCGGAAACGGCCTTGCCGTCGGAGATACCGCCCTTGATCTCAAGGACGCCCTTGGACTGAGCGGAGAAGTCCTTAAGGGCCTTAGCGGCCTCGACCGGCTCGGACTCGTAGAACACATAAGCGACGGGGCCGGCGAGGATCTCGTCGAGCTCGGGCTGCTCCTGGTTCTTGAGAGCGATCTTGACCAGGTTGTTCTTGTAGACCTTCATCTCGGCGCCGCACTCGCGAAGCTGATGACGCAGCTCCTGAGCCTGCTTAACCGTCAGACCGTTGTAGTTGACGACGAACAGACCGGCGTTCTCGGCGATACGGGACTCGATCTCTGCAACCTTGTCGATTTTGTACTGCTGGGGCATGAATTACACCTCCTCGAATTCTTTCCGGGCACGGTCCGCCACAAGGACGTGACGGGGGCATGTCCAAAAAGAAAGCCCCCGCGCTGCATGAGCGACGGGGGCGAGAAGACATATCTACTCGACCACCTCGGCTGGCGGGATATCCCATTAAGCTCGCGGGCGATGCCCGTTTGCACCGGCTGTCTCTGGCAGCGGATTCGTGCGTGAACCGAAAGTATTATGGCGGGGACCCCGGCGTCGGTCAACGGAAAACCGGGCTGCACACAATTCCACCATCCGGCACGCGCTGCCAAAGGCCAGGCGCAAGGTTTTCGCTCGGTCAAGTCCTGCCTCGCACGAAGAGCACATTAAGTGCTCTTCGGCTCGTGCGGAATCTACGAAAACCTTGTGCCTGGCCTTCGGCGGCGCGTGCCTGCGTTGACTTTGGGCAGCCCGGGTTTTCGTTGGCTGACGCCCCCACTCATAATGCTTGGGTCGGTGGGCTGATGTGTTGCGTCCCTGAGGGCTACAGGGTTGAAACGAAGTTGGACAGGCGGGCTAGTCCTTCGTCTAGGTCTTTGTCGGAGACGCAGTAGCTTAGGCGGATGTGGCCTTCGGTGCCGAAACAGTCGCCCGGGACTAGGGCTACGTTTGCTTCTTTGATGGCTTTGATGCAGAAGTCTTCGCTGGTTAGACCGAATTTTTTGATGCTCGGGAAAGTGTAGAAGGCTCCTGCGGGCTCTACTACGTCGAGGCCCATGGCGTCTAAGGCTGCGAGTACGCATTCGCGACGGGCTCGGTAGACTTCGAGCATGGGGGTTGGGTCGACGGTCAGGGCTCGGGCCGCGGCGTCCATCTCGAAGGAGACGGCGCTCGATACTAGGTATTGGTGAGCTTTTGCGATCTCGGCGATGACGGGTGCCGCTGCTGCGAGCCAGCCCAGACGCCAGCCGGTCATAGCCCAGGGCTTGGAGAAGCTCTCGATGACTACCGTCTGCTCACGAAGCTCCGGGTGGCGCTGGGCAAAGCGCTCGTAGCCGTCCACGTAGACCAGGCGGTTGTATACGTCGTCGCAGATCACGTAGATGCCCGCCTGCTCCGCTACGCGCGCCACGGCGTCGAGCGATGCTGCGTTGAGGATGCAGCCTGTAGGATTGTTGGGCGTGCAGATGACGATGGCCTTGGTCGCCGGCGTCACGCAAGCACGAAGCGCATCCTCGTCAATCTGAAATTGCGCAGGCTCCGTATCCAAAAAGACCGCTTTGGCGTGGTTGGCCACGACGATGCTCTCGTACAGGCCAAAGGCCGGCGTGGGGATAATGACCTCGTCGCCGGGGTTGAGCATGGCCATGAATGTTGCCGACAGGGCCTCGGTCGCGCCGTCGGTCAGGATGACCTCGTCGGCCGAAAACGTAAGGCCCGCGCCCCCCATGTAGGCAGACAACGCCTCACGCAGGGCGGGGCGACCGTTGTTGAGCGGATAGTGCGTGTCACCGCGGTCCAGTGCGGCGGTCACCTCGGCGCTAATCACATCGGGCGTGGGAAAATCGGGCTCGCCGAGCGCGAGCGCGATGCACCCCGGATGCTGGGCGGCGAGCGCGTTGATCCGGCGGATACCGGAGGGCTTGAGCATGGCAAGCGAGGTATTCATGGGCAGACGCATGGCGTTCCTTTCGTAAGGGTTGCACTAGGATAGCGCGGCGGGGCGCCACCAGACGGTGTAACCTAAACGGAAACGAGCCGGAAAGGAGATGGCATGGAGACGACCGCGCGCGGCGACGTACCAAAAACACTGCACACCATTGCGTATATCAGTATTCCCAATAGCGCCGATCTTGAGTTTTTGCTTTGGGACCTGCAGGATGCCATCGCCGCCTATGCCCGGTTTTCCGGCACCGCACTCCCCCGCCCGGTCGACTTGAAGGCAAATGACGCCGGCAGCGTTGCCGATGGCATCGTGCTGGCCATTGAAGATGTGGCTGACGATGAGACGTTGACAGCCATCGAGCGGGCGCTTGAGCGCTTTGGCGGTACGGGAACGCGCGTCTATGCCGCGATTCGAGCCGCACAAGAGGGCACAGAGCGGGCGCGTGGGACCGCCGTTCGCCTGCGCAAGGCATGTGAGCGCCATGACCAATTGTGGTGTGGCGGCGTTGCCATCTGCGCCGGCAGCGGCATCGCAGCGCTTCGCCATTCCCCACGCATGGGCCTCTTGCGCCGACCATTTTCGGAAGCGATGGATAAGCTTGTGGGCGCTGTGCGCATGGGCTGCTCCGTCGAGCATGCACAGCGACTTGGCGGCGGCAATGCCGCCAACGTCGACGCCGACGGCATGGTTTGCGCCGAGCCAGCCGTGCCCGCGCCGATCTGGCGAGGCGCTCTGAAACGTCTGGGCGCCCACGCTCAAACAAAAAACTAAATTAAATAACAGCCCAGTCAACGGCTTCGTGCCAACGCTCAACAAGACGCTCCAGGCACCAGGCGGCATTGGCGGGACTTGTCGAGGGCAGGACAATGGCAGGCAGCCCCGTCCGATCTTGCAAGTAGCGTTTGTAGAGTCGCCCTGCCGTACCGCCGTTACAGACAACGACCTCGATCGGCGCGGCATCGGTAATGCGCTCGATATGTGCCGGCACAACGTTGCGGATGCTCGCGTCGCTCGAGCCCTTAATGTCGCAGCTCTCGATTGCATCCCACAGGGCTACGCCGCCGTTCAACAGCATGACCCGCTTGGCGGCAATGGAGGCATCGAGCGTCGCGGGCTCACCGCTTGCCAAAGGATCGCCCTCGTTGGGCGGCACAGGCATACCGAGGCACGTGGCCATCACACGCCAAAAGCGATTCTGAGGGTTCCCGTAATAAAAGGCATTGGCGCGCGAAAGCACCGAGGGAAACGACCCGAGCACCAAAACGCGCGAGTGCTCGTCAAACACGGGCTCAAACCCATGCTCAATATGTTGATAGCCCTCGTCAGATACGGCCATGGGCTAGGCTCTCAACAGATAGCGCACCTCGTAGGGTGCAAGCTCAAGGGTACCCGTCAGCTCGACCGTGGGCGCATCGTCGGCAAGCAGGTCGACGAAGGACCCGTTGAGCTCGCCGGCGCCAAAGGTGTAAGGCTCACCCACGGCATTCACCGCCACGAGTACCGTCGCGCCGTCACAGGCGCGCTCGAACAGCAGCTGCTTGTTCTGGATCACCACGTTGCGATAGGCACCGTAGTTGAGAGCACGGGCAGCCGCGTCGTCGGCCGAGCGAAGGTGCGCAAGCTGCGTGATGAACGCCGTCAGCTCGTTGGGCGCAGGCTCATTGAGCGCAGGTCTCAGCGCCCAGTCGCCATCGGGGCCACCCTTTTCGCCGGCAATTCCCCACTCGCTGCCATAGTAGACGCACGGGATGCCCGGCATGCCAAAGAGCATGCCGTAGGCGGGACGCAGACACGACTTGTCGGTGAGGATACTTGCCAGGCGCGGCACATCGTGGTTGTCGACAAACGACAGCAGATGTTTGCCGCGGTAGATGCACCACGGATCGCCGCCAAACTGGCGGTGCAGCGAATGGGCGATCTCGAACATGTTGACCGAGTTAAAGCTGGAGTACAGGCCCTTGTAGCACTCGTAGTTGGTGCAGGAGTCGAGCATCTCGTCGTTGACGATTTGGTTGTAGTCGCCGTGGAGCGTCTCGCCG
>DBFBEA010000130.1:0-2587 GCA_048248475.1 Collinsella sp. | reverse complement strand
GGATGATCCGGGCACGCGCATCATGTCGCCAAAGGTGGTGATGATGGCGCCGTCTATGTTGGCGAGCGCGATTGCGTGGTCGATGTCGCGGTTGGCGGTGACGCAGACGGGGCAGCCCGGGCCGCTCAGCAGCTTGAGCCCGGCCGGCATAATGGAGCGAAAGCCATAGCGCCCGATGCTCACGGTATGCGTGCCGCAGACTTCCATAAGGTTGATGGCGCGGTCGCCGACAAGTTCATGAATGCGCTCGATGAGCTCGCGAGCCAGCTTGGAATCGCGAAATGCCGAAAAGTCGATACCGGAGCGCGCCGGCTGTCCGGCCGCCACTAGTATGCCTCGGCCGGGTTGCTGGCCAGTTGGTCTTCTTCGGCCAGTTCGGTCATGGCATTAACGAGCTCGAGCGTTTCTTGCGCTTCCTGCTCGTCGACGATCTGGATGCCAAAGCCGGCGTGTACGAGAATATAGTCGCCTACCTGCGCCGTCGGCACGAGTCTCAGCGACACGGGGCGCTCGATGCCCATCATGTCGACGGTGGCCTTGAGGTCGTCGTCGCGTTTGACTACTTTGCCGGGAACGGCAAGGCACATATTGTTCCCCTTTTATACGCTTTGCGCTGGATGGGCGCTTAATAATCCATCAGTTGATGGTAGCGCTCGCGGGGTTCGCGGGCAAACGCGTTACGCCTGTGAGACGGCTGGGCGCGGCGGCGTGCGAGGGCGAGCTACTGTGATGCAATCTGCGCGAGGCGAGCGCGTGCGACTGCCGCCTGACCGTAGGCGATGCAGCCGTCGTTAACGGGCACGGAGTGAGGAACCAAGACAGTGAGACCCATGCTTTTGAGCTCGCGGGTGAGGAGCTGGAGCAAAAGTCGGTTCATGAACACGCCACCCGAGAGCGCGACGGTATCGATGCCTTCGCGCTCACAGATCTCGCACGCGACGTGGGCCGACGCGCATGCGATGGCGACGTGGAAGTCGAGCGCGAGCCTGTCGGCCGGCGCGCCTGCCTCGATTCCATTCAGAAGAGCTTCGATGAGCGGTTGGGGGTCCAAGATGGGGGAGTCGTCGGCAGACGTGAAAACGCCTGTATGATTGCCGTCGAGACCAACGGGCTTACCGCCGAGCGCGCGCCAGGCGGCGGCTTCGAGTTCTATGGCGGGTTCGCCCTCGTAGGTTGCTTTGTCGCAGATGCCCAGAATCGCTGCCGCGGCGTCAAAGAGACGCCCCATACTGCTCGTGCGTGGGCTGTTGAGGTTCCGCTCGATCATCGTAGCCGTGATGATGCGCATTTGCTCGTCGAGGGTGCCCAATAGCCCCGCGGCACCCGGGTGCTCGAGCAGGCCGAGCTCGCTCAGCAGGGCAAAGGCATTGCGCCGGGCATCGCGCACGGATGCAGCACCGCCTGGCAGCGCCCAGGTGCGCAGGTGCGCGGCGCGTTCAAAATCGGCAAGGCCGGCGACAAGGAATTCGCCGCCCCAAATGCTTCCATCGGTGCCCGCCCCCGTGCCATCAAAGGCGATGCCAAGGACGCGCGCGTCGGTTGTAAGCTGGCCCGCGGCGATGGCCTCGGCCATTACGCTCGCGATATGCGCATGATGGTGCTGCACCTCGACGAGCGGCAGATTACATTTTCGCGCCTGCTCGCGCGCCCACTGGCCCGATAGATAGCTGGGGTGTAAATCGCAGGCCAAGGCGGCGGGCGCCAAGTCAAAGAGATCTTCCAAGCGCGTGCGCGCGGCGTTCCAGGCATCGAAGGTCCCGCCGTTTTCAACATCGCCGATATGCTGCGACACAAAACAGGTTGCCTCGCCGTTCGTCCCTTCACGCGTGAGCGCAATCGTGGCCTTTTGTTGTGGCCCGCAGGCGAGCACGTAGGACGGAGCGCGGTCGAGCGCCGGCAACGGCAGCGGCTGGGGTGCATATCCGCGAGCGCGGCGAACGGGCATAACGGCGCCGTCGACCACGCGTACCACGGAATCGTCATAGCGCGAGAGAATCGCTCGATCGTTGCCGAGCAGCGCGTCGGCAATGCCGGCGGCAACGAGGCGCTCCCAGGCAAGATCGTCATCGGTCTCGATGGGCTCTTCGCTCAGGTTGCCGCTGGTCATGACGAGCGCGTGCATACCGCAGGCTTCTGCCACGGCAAGCAACAGATGTTGAAGCGGCGTATAGGGGAGCATAACGCCAAGCTCGGGCAGGTCGCGCGCGACGGACGGTGCGAGTACGAGGGCGTCGGAAGAATCGCCGTCGTTCCCGCAAACAGCCCGCCGGCGCAGCAGCACGATTGGGCGGATACTGCCAGCGAGCAGATTGCGTTCAGCATCGTCGATATGACACAGGCGCCCGGCATCGGCAAGACTGCGCACCATGACGGCAAGCGGCTTATTGCTGCGACGCTTGCGGCGGCGCAGCTCGGCCACCGCCTGCTCGTTGGCAGCGTCACAGGATAGATGGAATCCGCCCAGGCCCTTGATGGCGACGATGCCACCGCTGGCCAGCAGCTCAACGCAGCGCTCGATGATAGCGTCGCTGGCCTCGCGTGTGGTGCCGACGGCCGGTGTCGCGGACGAATTCCCGCACGCATTGCC
>DBFBEA010000129.1:0-7237 GCA_048248475.1 Collinsella sp. | reverse complement strand
GCCCTGGGCGAGATCGCCCCCATCCGCCGCGCCTCATTGCGCTTTGGCAAATATTCCTCGCGCTACAACGAGATTCTCGCGGGACGCGCCACCAATATCTTCGACTGCAATATGGCATCGGGTTCCCTCATGGACATTGGCGTCTACACCGTCGAGCCCATGGTCGAGATTTTCGGCATGCCCTCCGGCCTTACGAGCATGACTACTCTGCTCGACCCCACCACGCGACAGCTCACGCACGGCCCCATCGACGGCTGCGGTTCCATCCTCGCCAGCTACGGCGGTGGCCGCATCTCCGTCGAGCTCGCGCACTCCAAAATTACGAATGACCTGCTGCCCTCGCAGATAGAAGGCGAGCGTGGCACTATCCAGATCGACCATCTGTCCACGCCCCGCAACGTCTGCATCGACTATCGCGGCGACGTCGTACGCGGCTCGGCGACCGAGGCACCGCGCGAACAGGGCGAGAACGGCCGCGTGCTCGACCTGCCCAAATCGAGCAACACTATGGAATACGAACTCACAGACTTTATCACCGCCATCGGCGGCATCGATAACGTTAAGGAAGAGATTTGGGAGACCCCGGCAGGACGCCACGAGCTTGGCCACTACCGCGATGTCACGCTCGTCTCACTGCGTATCATGGATGCCGTGCGCCGGCAGGCCGGCATTACCTTCCCGGCCGACGCAGGCAAGCAGGCATAGCGATGGGCCTCTTCGATACGTTCTTCTCCAGCGTCACCGGCGGCAGTCGAGAGCCTCAAAAACCATCAAACGTCGAGCTCGAGCTGCGCCGCAGGCTTACCGTACTCGCAAGCGACGAGGCCACTCAAGACACTCCCCTGCGCTATTTCCTGCACTGGACGGGGCAAGTCCAAGGCGTTGGTTTTCGCTTTACCAACACCAACCTCGCGCAGGCACGCGCACTCACCGGCTGGGTGCGTAACATGGAAGACGGCTCAGTCGAGATGGAGATACAGGGAGCTCCGGCAAACATCCTATCTCATCTCGAGGCGCTTCATGCCTCCTACGAGCGCATGGGAACGCGTTTTCGCCTTGTAGACGCCCAGGCCCGAGCCCCACTTGCCAATGAAGACGGTTTCAGTCCTCATTATTAGTATTGTGTGCTAAATACGGTATCATTTACCTACGACCGTTAATAGAAAAGAGGCGAGGCGCATGGCGGTGCAAAGAAGGAATACCAAGCAGCGAAAGCTGGTTCTTGACGCCGTGCGCCAAAGCTATAACCATCCCACCGCCGACGAAATCTACAACGCCGTGCGCGAACAGGATGACAAGATCAGCCGCGGCACGGTCTACCGCAACCTCAATCTCTTGGCAGATGCCGGCGAGATTCTCTCCATCAAGACGCCGGGCGGCAGCCGCTTCGATCGCACGATCGAGCCGCATGCGCATATCACCTGCACCTCGTGCAGCCGCGTCATCGACGTACCGCTCCCCTTCGATGCCCAGCTCGACGCCAAGGCGTCCGAGCAAATCGGCTGGCACGTCACGTCGCACTACACCATCTTCGAGGGTCTCTGCCCCGACTGCCGGTAGATGTTTGGAACATGCCTTAAAATCCACCTTTCCGCACTTTGCAGCAAAAAGTAGATTTCTAGACATGTCCCAAATGTCTACTCAGCAAGTAGACGACGCAGCTCTTCTTCGACCGTGCGCACATAGCGGACGCGGTCGTTAATGCCACGCATAGAGGGGTTGCAGCTCTCCATCAGATAGGGATGGCCCACGACGTTGAGCATGTCGCGATCGTTCTCATTGTCGCCAAAAGCCATCATCTCATCGGGCGAAATACCCAGGGCACGACCGTAATCGGCAAGCGCGGAGCCCTTGCCCGAACCGAAACCGATCAAGTCCGTCCATGCGGTTCCCGACGTCATCACTTCGACACGATCGCTAAAGAGGCGCTCGAAATACTCCCGGGCTGCCGGATAATCCACCTCGGGCGTCTGGAAGCCAATCTTAATGACATCCTCGTCGATGTCCTCGGGACGGTCGACCACCGCCACATCGCAGTGGACCACATAGCGCAAATGGTCGACGAACGCATCGTTACCGCTCATGGCGTAGATGTGCCCCTCACACGAAAGGGTCACGTCGGTATGGGGATACGCAACCACGGCATTCGCGATAGCCATAGCAAGGCTACGCTCCATAGAGCGCTTGACAACGGCACGCCCCTCGCTCATCACCAGGGTTCCGTTTTCGCATACATAGGTGAGCTCATCGGCCACCGGGGCAAACAGGTAGCGCAAGCTCGCATATTGACGGCCACTCGCCGGCATAAACACGATACCGCGACGATGCAGCTCATCGATAAGCTCAAAGGCCTCGGAACGCAGCTCGCGCTCCCCCGGGTGCAGCAACGTGCCGTCCAAATCGCATGCAATCAGTTTGATTCCCTCAAGACCCATATGCTTTCCCCCACAGCATCTCATCAACAGAAAGACGGACTTTGAATAGTTGCCTCTCAAAGTCCGTCTTACTTATACGCACGTTAACCGCGCGCCTTCTTTACGATCGTAAAGTCTGGAGCCATACTCACAACGGCATCCGCCGCACTCGACGCAAAGCGCCGGTCCGAATCGAGTTCACGGATAACCCTCGAGAGCCGAACGCCCTCGACGCCCCGGAGCATGCGGCCCAAAACAGGCTGCACCGGCGTATACATGCGCACGGTATGCTCGTCCGAATCGCCTCGGAAAAGCGGCGCATGCATATTGCCGATCTCCCAGCACGCATGCGCGAGCGCAATCGGGTCCATGCGGTCAACTTCGACCAAATAAACCTCGGCGCTGCGCAGGCGCACGACAACCGCCACGGGTACCGCACCCGTGTGGTCGACGGCGAGCACGTCGCCGTCGACAAGACGACCGCCGTCGGCAGTATCCAGCCGAACATCGACCGTGCGCCCCAGCTCCGTCACGCCCACAAACGCGCATACATCAGCCTGGTCCCAATCGAGCAGCAGATCGTCAACTTCAAAGACGCCGCCCAGCTTCCGGCGAAGCAGAAGTTCATAGGACGGATCGTTGAGATTTCCCAAGCATGTCGTCGAAACCAAGCGTTCAGGCATACTCTAACCCTCGACCTCGACGAGCTCGATATCAAAGTTGAGGTCCTTGCCGGCCAGCTCGTGGTTGGCGTCGAGCGTCACAGCCTCGGGCGTTACGTCGATGACCACGGCGGGAACGGGCATACCGCTCGGCGTGGACAGGAAAAGCTTCATGCCCTTCTCGATCTGCTCGATGTTGGGAACCTGTTCGGCCGGGAAGGTAATAACCATCTCGGGATTGTGCTCGCCGTAGGCATCGGCAGCAGGAATGTGCACGGTCTTCTTCTCGCCCACCTGCATGTCGACAACAGCGGCGTCGAAGCCCTTGATCATCTGACCGGCGCCGCAGGTGAACTCCAGCGGCTCGCCGCGATCGTAGGAGCTATCGAACTGCGTGCCGTCGTCGAGCGTGCCGCGATAATGGGTCTTGACCTTCTTGCCCTGGTTGGACATGGTAACCTCCGTGATAAGGGCGGCGCACAACGCGGGCCGCCGTGAACATATGGCGCTAACTATACCCTAGTCATACAATTCAAGGACAGTTTGCAAAGAAACGCTGCATCCGGAGGAACCATGGCATATCCCGTATTTGACCTACATTGCGACACCGCCGACCGCATCGGCTGGGCCACGCTCGATCTCGACCTGCGCTTTACCGCCGGCACCGACGGTTATTTCCCCGGCGACGAAACGCATCCGCAAGATTTCGACCTCATCGAGGGCAACGCCTGCGCCATCTCGCTCGCAAAGATCGGCAACACGCCATGGGCACAGTGCTTCGCCACGTTTGTCCCCGACGAGATTCCCACCGCCCACGCCGCGCGCTTCCAGGCGCAGATCATGTCGCATATGAGCGGCCAGGCAATGCTTAACCACGACCGCATGGTCAACGTGCGCAGCGCCGCAGACATTCGCCCCGCGCTCAAGGACGGCAAGGTCGCCTGCATCCACACCATCGAAAACGCCACGTTCTTTGCCGAGGACCCCGCGCTGATCGAGGTGCTCAAGAGCTTGGGCGTACTCATGTCATCGCTCAGCTGGAATGCGCAGGGACCGCTCGCGAGCGGACACGATACCCACGCCGGCCTCACCGCCGCCGGCATCGAGGCACTTACGCAGATGGAGCACGCCGGCATGGTACTCGATGTCTCCCACCTCAACGACGAGTGCTTTGACGAGGTTGTCGCCCACGCCACGCGTCCCTTCGTCGCCAGCCACTCCAACTCCCGTGCGGTTTGCGGCGCCAAGCGCAACCTCACCGACGACCAGTTCCGCACCATTCGCGACATGGGCGGTATCGTCGGCCTCAACTACTGCAGCGAGTTCCTTTCCAACGACGCAACCGACAAGACCGCCGCAGACGTCACCTTCGACCAGCTAGCGGCACATATCGAGCACTGGCTCGACCTGGGCGGCGAGGACGTCATCGCGCTCGGCGGCGACTGGGACGGCGCCACGGTGCCCGCTTTCCTCTCCGATGCCAGCAAGATGCCCGAGTTCCAGAACATGCTTTCCAAGCATTTTGGCAAGACCGTGATGCAAAAGCTCTGCAGCGACAACGCGCTTGCCTTCTTTGAGCGTTATTAATTTCACATCCCTTGAGCGGGCCGGTATGCCGAACGGTCGACATGCCGGCCCGTCCCCAATCTGAAGGACCGCTTTTGACGCAGCAGTTTACGATTTCCGTATCCCGACCGGATGGGACGCCCATCCCCGTCGTCGTTACCAAAAAGCGCGTCAAGAACTTCAACCTACGCGTCACATCGAGCGGTGAGGTCCACGCCAGTGCACCGCTCGGCGCCAGCCGCGAGCGTATCGAAGCGTTTGTGAAGCGCAACAGCGCCTGGATTATCAGCCGGCTTGCCCAGCGCGAGCAACGTCAGGCGACGGCGCGAGAGCCGCTCAGCCCCTCGTCCATCATTGCACTTTGGGGCAAGCCCATCACGGTACAAGATGCGCTCGATCACAACTTTAAGTCACCCGCACCGCGGCCCAAGCAGGCCACCTTCGCAAGTTTTATAGGTGCCGACAAATCGAACGAACGCCCACAGGCCAAGCGGCGCGCAACCCTCGACGGCCTGACGTCCGATGAGCTCCAGACCCGCATCGACCAACTCTATGCATCCGAGGTCACCACGGCGCTGCGCGATATGGTACGCGTGTACGAAATCGCAATGGGTGTCGCCGTTTCCCGCGTTTCCGTACGTAGCATGAAAACGCGTTGGGGCTCATGCACGCCCAAATCCGGTGCCGTTCGCATCGCACGCGAACTTGCCGCCTATCCCATCGAGTGTCTCGGCATGGTTGTCGCCCACGAGCTCGTCCACCTGCTCGAGCCAAGCCACAATCAGCGGTTTCACGCCCTGCTCGACACGTACTGTCCCAACAATAGAGCTCTATCGCAGCGGCTCAAGCAGCCGCCCATAGAGACGTATTAGAACCGGTTAGCGCACGCGCTCGATCTCGACGCCGCAGCTTGCCAGGGGAAGACCGACGGGCGCCCAAGGCTTATCGAGCTTAACGTGCACGCCAAGCAGCAGGGGGTAACGACGCAGCAGCATCTGGGCCACACCCTCGGCTGCAGCCTCGATGAGCTTAAACGTATGCTCGCGCAGATAGCCATCGACATCGTGGCATACCGAGCCGTAGTCAATCGAGGCGTCCAGGTTATCGTGCTCCCCCGCTGCACGCAGGTCGGCATAGAGCACCAGGGACACGATGAACTTCTGGCCCAGCGCGTTCTCTTCGGGATATACGCCGTGGTTAGCAAAAACCTCAAGACCTTCAACGGTGATGCGGTCGGCATGGCGCAGATCGTCATAGCTCACGTGGGGTACCGCCGTTGCGGTGGATATTTCGCCCCTTCCACGGCGGGCGAGCTCGGCACCTTCAGTCTTGGTTGCATTCTCGGGCAGTTTCTTATTGCTCATCGCGATCGTCTCCTTCGTTTAGAACCCCGACCGCGCAAACTAACTACACGCGAATCGACAGGTTCTTTTTATCATCGCTCCAGTTGCAAGCATTGCGCGCGGGGCATGCAAAGCAGGCGCGTGAGGCCTTGTCGGCCGCATAGAGCAAACGCTCAAGCGGTTGGCTGTTCACGCGCAGCTTTCGATGGCCCAGAATGGCCGTCTTAATGGCTGCGGCATCGGCCGGCTCAAACGCCACGTCATCGGGCATGCCGCCGAGAATCGCATCGGCGACGCGTTCGCTTGCAACATCATGGGATATACCCGATTCATACTGTTCATCTTTGCCGATATCGTGAAGAAGTGCCGTGGCGTAGATGACCTCGCGGTCAAATTTGAGCTGTTCCTCAAGATTCTTGATCCACATAATGCGAGCGACATCGAGAAGATGGTCAATACCGTGGCGGCAGAAGATGCGCCCCGATTCCAACTGTGCAATGTTGCCCAGGTGCCGACGGAACAGCCCGTTGGCACAAATGTAATCAATGCGAGGCATGGCACCAAAGGGAGTCAGGCCCGATGCCATAAAGCCGCGACGCGACGTCCCCTCATCGGTCTTCGATGTAAAGTCGTTGACGACTCTCATAGTTAGCGTCCCAGCATCCTAAAGAATCGCTCCTCGAGCGCCGGATCGGCCTCAAAGACGCCGCGACGAGCGAGCGTCACGGTCTTGGTGCCAGGCTTTTGCACGCCGCGCATGGTCATGCACATATGCTCAGCTTCCATGAGCACAATCGCTCCCTGGGGAGCGAGATACTCCATGAGGGCATCGGCAACTTGTGCGCACAACTGCTCCTGCAGCTGCAGACGACGGGCGTAGACCTCTACCGTGCGGGCAAGCTTAGAAAGCCCTGCGACACGGCCGTTGGGGATATAGCCAATGGCAGCCTTGCCGTAAAACGGCAGCAGATGATGCTCGCACAGCGAGTAAAACGTGATGTCGCGCTCGATAACCAAATCGTTCGAAGCGACGGCAAAGGTTTTGGACAGGTGCTCCTCGGCACTCTGGTCCATACCGCCGGCGATCTCACCATACATACGGGCAACGCGCGCCGGGGTCTCCAGCAGGCCCTCACGAGTTGGGTCCTCGCCTATGCCCTCAAGCAACAGCTTAATGGCGGCCTCGACTTTTTCCTGATCGACCATCTGGGCCTCACTTTTCCGATTTTGCGTTCGCGCTATGGTACCACGC
>DBFBEA010000128.1:0-8191 GCA_048248475.1 Collinsella sp. | reverse complement strand
AGGCGAGCGTAAGGTCGACGAGCCTGGGTCCTTACAGTGCGAAGGCGTCGACGTCGCCCCAGTGGCGGCGCAGCGTAATGGCGGCGGCGGGTTCGGTATTGTCAAAGACGACCGACCATTGCGTATTGCTGGTGATGTCTTCCGGATTGGGTTCTTGCGCTGCGGCACGCAGGGCTTTCCAGACAATCGTTTCGTCCTGGGCACCGACATGGGCGTCAAGGACATCGGCGATTGCGACGGCGCGCTCTTTACCATGGCCCAGCTCGCCATTCTTTTGGTTGGGCAGCACTTCGTCGCCATAGCAGGCGTAGAAGTTCGTAACCTGGCGTACAGGAGTCGCTTTGAAAGCACGGTCCGGATCGCGCGGATCCCACTCTACTACGCGCGCGTCACCGGCGGCGTCGTTGATAAAGAAGTGGTAATCGCGTCCTGCCATGGCGTGCATGTCGTAGGCGGAAAGCAGGTCGACAGCTTCTTGCGTGGTGGCGGCACGGTCGAGCACCAGACGGATGGCGAGCGAGGTATTGATGACGGGGCGTTGCGCGTCCTGGTCACAGGGCTTGGAATCCAGAGTGAGTACGGCAATGGACACGCCGCATTCGTTAACACCGTCGAGCTGGGCAAACGGGCCCATGAGTGCGGCGGCGCGTCCGCCGACGGAGTCAAGCGGAGTGTTATCGCCCAGGTTGTTAAGGGCGGCAAACCCGATGGAGGCATAGCCGTCGCGTGGGTGATTGCGCACCAGCAGCGCCGAGGTGTCGTCCTTAAAGTCGTAATTGCGACCGGTGCGCACGCGGCCTTCGGCATCTACGGCGACAAAAGCGCTGCAGGCAAACTGGGGCGCCTGGACATGTACCGGCACACCGGGCAGCACCTGCGCCACCACGGCATCGATGTAGGCCTGGTCGTCGCGCACGCCAGCGGCGATGATGCGATCAAGATCGTAGTCGTAGGCGATGTCGATTGCGTACAGGTCATAGCTATCCGCGTAGCCGGTCAAGCGTTTGAGCGACGCGGCGGACTTGATTTGCTTGCGGTAAACGATACCGGTGGCAGCGGCAAGGCCGACGGCGACTCCCGCGACACCGCAGGCGATGGCAATGTTACGTGGCTTCATGACGGCTCCTCTCGTCCTGTTAGCGTAATTGTCGCAAAAGGAGCGCGGGCATGATGGCTCAACTTGGTGAGCGGCGCGGGATTAAACATGGAATGAAGAGTGCGGCGCTGGCGTGGCGGGGTATGCTGGAGGGGACCATCAACCCAGCGAAAGGGGAGAGCATGACGGATCAGGAAACGCCCGAGCGCGCGCATGTGACGGCCGACGATATCGAGGCCGCCAACGACCTCATCGACTTTATCGAGGCATGTCCCAGCATGTTCCATACGGCGGCGACCATTATGGCCGAGCTCGACGAGGCGGGCTTTACCTACCTGCCCGAGAACGCGGCGTGGGATATCGAGCCGGGCGGTCGCTATTACACGCAGCGCAACACCTCGAGCGTTGTTGCCTTTAAGGTGGGCGAGGACCTGGCTGCTACGTGGGGCGAGGACGGCGTTGCCGGCGACTATCATTTTCAACTGACGGCGTCGCACAGCGATTCGCCTACGTTTAAGGTTAAGGCCGTGCCCGAGCTCGACGGCGCAGGCGAGACGCTGCGCCTGAACACCGAGGCATACGGCGGCATGATCGACTACACCTGGTTCGATCGCCCGCTGGCGCTCGCGGGCCGCGTGTTGGTGCGCGAGGGCGACCGTATCGAGAGCCGCCTGCTTGCCACCGAGTGCGAGGTCGCTATCATTCCGAGCCTTGCCATCCATATGAATCGTGGCGTTAACGAGGGCTTTGCGCCCAACCGCGCCGTCGACCTGTGCCCGCTCATCAGCGCCGGCGAGCTTAAGCAGGGCGACTTTGATGCTCTGATCGCCGACGAGTTGGACGTTGAGCCCGAGCAGATTCTGGGTCGCGATCTGTTCCTGGTCAATCGTCAGGATGCGCGCATTTGGGGCTGGGCCGACGAGTTTATCTCGACGCCCAAGCTCGACGACCTGGCCTGCGCCTATACCTCGCTGCAGGCATTTTTGGGTGCTGAGAACGCGCGCGATATCTCGGTCTTCTGCTGCTTTGATAACGAGGAGGTTGGCTCCGAGACCAAGCAGGGAGCCATGTCGACGTTCTTGGCCGATGCGCTGCGCCGCATTAACGGATCGTTGGGCTTTGACGACGAGTCGTACCATCGCGCCCTTGCCGCATCGATGCTCGTGAGCTGCGACAACGCACATGCCGTGCACCCCAACCACGCCGAGAAGTGCGACGCCCGCAATCAGGTTGTGCTCAACGGCGGCATCGTCATCAAGGAAGCCGCCAACCAGCACTACTGCACCGATGCCTTTAGCCGCGCGGTGTTCCAGGCCATCTGCGATGACGCCGACGTGCCCACGCAGGCCTTCGCCAACAAGAGTGATATGGCGGGTGGTTCTACGCTGGGCAATCTGTCGAACATGCAGGCGAGCATGCATGCCGTGGACGTGGGCCTGCCGCAGCTTGCCATGCACTCGAGCTACGAGACCGGCGGCGTGCGCGACGTGATGTGTGCCATCCGCGCCCTCACGGCCTTCTACGAGCGCGACCTCCATATCAATGGAGCCGAAAGCGTGGAGCTCTAAATGCAAGCCGAAGACGAGAAGACCGAGGGCAGGTCTCAACTAATCGATCAGGGGTCGAAGCTGTTCGCCACCGCTTGCCATG
Source organism: Collinsella sp. (assembly GCA_048248475.1). Taxonomy (GTDB): domain Bacteria; phylum Actinomycetota; class Coriobacteriia; order Coriobacteriales; family Coriobacteriaceae; genus Collinsella. The sequence goes on along the minus strand of DBFBEA010000128.1, from coordinate 5,445 downwards.
AATCGGGAATCGACGTGTCCAACGCGTGGCCAGCGAGCGATGAAGAACTCAAGCGTAGCGCCTATTCGGACCGCTATGATGAGGAGACGGACTGGCTCTAATAAGCGAAGTGTCGAAAACGCTAGATGTATGTTTGATATCACTTTGGCGAGAGTGTCGCAGACAGAACTACCGGTATGGCGCAAGCCAACCTGACCCCATTGCACCAAACCTACCAAAAAGGGACAGGTTCATTTTGGCAGGTTTTATCTGGGAAAATGCCGCAATGCCAACAGCTGGACGGAATTGTTGAGACACCGCAGGTTGAGCAAGCGTCAGCGAGCGATGTCCAGAGCGAACAAGTTGGCATGAAAAAGGCAAGGCATAGACCTTCTGGTCATGCCTTGCCTTTTGAATGACAAATTGTCGCTCTGGGCGGCGCGCAGCGTCGACCGGTCCGCCGTTCGTTAGAACGGCGGAACCCTAATGTTCGATCCAACAACGTAAAGTTTCGCCGGCTTGCAGGTGACGCAGGTTCTCCGCGGCGATGTCGACCACATTGTTGAGCGTGGCTGCCAGGTGGAACCAGCCGGAGACGTGTGGCGTGATGAGCATGTTGGGCGCATTCCACAGTGGGCTTGTCTCAGGCAGCGGTTCGGGGTCGGTGACGTCGACCGCGGCGCCGGCGAGATGTCCCGACTCCAGAGCGGCAACCAAATCGTCGGCAACCACAAGATCGCCGCGGCCGCCGTTGGCAAAGAAGGCGCCCGGTTTCATCGCGGCGAAGAACTCGGCGTTCGCCAGACCGCGCGTCTCGGGCGTGCTGGGCATAAAGGACGTGACGATGTCAGCCTCGGCCAGGCGCTCGGGGAGGGCGTCCATGCCGTCCATGTCCTCAAACACAATGGGGTAGACGAGTGGATGGCGCTTGATGCCGCGGACGTGCGCGCCCATGTTGCGGCAGAGTGTGGCGAAGTGGCCGCCGATATCGCCCGCGCCTAGCACCAGCACATTGGCGTTCTTGAGCGAGGTGACCGGCCCCAAATCCTCCCAGCGATGCTCGCGCTGCAAGTCGTGATAGCCGGGCAGGCGCTTCATCATAGAAAGGACCATGGCAAACATATGCTCGCTTACGGCCTGGCCGTAGGCGCCCACCGAGCAGGAAAGCTTAGCGTCGGCTGGCACGGTGCCGGCGGCCAAGTAGTCGTCATAGCCGGCGGTCTGCAATTGCAACAGCTGGAGATGCTCGCATGCCGTGAGCATGCCAGGGTCGATGTTGCCCAAGATCACGTCGGCATCGGCGACCTGCTCGCGCGTGGCGGCGTCGGAGCTCGTGTAGATAAAGTCCTCGCCCGGAGCGCTCGACTCAAGAATTGCGCGATGGCGGTCATTGACGGGCAGCAAAACCAGGATGTTCACAAGCAGTCCTCTCCGCTCGACCTGCCAAAAAGGGACAGGTTTATTTTGGCAGGTTTTATCAGGCAAAACGTTTAAATAAAACGCCGGATGCAAGACGAGCGTGCCCGTCAGCATCCGGCGCATCCACGGCTACCAGCTCAGCAGCTCGTAGCCGTCCTCGGTCACCACGAGCTGTACCTCGCACTGGGCCGAATCGCTGCCGTCCTTGGTGCGCACGCACCAGCCGTCACCCTTGCTGATCTTGATGTCGGGCGCTCCGGCGTTGACCATGGGCTCGATGGTAAAGACCATGCCCGGAGCCATGATGGTGTCCACATCGGGTGCCTCGGTGGTAAAGCCCACAAACGGGTCCTCGTGGAACTCCTTACCGATGCCGTGTCCGCCGTACTCGCGTACCACGCTAAAGCCGGCGTCCTCGACCGTCTTTTGCACGGCCTCGGCCATCACGGACAGCGGCAGCCACGGCTTGACGGCAGCCAGACCCGCCTCCACGCTGGCGCGGGTGACGTCGACCAGGCGCTGGCGCTCGGCAGAGACCTCGCCGATGCAGAACATGCGGCTCGAATCACTAAAGTAGCCGTCAAGAATCGTGGAGCAGTCGACGTTGATGATGTCGCCCTCGTGCAGCACGTCCGTATCGCAGGGGATGCCGTGACAGACCACGTCGTTGATCGAGGTGCAAACGCTCTTGGGGTAGCCCTCATAGTTGAGGTCGGCCGGCGTGCCGCCGTGCTCGACGGTGTAGTCGTAGATCATCTGGTCGATCTGGTTGGTGGTCATGCCCGCGGCGATGTGTTCGCCTACGTAATCGAGCACGCCCACGTTGATGGCGGCCGAGCGCTTGATGCCCTCGATATCGGCGGGCGCCTTGTAGAGCGTGCGGGGCAAAACCTCCCAGCCCTCTTCCCATAGGCGCTCAAGGCGCTCATCAAAGGCGCTATGGCATTTCTTATATTTTTTGCCGCTGCCGCACCAGCAAGCGTCGTTGCGGCCGGGCACAGGTCCGTTGTCAAACAATGGCTAACTTCCTTTCATCCGCAGCTAGTATAGCCCACCCACGCGTCCATAAAAGTTGCGGTGATATAGTTCCGATTTAAGCGGTTTAACAGCATAAATAGGAACTATATCACCGCAACTGATGGAGTGGGATGGCGGACACTAGCTGCTGCGTGGTTTTGCTAGTAGCTCACCTGGCAGGGAATGCCGAGGGCTTGGACGCGCGCGGCAATGGCGTCGAGCACCTCAGGCGCCGCTTTGGCAAGGCCGGCGATCGGTGTCTCGCGCGCCACCGTGTAGATGGTTGCTTCTTGTGGGCGAATGCGCTCAAGCGCCGCGAGCCAGGGGCCGACGTACTCCTCGCCGGTGTTGTCGATGAGCTTGCCCTGATACTCGCCGGTCAAATAGATCGTCTGGATAATAACGTGACCGTCAAAGCTTGCGAACGTCTCGATCTGGTGCTCGACGCCGTAGGGGCCAACGGGCTGGTCGAGCAGCTGGATAAACGCCGGGTCGACGGTATCGAGCTTGAGGATGTTGTCGTCGACCATCATGAGCGCGTCGTGCACCTCGAGGCGGTCGGCGCGCGTACCGTTGGAGAGCACGGCGATTTTGGAGTTTGGGGCAAGCTCGTCGCGCAACGCGACGGCGCCGGCGATGGCCTGCGGAAACTCCGGTGCGGCAGTGGGCTCGCCGTTGCCTGCGAAGGTGATCACATCGGGGAGCTCGCCCTCGGCTGCCATCTCGCGCAGCTTTGCCTCGAGCGCGTCGAGTACCACGGCAGCTGTGTTGTACGGCTCATGACAGGGGCGCTCGGCGTTGAGGCCGTTTTCGCAGTAAATGCAGTCGAACGTGCAGATTTTGCCGCTGGCCGGCATCATGTTGACGCCGAGCGAGAGACCAAGGCGACGGCTGCGAACGGGCCCAAAGATGGGGCTGGCATTCAAAAACGTAGACATAGGCATATGCTCCTCAAGACAATTGTGCCTAAGCATAGCATCGGCTCCAAAGCAAGGTGCGGGCTCTTGCTTTACAAGTTTCGTTTTTTCACGTCGCTCATTATGCCGTGCCATGAAAAGCCTCGGGTCGGGTACAGTTAATCTGTTAACAAGGCGTAAGGCAATGCGGGTCCATCCAACCGCACTGACGTGCAACTGGATGGGCGTTGATGATGGGGGCACAACATGGATTTTACGGTCGAGAATGCGGGCACCACGATTGCCTGTCGCGAATATGCCGGCCCGGATGTGTCGCCTGATGCTCCTGCCTTGGTGTGCGTGCACGGTGCTTGTGTCGACGGCACATTTTTCGACGGCATCGCTTGTGAGCTCAGCCGCAACTACCGCGTAATTGCCTACGACCGCCGCGGCTGCGGTGGCAGCAGCGATGCGGCAGACGGCAGCTATGATCTTGCCGCTCAGGCCGCCGACCTGCAAGCCGTGATCGAACACGTTGGCGCTCCGGCAAATGTGCTTGCGCATAGCGCCGGTACGTTGGTGGCGCTGGAGCTTCTTCGCACCGAACCCCATCTCGTCGCCCGTGCGATTCTGCATGAGCCGGCTGTGTCGGCCGAAGGCGTCGGCATGGGCGCAGCTCCGGTTTTGCTCGATATGATTGCGGCTGGAAAGGTTTCAAGGGCGCTCCGGCTTTTCTTGGGAGCCCTCGGCGACTTGGACCCCGAGGCTCCCGGGACGACCGAAGCGGAAGTCAAACATGCCCTGCGCAATGGTCGTTGCTTCATGGCCAATGAATACGGAACAAATATGACATATGCTCCCGACTGGGAGCGCGCCCGCGCGTCAAAGGCGGTGTCGGCCGTGTTCTTGGGCGGGCTCTCGGTTGGCACGCCCCGCGAGGCGGGCACGAGGGTGGCTGCCGAATATCTCGATTGCCCCCTTGTGGCGATTCCGGGCGCGCATAACGGTCTGCGCGATCGCCCCGTTACGGCGGCAAATGCCGTTCGCGATGTCTTGGAGCGTTAGCACGCTCGATGACCTGCGGGGAGAGGGGTTGTTAGCGTTTCGTCATTGTTGACGAATGCGTCCATAACCGCGCGCCCGCGGCTCCATTACCGCCGCTTGCCAGGTCATAAAAATGTAACGATAATCGCGCGTTTGCCTTCAGCTGTTAGATGTTACCCTTGTACCAATTGATATGCACCGTTGCCGTGCATAACGATAGAAAGGGCCCCATATGCTCAATAATCACGAGGTCAATCTAACCGACGAGGAGGCTGCCGCTGAGGTCGCCCGCGTCGCGAAGACCTACCCTGTGGTACGTTTGCTGTCGGCCGATCAGATTAAGAGCGAGCCTAACTGCCTGCTCGCCGGCGATCGCTGCCCTTGTCTGCGTCAGTCGAGTCTTGAGGCTTTGGCAGACTCCGATGAGGTGTCGGAGCAACTGCTCAACGATGGTGTTGAGTACCGCGCTCGCCTACGCCCTCTAAAGGTCGAGGGCGAGCCTCGCGTCTTGCTGATGGTGCGTCCGATCGATGAACAAGAGGCTGCAGAAGAGGACCTTGTCTACACCGATGTGCTGACGAGCGTGCGCAATCGCCGATATTACGAAGAAAAGCTCCGTAGCGCTCGCATGAAGGCTGGCGTGGCGGTGATCGACCTTGATGATTTTAAGGTCTTCAACGATACGTGTGGCCGTCATGCCGGCGACCTTGCGCTCGGTGCTGTGGCGACAGCCATACGCAGCGGAATTCGTTCGACTGATGAGCTCGTACGCTATGGCTGCGACAAGTTTGTGGTCGTCATGCCCAATATTCCTTCCGATGACTTCACCCGTCGCCTGCATCAGGTGTCCGATGCCGTTCATGCCACGATTGTTCCGGGCCATGAGTACGTGAGCCTGACGGCATGTGTTGGTGGCGTTCGTATTCATGGCGAGACGGTCGATGAGGGCGTTGGCCGCGCTGTCCAGTTATTGAGCCGCGCTAAGGCAAAAGCCGGTACGGTCGTGACCGATGCCGATTCCATCGAAGCCTTCCAAAGCGAAAAGCCTTTGGTGCTTATTGTCGATGACTCCGAGATGAACCGAGCCATT
>DBFBEA010000127.1:0-8524 GCA_048248475.1 Collinsella sp. | reverse complement strand
GGTCACGCTCGCGATCTCGACCAACGTGGTCATCTCGCTCGGTATGGTCGGTGCTCTGTCCATCGTCCGCTACCGTACGGCGGTCAAGGACCCGCTCGACCTGCTGTATCTGTTTTGGGCCATTACCACGGGCATTACGGCAGGCGCCGGCATGTATGCGCTCGTGGGGCTTACGGCAGTGGTGATCGTGGTGATGATCGCCGGCTTTGCGAGCCACCAGGACAAGGCGCGCGTGTACATGATGGTCATCCACTACACGGGCCAGACCACCGGCGACGATATCGTGCGCGCGTTTGGGCGCACCAAGTTCACCGTCAAGTCTAAGACGATGCGCGGCGACAAAGTCGAGATGGCCGTCGAGCTCTTCTCGGACGGCGTTGACATGCCCTATGCGGACGCCATCCGTGCGCTCGACGGCGTGGAGGACCTGACGTTGATCCAATACAACGGCGAGTACCACGGGTAGGACCCTAACGAGCAGATTGTACAAAGAGGGGCGCTCCTGGTCGAGCATACGTCAGCGAGCGGGTAGCTGCCGTGGCGAGGTGCCACGAAAGAGGAGCGACGCGTACTTCATGTACGCGAGCGACGGTTTGAGCGGCAGATCGCCCGGCAGATGCCCGCACAGCGTCGAGCAGTCCGGCGTTCGTTAGAACGCCGGAACGAACAGGTATCATGGTGAAAGCGATTTCAATGACAGGGGTGCTCGTGGTAAAGATGAAAGATGTGGCCGAGTTGGCGGGCGTTTCGAGCGCCGCCGTCTCGCGCTACCTCAACGGTGGCTACATATCGACGGACAAGGCCGAGCGCATTAAGAAAGCGATTGAGCTGACAGGATACGTGCGGTCCAGCCAGGCTCGCGCGCTGCGCACCGGTTCCACCAAGCTCATCGGCGTCATCGTCCCCAAGATCAACTCGGAATCCGTGAGCCGCATTACTGCCGGCATTGGCCAGGTGCTCGGTCGTCGTGGCTACCAGATGCTGCTTGCCAACACCGACAACGCGGCCGATCGTGAGCTCGAATACCTCGATTTATTCCAAAACCACCCGGTTGACGGCATTGTGTTGGTGGCAACCATGATTACCGACGAGCACCGTCGGGCGATTGAGTCGTGCCGCGTGCCCATCGTGCTGATCGGCCAACATGTCGAGGGCGTGGCGTGCGTCTATCACGACGATTACGAGGCCGCCTTTGAGCTGGGCCATGCGCTTGCGGGTCGCGTGGACGGCAAGATTGCCTATATTGGAGTTACCGAAGAGGACCGCGCGGCCGGTTATGACCGCCGTCGCGGTTTTGAGGCCGGCTTGCGCGCCGCGGACAACCCGCTCGATGCCGCTTTGATTCGCCTGGGCTCGTTTACGCTCGACTCGGGCTATGGTGCGGCACGTGAACTGCTTTCCGTCGCTCCCGATATTTCGTTTATCGCCTGCGCGACCGACACCATGGCTGCTGGCGCGCTTCGTGCCATCGATGAGGTTCGCGGCTTGGGCGAGGGCGTGCGCCGCGTGAGCGGTTTCGGCGACAACGCATTTTTGCGGGCGCTGACGGGCGGTATTCCCACCGTGCATTACGGCTACCTGACCAGCGGCGTCGAGGCGACCAATATGTTGCTCAACACGCTCGATGGAGTGGAAGGGGAGCGCGGTCTAAAGTCGCTCAAGCTCGGCCATCAACTGATGAATGTCTAGGCTTTGGGCATGCCTGTCTGTCTCTGAGACCCCTGTTTTTGCCTTTAAACTACCTTTCGCCGGCTTTTTCCTACCGTTCACTCTACTGTGAAAACGATTACAGACATATGAAACTGAAAACGATTACAGTGTAAGTGTCAAAGATGGCCGGGTGCAGATGCGCCCGTTGGAGGAAAGGGAAGTCATGGACTACCGCAAATCAGCCCAAGAGGTGCTCGACAACATCGGTGGCGCCGGCAACGTTGTTTCGGCCGCACACTGCGCCACGCGTCTGCGCCTTGTGATTGCCGATAACGCCAAGGTCGACAAGGAGGCCCTCGAGAATATCGACGGCGCCAAGGGCGTCTTTGAGGCCCAGGGCCAGCTCCAGATTATTTTTGGCACTGGCACCGTCAACAAGGTCTACGACGAGTTCATTGCGCTCAGCGGCGTCGAGGCTGCCACCAAGGCCGAGGTCAAGGAGGCAGCGGCGCAGCAGCAGAACATCTTTATGCGTGCCATTAAGGTGCTCGGCGACGTCTTTGTCCCCATCATCCCCGCCATCGTGGCCTCGGGCCTGCTGCTGGGCATTATGAGCGCCCTCAACTTTATGGCCTCCAACGGCTTTATCGCGCTCGACACCAATAACTTTATTTATAAGATTGCCGACCTGGTCTCGGGCACGTCCTTTGGCATTCTGCAGATCCTGATCGGTTACTCCGCCGCTAAGGCCTTTGGCGCCAACCCGTATCTGGGTGCCGTTGTCGGCGGTGCGTTCATCAACTCCTCGCTGCAGAGCGCCTATACGGTTGCCTCCGAGGGCGTGCAGACCATGGTCACCGTCATTCCCGGCGTGTACAGCTTTGAGTGGGTCGGCTATCAGGGCCATGTGATTCCGATCGTCATCGCCTGCGCCATTCTGGCCTTTCTCGAGAAGCGCCTGCACAAGATCGTTCCCGAGATGTTCGACCTCTTTGTGACCCCGCTCGTCTCCGTGTTCGTTACCGTGCTCGTGACGCTCGTTGCCGTCGGCCCCATCTTTGTCTGGGCCGAGAACGCCATCCTCGGCCTGATCCAGACCCTGCTGACCCTGCCCTTCGGCATCGGTTCCTTTATCGTCGGCCTGTTCTATGCCCCCACGGTCGTTACCGGTATCCATCAGATGTACACCGCCATCGATCTGGGCCAGCTCGCTCAGTATGGCGTGACCTATTGGCTACCCATCGCCAGTGCCGCCAACATCGCTCAGGGTGGTGCCGCGCTCGCCGTTGCCTTTAAGACCCGCGATGCCAAGATCAAGGGCCTGGCGCTTCCTTCGGCCCTGTCCGCCTTCATGGGCATTACCGAGCCTGCCATCTTTGGTGTGAACCTGCGCTTCTTTAAGCCCTTCATCGCCGGCTGCATCGGCGGCGGTTGCGGTGCCCTGGTCTGCGCGCTCACTTCGCTGGCTGCCTCCGGCACGGGCGTTACCGGTATCTTCGGTATCCTGCTGTGCCTGGCCCAGCCCGTGCAGTACGCGATCATGTTTGCGGTCGCCGCGCTGGTTTCCTTTGCTATCTCGTTTGTCCTGTACAAGGACGAGCCCAAGGCTTCCGAGCAGGCCTAAGAGCTTTTGATTGAGGAGATGCCCGCGGGTCGTATGCTCGCGGGCGTTTCCCGTATCTGGTGCCGATCTCTTGTGCCTTGTAACTTTCGATCCGTTAGGACTTTGATATGTCTAATGCACTTGGTCGCGACCTTGCAAAGCTGGTCGCCGCTGTTGACGCCGCCGCCTCTGAGTGCGGTCATGGCGCGTATGGCCAACGCTTCCATATTATGCCGCCGGCGGGTTGGCTCAACGACCCCAACGGTCTTTGCCAGGCGGGCGGCGTGTTCCATGCCTATTTTCAGTATGCGCCGTTTGATGTCGAGGGCGGCGTTAAGGCCTGGGGTCATGCGACAAGCCGCGACCTTATGAACTGGGAATATGTTGGCGCGCCGCTGCTTCCCGACGAGCCGTTTGACTGCCATGGCGTGTACTCGGGCTCCGCGCTTGCCGAGGATGGCCGCATTCGCGTGCTCTATACGGGCAACGTTAAGCTTTCCGATGCGGACGGCACGTACGACTACGTCAATACCGGCCGCCGCGCCGATACTGTTTATGTCGAGAGCGTTGATGGCCTTGCCGGTCGGGAGTTCAGCCAAAAGCGCGTGGTGCTGGCGTCCGAGGATTATCCCGAGGATTTGACCTGCCACGTGCGTGACCCCAAGGTGTGGCGCGATGATGATGGACGTTACCACATGGTGCTGGGCGCGCGTCGTCGCGTGGACGGGCCGCATGTCGATAGTCGATTTTGCGCCATGCACGGCGAGGGTGCCGGGCGCGATGTGGGCGAGATCCTGGTGTACGGTTCGGCGGACATGATGAGCTGGGAGCTCGAGAGCCGTGTGTCTACGCCCGAGCGCTTTGGCTTTATGTGGGAGTGCCCGGGATACCTTGAGCTTGAGTCGGATGGCGGTGTACCGGCGAAGTGGCTGTCCTTCTCGCCCCAGGGGCTCGAAGGTGGTCGTTGGGACCGCGGTAATGTGTATGCTGCTGGCTATATGCCTGTAACGGGTGACATCACCGGTGATAATGACACTTATGAGCTGGGCGAGTTCCGCCTGTGGGACGCCGGTTTTGACTTCTATGCTCCGCAGGAGTTTACGTCCGAGGATGGTCGACATATTCTGATCGGCTGGATGGGCATGCCCGATGAGCCGACCTATGGCAACGCACCCACCGTGGCGTGTGGCTGGCAGCACTGTATGACGGTGCCGCGTGAGCTTACAGCCGGTGCTGGCGGCTTGGTGCTGCAGCAGCCGGCGCGCGAGATCGAGCGCCATTATGCCTCGGTGCGTGTGGGGGCGGGCTCGTTGGAGGTTGACGGCGATACCTGCTTTGACGTTGTTGCCAACGGTGTCGATGGCGCGTTTACCGCGACCGTTGATGGCGAGCTGAAGTTGGCGTTTGTGCCCGCCGAGGGCGAACTGCCCTCGCGCTTTGAGATGCGATTTACCGATGAGGGTCGCGCTTCTGCCGGCTGCGGTCGTACCGTGCGCTGGGAGCCCGTCGACGAGGTGCGCAACGTGCGCATTGTTGGCGATGTCTCGTCGGTCGAGGTGTTTGTGAACGATGGCTCGCTCGTGTTTTCGACGCGCATCTATCCCGAGGCCTATGGCGTGACCGTTGACGCTCCGGGCGCGAATGTGACCTATCACACGCTCAACATCTAGGCGATTCGTCGCATATCGGCGCTATACTGCAGCCGTTGCCCACGATGCGGGGAACACCCGCATCGTGGGTTTTTGCTTATGAAGGGGCGATGCCTTGTGGATGTACAGCAGCTAGAAGAGGCCTGGGCTGTAAGGACCGGCGCGCGTGAGGCGCGTCTTGTTGCGGCCCCGCATGTGCCGGCGGCTCTGTCGCTGCTGGGTATTGTGCGTCCCGGTGACCGCCTGGTGGCCTTTGCGGACGACTTTGTCGATGCGTTTGCGCACGGCTTTGATGCCTGCGACGTGGCTATGGTGGGCGAGCCGTCGGTTGCGGCGTTTGCTGCTGCGTCCGAGGGTTTTGATGCTTCGTTTGATGCCGAGGGGCCGCACCTGTGGTGGTTTGTGAACTCAATCGGTGGGTTTGGCCTGCGTGTGCCCGACCTTCGCGCTTTGGGCCGCACGGCTCGCGAGACGCATGCGCTGCTCGTGGTGGATAATACTGTGGCTGGCGTCTTTGGGTGCGATCCGTTGCGCTTGGGTGCTGTGCTGTCGCTCGAGGCACTCGACCGCGTGTGTGCTGGTAAGGCACCGCGCAAGCTCGTTGCCGCTTCGGTGGCGCGCTCGCAGCTCAAGCGCCATCGTGTGGATGCCGCTGCCGAGTGCGCGCACGTATTGTTTGCAGGCTGCGGTGCGTCGGCGCTCGACCTTTCTGCCGAGGAGACCGACGTGCTGGAGCGTGGGCTTTCCTCGCTTAACGTCCGCATGCAGGCGCATTTCGACCGCGCCCGTGCGCTGGCCGAGTATCTGGCCGCCAACGAGATGGTGCGCAACGTTCGCTATCCCGGGCTGAGTTCGCATCCCGACCATGCGGCTGCAACGGGAATCCTCGAGCACGGCTTTGGACCGGCAGTTGAGTTTGATCTTATCGAACGTAGCGCGGGCGAGCTGTTCGATGCTTTGCCCGGGGAGTTTCGCACATCGCCCGCCGGCGGCGCAACGACGCGCCTTTCGGCCCCACGCGGCAAGCAGGGGAGCACCATCCGCCTCTTCGCCGGTACCGACAATCCCCTGGTTGTAGCGTCCACTCTAGACAACGCCCTCCGCAACTAGCTAAATCATCCTCGACTCCATAAGTTGCGGTGAAATAGGGATTGATTTACGGCTTTAACCGCATAAACAGTCCCTATTTCACCGCAACTTATAAGAAGGGGTTGTGTGGCTATAAGGCCCCGTCCTAAATTGGCTATTCTTTTATGCTGGCGATGAGGGCGTTGGCTTTGGTGGCGATGACGTTGTTAATGTCGGCCTGCAGCTCTTCGTAGACCGCTATGGCTCGCTCGCCGGCGGGGGTGAGGGTGGATCCGCGGGCGCCGTCGCGCTCGATGAGCTTGCAGCCCAGCTGACCTTCGGCCTCGTTTACAATGCGCCAGGCCTTGGAATACGCCATGCCCATGCTCTTGGCGGCGCGGTTGAGCGAGTGCTCGCGGGCAATACCCTGCAGCAGCAAGACGCAGCCGTGGCCGAACACGCCCGGCAGATCCTTGTCGCACGCTTGAATGACCAACTTTGCCGTCGTCTTGTACTCCATGTGCTCCACGTCTCCCCGCTAAAGTGTTTGCTGGGCAAACGCATAGCCTGCGTCAAACCCTCGTGTGCTCTTCTTAAATCATGCATTGTAGCAGTCAAAGTGCGTTAAGATACTTCTCCAGTATTGGGCGCCCAAGGTTGGGCTGGGTCCTACGAGGCCTGCAGCCGACCGGTCGCATGGAAAAAGGAGAAACATGGCTACGTTCTTTCCCGGTGAGTCCCACACGTTTTCGGAGTATCTGCTGGTCCCTGGTTACTCGTCCTCGCAGTGCATCCCCAACAACGTCTCTCTTAAGACGCCGCTGACCCGCTTTAAGCGCGGTGAGAAGCCGGCAATCACCCTGAACATCCCCATGGTTTCCGCCATCATGCAGTCCGTCTCGGGCGTCGATATGGGTGTCGCGCTCGCTACCGAGGGTGGCCTGTCCTTCATTTACGGTTCCCAGAGCGCCGAGTCCGAGGCCGCTATGGTCAAGGCCGTCAAGGATCACAAGGCCGGCTTCGTTCAGTCCGATTCCACGCTGACCCCCGACATGACCATGGAGCAGGTCATCGAGCTCAAGGAGAAGACCGGTCACTCCACCATGCCGGTCACCGACGACGGCACTCCCAAGGGTAAGCTCCTGGGCATCGTCACCAGCCGTGACTATCGCCCCAGTCGCGATGACCACCAGACGAAGGTCTCCGAGTTCATGACCCCGCGTGAGCAGCTCATCGTGGGTGACAAGAACATCAGCCTCAAGGTTGCCAACGACGTCATCTGGGACAACAAGCTCAACGCCCTGCCCATCGTTGACGACAACGATCACCTCATGGGCATTGTCTTCCGCAAGGACTACGACAGCCACAAGACCAACCCCAACGAGCTGCTCGATAACGACAAGCGCTACATGGTTGGTGCCGGTATCAACACCCGCGACTATGCCGAGCGCGTGCCGCTGCTCATCGAGGCCGGTGCCGATGTCCTGTGCATCGACTCTTCCGAGGGCTTCAGCGAGTGGCAGAAGCGCACCATCGAGTGGATCCGCGCCAACTACGGCGAGGACGTCAAGGTCGGTGCCGGCAACGTCGTCGACGCCGAGGGCTTCCGCTTCCTTGCCGACTGCGGTGCCGACTTCATCAAGGTCGGTATCGGCGGCGGTTCCATCTGCATCACCCGCGAGACCAAGGGCATCGGCCGTGGCCAGGCCACCGCGCTGATCGATGTCTGCCGCGCTCGCGACGAGTACTACGAGGAGACCGGCGTCTACGTGCCCGTGTGCTCCGACGGCGGTATCGTCTACGACTACCACATGACGCTCGCCCTGGCCATGGGTGCAGACTTTATGATGCTGGGTCGTTACTTCGCCCGCTTTGACGAGAGCCCGACCGAGCGCGTCAACGTGAACGGTCAGTACATGAAGGAGTACTGGGGCGAGGGTTCTGCGCGTGCTCGCAACTGGCAGCGCTACGACCTGGGCGGCGCCGCGAAGCTTAGCTTCGTCGAGGGCGTCGACTCCTACGTTCCCTACGCCGGTTCCCTCAAGGACGGCGTGGGCGGCACGCTCTACAAGGTCAAGTCAACGATGTGCAACTGCGGCGCCCTCTCGATCCCCGAGCTCCAGGAAAAGGCACGCCTAACGCTGGTCAGCTCGACCTCGATCGTCGAAGGCGGCGCCCACGACGTAGTCGTGAAGGATTCCCAGCAGAGCGTTTCCTATCGATAAGCGGCTTTCCCAAGCACCGCACCTTGCCGTTCAAACCGTCGCTCGCGTACCAAAGTACGCGTCGCTCCTCTTTCACGGCAATCTGCGGCACTTGGAAAACCCGACCATGTTTGGGCGGATAACAGATAGCGGTTGATTCACAACCACGTTATTAAGATAAAGCGAGATGCCTGCAAGTCGCAGGCATCTCGCTTGTCGTATTTGCTATCATCAGTCAAGTTAACCTTAGGGTCGGGTGGCTTGGCTTTGTTCGCTACAAGTTCCGCACGCAAAGAAGAGCACTTAATGTGCTCTTCGTCTTGCGCAGGACTGTCCGCAGTAGCAAATAA
>DBFBEA010000126.1:0-3279 GCA_048248475.1 Collinsella sp. | reverse complement strand
GGCCATGGCCGGTTTCTGCACCGAGATCCAGGTGACGGTCCACGCCGACAACTCCATCACGGTCGTCGACAACGGGCGCGGCATCCCCGTCGACGAGCACCCTGTTAAAAAGATCCCGACGCTCGAGGTCGTCATGACGATTTTGCACGCCGGCGGTAAGTTCGATAATTCGGCCTATAAGGTCTCGGGCGGCCTGCACGGCGTTGGCATCTCCGTCGTCAACGCACTGTCCAAGCGCGTGGTCGTTCAGGTTCGTCGCGACGGCAACACCTACGAGATGGAGTTCTCGCGCGGCAAGACCGTCAAGAAGATGGAGGTCGTGGGCACCTCGGATTCGACGGGCACCACCGTCACCTTCTGGCCCGACGATGAGATCTTCGAGACCTGCATCTACGATTTCGATACGCTGCATAACCGTCTGCAGGAGACGGCGTTCCTCAATAAGAACCTCAAAATCGTGCTGACTGACGAGCGCGAGTCTACTCCCCACGTGGAGGAGTTTTGCTACGAGGGCGGCATCATCGACTTCGTCAAGTTCCTCAACGAGGGCAAGGACGTCCCCGAGGCCTTTAAGGAGCCCATCTACATCGAGGGCAAATCGGACCCGGACGCGCCTGTGACCAAGATGGGCGAGGTCGAGGTTTCCCTGCAGTGGAATAGCGGTTACGGCGAGAACGTCATGTCGTTTGCCAACGACATCTACACCCCCGAGGGCGGCATGCACCTTGAGGGCTTCCGCACCGCGCTCACCCGCGTGATCAACGACTACGCGCGCAAGCAGAACCTGCTCAAGGAAAAAGACGCCAACCTGACCGGCGACGATGTACGCGAGGGCCTTTCGGCCGTTATCTCGGTCAAGCTGCCCGACCCGCAGTTTGAGGGCCAGACCAAGGCCAAGCTCGGCAGCTCCTATATGCGCGCGCTCACACTCAAGATCGTGACCGACGGCCTTGCCGATTACCTCGAGGAACACCCCAAGCCCGCCCGCGAGATCGTCAAGAAGGCGCAGCAGGCCTGCAAGGCGCGCAATGCCGCCCGCAAGGCACGCGAGGCGACCCGTCGCAAGAGCCTGCTCGAGACAGCGTCCCTGCCCGGTAAGCTAGCCGACTGCTCGGTGCGCGATGCCGAGCTGACCGAGCTCTTCATCGTAGAGGGCGACTCGGCAGGCGGTTCGGCCAAGGACGGCCGTCGCCGAGACATCCAGGCGATTCTGCCCCTGCGCGGCAAGATTTTGAACGTCGAACGCGTTGGTGACCATCGCGCGTTCTCGAGTGACACCATCCAGTCGCTCATCACCGCGATCGGCTGCGGCGTCACGACGAGTGCCGGCGACGGCGGCGACTTCGATATCACCAAGGCGCGCTACCACAAGATCATCATCATGACCGATGCAGACGTCGACGGTGCGCATATCCGCATCCTGCTGCTGACGTTCTTCTACAAGTACATGCGTCCGCTGATCGATGCCGGGTACGTCTATGTTGCCTGCCCGCCCATCTTTGGCATTAAGGTGCGCAACAAGATCCACTACGTGTATCCCAACGGCCGCCAGCCCGAAGACGAGATCCTGCGCGACACCATCCAGAGCCTGGGCCTGAACCCCGACGATAACGACGAGGACGGCAAGGCCAAGGACGGCAAGATCACCAAAAAGCGCAAGGGCTATACCGTCCAGCGCTACAAGGGCTTGGGCGAGATGGACCCCAAGCAGCTCGCCTCGACGACGATGGACCCCAAGACCCGCATCCTGCAGCGTGTGTCGATCGAGGACGCCGTGGTGGCGGACCGCGCCGTGCGCGAGCTGATGGGTTCCGAGGTCGGCTATCGCCGCGAGTACATCGAAAAACACGCACATGATGCACGATTCCTTGATGCTTAAGAGGAGGTAACGTGGCAGACGATATCAACAACAATGAGGGTATGGACGAGGCCGGCGACGCCGGCATGCCCGACGATCTGAAGCGCCTGCTTGCCCGTGCTGAGCAGGGCGAGGACGGCGATCCGGACGCCTATAACCCCGATGCCGATGATGATGAGGAAGAGGACGATGACGGTGAGCTCGAGGAGAGCTTTGGCGAAGTCGATCGTGGCGCCTCGGCCGGCGAGGACATCAACGGCGGCCAGCTCCAGATTTCGGAGTTCGGTCGCGAGATGAAGCAGTCGTTCATCGAGTATTCGATGTCGGTTATCACGGCGCGCGCCCTGCCGGACGTGCGCGACGGCTTAAAGCCGGTGCACCGCCGCATCCTGTACGCGATGAACGAGAGCGGCATCTATCCCAACCGCCCACACAAGAAGTCGGCCTGGACGGTCGGCGAAGTTATCGGTAAGTACCACCCGCATGGCGATTCCGCGGTCTATGAGGCCATGGTCCGCCTGGCGCAGTGGTTCTCCATGCGCACGCCGCTCATCGACGGTCACGGCAACTTCGGCAACATCGACGGCGACGGCGCGGCGGCCATGCGTTACACCGAGAGCCGCCTGGCCAAGCCCGCCATGGAACTGCTGCGTGACTTGCAGAAGGATACCGTCGACTGGCAGCCCAACTACGACGAATCACTCGCCGAGCCCGTGGCGCTGCCTGCGCGCTTCCCCAACCTGCTGGTCAACGGCAGCCAGGGCATCGCCGTCGGCATGGCCACCAACATCGCTCCGCATAACCTCACCGAGGCGATCGAGGCCACCTGCTACCTGATCGACAACCCCGACGCCACCGTCGACGAGCTCATGCAGATCATGCCCGGTCCGGACTTCCCCACCGGTGCCATCATCATGGGCAGCGCGGGCATTAAGCAGAGCTACGAGACCGGCCGCGGCTCCATTACCGTGCGTGCCAAGGCACATGTGGAGTCCACCAAGACCGGCCGCAGCCGCCTGGTCTTTACCGAGATTCCCTACATGGTCAACAAGGGCACCCTGCAGGAGAAGATCGCCCAGCTCGTCAACGACAAACGCATCGAGGGCATCTCGGATATGCGCGATGAGTCCAACCAGAAGGGTATCCGTCTGGTCATCGAGCTCAAGAAAGGCGTCATTCCGCAGGTCGTGCTCAACAACCTGTACAAGTACACCTCGCTGCAGACGACCTTTGGCGCCAACAACCTGGCGCTCGTCAACGGCGTGCCCAAATGCCTGAGTCTGCGCGAGATGCTGCAGCACTATATCGACCACCAGGTCGACGTCGTCACCCGCCGCACTCGTTTTGACCTCAAGAAGGCCCAGGCGCGTGCGCATATCCTCGAGGGCTACCTGATGGCCCTCGACCATATCGACGAGGTT
>DBFBEA010000125.1:0-5310 GCA_048248475.1 Collinsella sp. | reverse complement strand
ACGCCGCACACCAGCCCGTCAAGATCGATATCGATCTGAGTCAGCTGGGGCACATTCGGAGCGCCGCTGCGCAAACGCGCGAAGCGCTTTTGATCGATGAAGAGCGCGAGGACGGCGCACCTGTGGAAGCCGAGGCAGCGGGCTCAGGGCAACCGGAAGCCGAGCCCGTAGCCGACGCGATTGTCGAACCGGTCGCGGCACCCATTCGGCAGGACGAGGCCGACGAGCCGACCATATCCACCGAACAGTTTGGTGTCGTGGCACCGCTTCTCGCGTCAACGTCAACGTTCGCAGCCGCTGCGCCCGCTGAAGCCACAAACGAACTCGCGCCCGCCGCAGACGCCTATCTCCGCGCGCTGCTCGAGCACAACGCAGTACAGGCGGAATCGGCGGTAGCGCAATCGGGGCAGAGCGAGGACATGCTCGTCGATACCATCAACGAGGCGCTCTTTGACCTGGTGGGTGACACCGTAATTGAATTTAGCGCGGCAGGGCCGCAGATTATCGAGGACTACAAAGCAGACGTGAGAGGATACCTAGACCATGAGTGATACCGCATCCGCAGCGCCCCGCGTGCCCAAGCGCGTCGCTGCCGTCATTCTCAACTCGCTCAAGGGCGGCGTGGTCCCGCGCATCGGCCTTCCTTACATCACCGTAGGGCGCGAGGTCGAGATCCGCGCCCTGCTTACCGATCTGAGTCTCATCGCCGATGGCGGCGCAAGCTTCCGTTTTTTAGTCGGTCGCTACGGCGCCGGCAAGAGCTTTTTGCTCCAGACCATCCGCACGCACGCCATGGGCGAGGGATTCGTCGTCGCTGATGCCGACCTGTCGCCCGAGCGCCGTCTGCAGGGCGGTCAGGGACAGGGCCTTGCCACCTACCGCGAGCTCATCCGCAATATATCGACCAAGACGCGCCCCGAGGGCGGTGCGCTCAACCTTATTTTGGATCGCTGGGTCGCCTCGTGCTCCGACGTCAACGAGTCGGTCGTCAATGCCCAACTGGCCCCGCTCGAGGAAATGGTCCACGGCTTCGACTTCGCCCGCATGCTCCGCCGTTATCGCATGGCTGTCTCGGAGGGTGACGAAGAAGCTATGAGTCGCGTGACCAAATGGATTCGCGGCGAGTACCGCACCAAGAGCGAGGCTCGCGCTGAGCTGGACTCCTCGACCATCATCAGCGATGACGACTGGTACGACTACGTTAAGCTCATTGCACGCTTTTTGGTCTGCAGCGGATACAAGGGCATGCTGGTGCTCATCGACGAACTCGTGAATCTGTACAAGATTCCCAACGCGATCACGCGCCAATACAACTACGAGAAGATCCTGACTATGTACAACGACACGCTCCAGGGCAAGGCGCAGTACCTGGGCATGATCATGGGCGGCACTCCAACCTCTATCGAAGACCGCCGCCGAGGCGTGTTCTCCTACGAGGCCCTGCGCAGCCGACTCGCTCAGAGCCGCTTTGCGCGCGAGGACCTTAAGGACATGCTCGCGCCCATCATCCGCCTGCAGCCACTCACCTATGAGGAGTTGCTGGTGCTGATCGAAAAACTCATGCAAATTCACGCCGGCTACTTTGGCTGGACGCCCACGCTTACCGAGAACGACTTGGTGGACTTCCTCAAGATCGAGTTCGGTCGTGTGGGAGCCGACACGCATCTGACGCCGCGCGAGGTCATTCGCGACTTTATCGAGCTGCTCGACATCCTGTGCCAGAACCCCGATGCTAACGTAGCCGAGCTGCTGCAAAGCGTCGGTGGCGACACGCTGGCGCCGGCAACCGCAACAGGCGACACCGATACCGCAGGCGGCGACCGTAACTTCGCCGAATTCACCATCTAACCTGCCAAAAAGGGACAGGTTTATTTTGGCAGGCTCTATCTGGGCAAACGTTGAGGCAGTAATGCAGCAAGCCGTTGCCAGCCGCGTTGAGAGATTCGTTTTTGAGAGGAGGCCCCGTGAACGCCTTTGACCGCTACGCCCCGTTTATCCAAGACTTCATCTACTCCCACGATTGGGAGAGCTTGCGCTCTATCCAGGTTGCGGCGGCAGATGCCATCTTTAACACGCAGGACAATGTGCTCCTGACGGCATCCACGGCTTCCGGCAAAACCGAGGCAGCCTTTTTTCCCATCCTGACCGAGTTTTGGGAGAACCCGCCCGCAAGCGTGGGCGCCCTCTACATTGGCCCCCTCAAGGCGCTCATCAATGACCAATTCGTCCGCCTCAACGACCTGTGCGAAGAAGCCAATATCCCTGTCTGGCACTGGCATGGCGATGTCTCGCAGTCGCACAAGGCTAAGCTCATCAAAAAACCGAGCGGCATCTTGCAGATTACGCCCGAGTCACTCGAGGCGCTCTTAATCCATAAGCACATGGCGATCCCGCGCATGTTTTGCGACCTGCGCTATGTGGTCATCGACGAGGTCCATTCGCTCATGCGCGGCGACCGTGGCGGGCAGACGCTCTGCCTTATCGAGCGACTCTCGCGCATGGCAGGCGTGCAGCCCCGCCGCATTGGCCTTTCGGCCACCATCGGCGACCCCGAGCGCACGGGTGCCTTTCTCTCACAGGGAACGGGACGCGACTGCGTTATCCCCCGTTTTGAGGAACCGCGTCGCGTGTGGCGTATCTCCATGGAGCACTTCTACAACTCGGGTCCCCAGGCACAGCAGCGAGGATTCGAGAGCATGGGTCCTCAAGAGGCCGAAGTGCTTGCATGCGAGCACATTGAGGCAGCGGCACCCGCGGCACTGCCCGCCGGCGCCCAAGACATGCGTCACAGCGGACAGCTCACACAAGAGGAGCGCCGTCAACGTCGTGAGCGGGCACGGGGCAAGGCCACTCCCAAGGACCGCCAAACTTCCTCGGCCCCCGAGGGCGAAGTCGACATCCCGCGAGCGACCGAGCAGGCGCTTCTCAGCCCCACCGACACAGCACCAGACAACGCCGACCCCGGCATGGGCTATATCTTCGAACACACCCGCGGCCGCAAGTGCCTGGTCTTTGCCAACTCGCGCGAAGAGGCAGAGGCCGTGTGCTCCATGCTGCGCAGCTACTGCGAAAGTCGACACGAGCCCGACCGTTTTCTCATCCACCATGGCAATCTTTCGGCATCGTTGCGCGAAACGGCCGAGGAACTCATGCGCGATGAGGAGCAGGCACAGACAACCGTCACCACCTCTACGCTGGAGCTCGGTATCGATATCGGTCGCCTGGAGCGTGCCTTCCAGATCGATGCGCCGTTTACCGTCAGCTCCTTTCTGCAGCGAATGGGCCGCACGGGACGCCGCGATCTTCCGCCCGAGATGTGGTTTGTCATGCGCGAGGAAGAGCCCGAGCCGCGCACGATGATGCCCGAGACCATCCCGTGGAAGCTCCTGCAAGGCATCGCGCTCGTACAACTCTATCGCGAGGAAAAGTGGGTCGAGCCGCCCGAGCTCGATCGGCTCCCTTACAGTCTGCTCTATCACCAGACCATGTCGACCCTCGCCAGCACCGGCGAGCTCACGCCGGCAGAGCTTGCCCAGCGCGTGCTCACACTCAGCTATTTCCATCGCATCTCGGCCGATGACTATCGCGTGTTGTTGCGCCACCTCATTAAGATCGACCATATCCAGGTCACCGAAGGCGGCGGGCTCATCGTGGGTCTCGCGGGCGAGCGCATCATCAACAACTTTAAGTTCTACGCCGTGTTCCAGGAAAACGAGGAGTTCACCGTTCGCAGCGAGTCGGCCGAGTTGGGCACGATCGTCAATCCCCCACCGCCCGGTGAGCGCATCGCCATCGCCGGACACTGCTGGATTGTCGAGGAAGTGGACTGGAAGCGTCATACCGTCTTTGCCACGCAGGTCAAAGGCCGTGTGCCGGCTTACTTTGGCGACTGCCCCGGCGACATCAATACACACGTACTCGAGCGCATGCGCAAGGCGCTCAACGAGCACGCGACATATCCGTACCTCATGGGTAACGCGCGGGCCCGCTTGGCGCAGGCTCGCCATACGGCTGAGATTTCGGGTGCGGGAACTAAGCCGCTCATCAACCTAGGCGGCGACACCTGGGTGCTCTTCCCCTGGCTGGGCAGCTACGCCTTTTTGGCACTCGAGCGCATGCTCAAGATTAAATGTGCCGCGGAGCTGGGCCTTCGCGGACTCGACCCGTCGCGCCCGTACTTTATGCAGTTCAAGATGAAGGCCGACGAAGAGACGTTCTTTGAAGTGCTCGCCGCCGAGGCCGAGAAGGACTTCGATCCCATCGAGCTCGTCTATCCCGGCGAGGTGCCTTATTTTGATCGCTACGACGAGTACGTTCCCGAGGAGCTCGTGCGCAAGGGCTTTGCCGAAGGCGTGCTCGACATAGAGGGCATGAAGCAGCGCGTTCTCGACTGGCGCGACCACACCTAAGACCAGTCTTTTTGGGACGGGGAGACTTATTTGTCGTGAAGGACGGTGCCGAGGAAGTCGGTGTCGAAGGGCACAGCTTCGGCAAAGACATAGTCACCGTCGCTGGCGATGAGCAGGTAGTTTTCCTCGCCGCCGAACTCCGCATCGCCACAGGGGACCACCCAGGCGTGGGCGAATACCTCGAGTGCCGCGGCAGCGCAGTCGCGCAGGAACGTCACATCGCTCCCCTCGTTTGCGCTCACAATATTGGCCACGTAGATACCCCCGGGGTTCAGGCTGCCTCGCACCAAACGCAACGCCTCAACCGTCGCCAGCTCGCGTACGGGCTCGGCGCCGCCAAAGCAATCGCTCGCGACCACGTCGTAGCGACGATGGCCCACGCTCGTCACACCCAGATATGAGCGAGCCTCAGCGGTAATCACCCGCAGGCGATCGCCCACCGCGTGCTCCAGCTCATCCAGGTAGAACCAACGGCGCGCCAGGCGCGTAATCTCTCCGTCATACTCGATGACGTCCATGCGCAAGCCCTCGTGTGACATCAGGGCGAACTTAGGATAAGCAAACCCGCCGCCGCCCAGCATAAGCATGCGGTCGATACTGTGACCATAAGCGTCGCGCATTGCGCCCTCGGCCTCAAACACGTCGTCGAATGCACGATAGTACGCAAAGACGGGCTCCGCCCAACGCTCACCAACGTAGCTTGCGCTTTGATAGACGCCGCCTTGCACCAACACGCGAATCTCATCGCCGCCCTCATCGCGCACGCGTTTCACACGCGCCAACCCATTGCGGGTTCGCGCAACCTGCAGACAGGCAGCACGAACAGCGACAGCGGCCGCACCAAGCGCCGCGGCTCCCAGAGCAACGCCGGCAACGACGCCGGCAGAAACACTCGGCTTGT
>DBFBEA010000124.1:0-3307 GCA_048248475.1 Collinsella sp. | reverse complement strand
ACGATGGGTGTGTTGGTTTGTAAAAAGGCGAGCATGCAGGCTCCCAGCAACGCGTAACGTAAACAATCGTATATCTTACCGCAGGCTTACCGAGTTCAAGAAACCACCTAATACTGGCTAGGCTTCGAGAAGACCGAGCTGGGGAACGATCTCGTCGCCAGCCGCAGTACGACCGAGCGAACGGGGTGACAAGTCATCAAGGACGGCAGCGAGATCCCACGGCAACTCGTCGCGGCACTCAATGCGCTCCCCCGTCACGGGATGTTCGAACGCCACGCGCCAGGAATGCAGAAACTGCCTGGTCAGACCCTGGTCGGCGCGTGCATCGCACTTACCGTAAAGTGGATCGCCCACGCAGGCGTGGTTGATATGGCGCATATGCACGCGAATCTGATGCGTGCGGCCGGTAAACAGGTGACACTCGACAAGCGTGTAGCCGTCGTCAAAGCGCGTGGAATCAAAGCGCTCGAGGACCTTAAAGGTCGTAATGGCCTGACGGGCAAAGGGATCGTCCGAAACCGCCATCTTGACACGGTCGCGCGTAGAGCGGGCAATTCCAGTGTTAATGGTGCCCTCGTCCATGGCGATGTGCCCGTGAACGAGCGTGATATAGCGACGGTCGAGCGTGCGCGTGCGGATAAGATTTTGAAGCGCGCGCTGGGTGTCGTCGTCTTTTGCCGCGAGCATAAGGCCCGAGGTATCGCGATCCAAACGATGCACGATCCCGGGGCGGTCCTCACCCTGTACGGTACCAAGATGGTCGATGCCGCAGTGGTAGACCAGAGC
This sequence comes from Collinsella sp., assembly GCA_048248475.1. Classification (GTDB taxonomy): domain Bacteria; phylum Actinomycetota; class Coriobacteriia; order Coriobacteriales; family Coriobacteriaceae; genus Collinsella. The sequence continues at coordinate 2,521 of DBFBEA010000124.1, read as the reverse complement.
GTTCGCAAGGGTGCCGCTCTCGTGGCCATGGGCGGGATGGCACACCAGGCCCCGCTGCTTGGAGAGCACGATGAGGTAGTCGTCCTCGTAGCGGATATCGAGGGGAATGGCCTCGGGAATCACGTCAGTCGGATCGTGAGGCTCGGGCAGGTCAACCGAGATGCGGTCACCGGCGCGTACGGCATACTTTTTTGACAGACAGGTCTCGCCGTTCACGATTACGGCGCCGCCCTCGATCAGATGCGCACAGGCAGAACGCGTAGGACAGCCGTCATTGGCGCCCAGATAGGCGTCAAGACGCTGACCGGCGGCATCGTCGGCAACAAGAATATGGATGTCGGCCATTAGCGCTCGTTCCTTTCGCGAATCTTGCGGGCACGCTCCCCGCGTTGCTGGGCCTTGCGCTTAGCGCGGGCCTCGTCACGGGCGTTAAGCTCGGCGGTCGCATCGACCTCACGGGCAGCGGGGCTCAAGAACATGTAGCCGAAGAGGGCGAGCACGACACCCAAGGTAATGCCGATATCGGCCACATTGAAGACGGGGAAGTCAATGAAGGTGGTGGCAATAAAATCGGTTACGAAGCCAAAGGCCAAACGATCGATAGCGTTGCCGATAGCACCGCCCGCAACCATCGCCATGCCCACAACCTCAAGATGGGCGAGCTGGGGTGCACGAACGAGGTACACGGCAATAGCGATAATGACCGCCAACGCCAGCACGGCAAACGCGATGCCATGCCCCTCGCCCATGCTAAAGGCAGCACCGATGTTGCGGACAAATAGAAAGTCGATGACACCGGGGATGACGGTCACATGCAAAGCGTCGCCCACGGCACGAACCGCAAGCTTGGTCAGCTGGTCAACAAGCAGCACAACGAGCGCTACCCCACCAGCAACACCCAACCGCCAACGCAAAGGCGGCGTCATATCCCCAGCACGACCCAAATCAATCCCCTACCCTCAAGAACATCGAATTACGTTTAACGCAATTAACCATCTTATATTGCCACACGCAGAGCGCACGACATATTCGCTAACGCCAGATAAATAACCAGCATAAAAAGAAAGCGGCATTCCGAAAAACAGAATGCCGCTTAATAGCTTTCGACTAAAAGCGCAAGTCGAAAGAAAGCCTCTAACTCCAGCAATGGAAACGCCGCGCTATCGTCACCAACAGCGAAAACGTCCCTAAGCGAGCAAAGTGACGTGAAAGAGGAGGGAAGCGTACTTTGGTACGCGACCGACGATCGAACGTCAGATTGCCGCTTAGGGGCGTTTGCAGCGTCGGTAGGTTACGGCGTTCTACGAACGCCGTAACCTACAGCGCGTCAGCGCAGCGCTTGCAAATATGCGCGTGGCCGTTGTACTCGCCGACGGTGGTGCGATAGTTCCAGCAACGGTCACAGCACTCGCCCTCGGCAGCCTCGATAGCAACGGAAAGCTCCTCGCCCTGGGTCAGCTCAACATCGGAGACGATGTAGAACTCGGCCAGGTCGACGGCCTTGTCGCCGGTCAACAGCGCATACATCTCGGCGGGAACGACCGCCTTGACGCGGACCTGCTGGCTCTTGGTGAAGGTGCCAGCGGAGCGGGCATCCTCAAGGGCCTTGGTCACGGCGCTACGGAGCTCGAGCGAAGCCTCGAGCACGCCCTCGAACTCGTTGGCCTCATCGACCGTGATGGGCGACTTGTACCAATCGAGCAGCGCGGCGTACTTCTGGTGGTCGACGCAGCCGGCGGGCGCATAGGCCATGGCCTCGTCGACGGTGTAGGACAGAATCGGCTGCAGATCGCGCATGAGCATCGAGAAGAGCTCGGCCAGCACGGTTTGGGCGCTGCGGCGCTCGAGCGAGCCGGGCTTGTCGCAGTACAGACGATCCTTCAGAGCGTCGAGATACACGTTGGAAAGCTCGGTAACCACGAAGTCGTAGAGCGCACGGTAGGCGCGCGGGAACTCGTAGCTGGCATAGGCGTCGTCGACCTCGGCCTGGACCTGGGTCAGGCGGGCAACCATGAGCTTATCGAGCGGCAGCAGGTCGGCAAAGGCGACGCCGTCGGTCTCAGGCTCAAACTGACCCTCGAGCTCGGAGAGCAGGAAGCGCAGCGTGTTGCGGAAACGACGGTAGGCATCGGACGTACGAGCGAGAATCTCGTGGTCGATGGAAACGTCGGAGCTGGTGTCGACGGAGGCAACCCACAGGCGGATGATGTCGGCGCCCATCTCGTCACAGACCTTATTGGGGTCGATGACGTTGCCGAGCGACTTGGACATCTTGCGGCCCTGGCCATCGAGCGTGAAGCCCTGCGAGACGACCGCCTTGTAAGGAGCATGGCCGTTGGCGCCCACCGAAGTGAGCAGCGAGCTCTGGAACCAACCGCGATGCTGGTCGGATCCCTCGAGATACACGTCCGCCGGGTACTCAAGCTCGGGGCGATACTCGCAGACGGCCTTCCAGGAAACGCCGGAGTCCCACCACACATCGAGGATGTCCTTATCGGCCTTGAGGTGATGGCCGCCGCAC
>DBFBEA010000123.1:0-22026 GCA_048248475.1 Collinsella sp. | reverse complement strand
CTCGTGGCTGTCGGCAATGGCGGTGGTAGTACCGCGCGTCGCGGCCATGCGAGCATACTCGGCGGGACGGATGTTCGAAGACTCGATATGCAGATGCCCGTCAATAAAACCGGGAGCGAGATAGCGACCCTGGCAGTCGATAACCTCGGCAGCCTCGTAGGTACCGGAGGCATCGTCGCGACCGTTGTAGAGCACGCCGACGATCACACCGTCCTTGACGGCAACGCTACCGGGCGCCACACGCTGGCCATACACGTCGACAATCTGCGCATTGGTAAACAGCGTGTCGACGGGCACGCGCCCCTCGGCAGCATCGATCACAGACCTCATGACCTCAACGGACATACATACTCCTTTAACCGTAGAAAACAGCTGCGGAGCGGACAGGCCTTCACCGCAGCAAGCTAATAGCCATTGTATGCCCAAACGATGGGTCAACAATACGCCTCTCCGCTTAATGGCATCCGCCACTTGGTGCAATGAGGAGAGGTTGCTTTGCACCAATGACAAGGAGTGTCCCAAAGTGCCGGCACAAAAGGAACGCCCCCAAGTGCCAACAACGGAAGCGCCGATGTTTTGGCAACGACAGCGAGCGGGCCGCATTTGAGACAAGGTGACGTGAAACGAAAGGGCGCTGACCTTCTGGTCGCGCCCTTGAAGTTGAACGTCAGATTGTCCAAATGCGGCCCGCGCAGCGTCGGCCGGTCCGCCGTTCGTTAGAACGGCGGAACTAAATCAACTTGAAGCCCTTGCGCTTGCCTACGGAGAGGGTGTCGCCCAGCTTGAGGGCGCTGGGATCGATGTTATAGCTCTTGGGAGCCACCGCCTTGCCGTTGATCTTGACGCCGCCACCGTCAATGTCGCGACGGGCCTGGCCGGCGCTCGCCGAAAGGCCCAGGTCCTTAAGCAGGCCTGCGAGGTAGATCTGGCCCTCGTCGTTGACGGTCAGCTCAACGTGCTTCTCGGGGAAGTCGGCAAGCTGGCCCTCCTTGAACACGCGGTCGAACTCGGCCTGAGCCTCGTCGCCGGCGCCGGCGCCGTGGTAGGTGTCGCACAGGTCGCGGCCCAGTGCGCGCTTGAGCTCATAGGGATCGGCGGAACCATCGGCCAAGGCGGCGTCGATCTTGTCGACCTCGGCCGGGGTGAGCGAGCTGGCCAGACGGTAGTATTTGCCGATCATCTCATCGGGGATGGACATGGTCTTGCCGAACATATCCTTGGGCGCGTCGGTCAGGCCGATGTAGTTGCCATAGGACTTGGACATCTTGCGCACGCCGTCGGTACCCTCGAGCAGCGGCATGGTGAGCGCGATCTGGGGCTCCATGCCCATCTTCTCCATGAGCTCACGGCCAGCGAGCAGGTTGAAGAGCTGATCGGTGCCGCCCATCTCCACGTCGGCCTTGATCTGCACAGAGTCGAAAGCCTGCATCACGGGATACAGGAACTCATGCAGGGCGATCGGCGTCTGAGACTGGTAGCGCTTAGTAAAGTCGTCGCGCTCAAGGATGCGGGCGACGGTGAACTTGGAGCACACCTGCAGCAGGCCGGCCAGGTCCATCGAAAGGATCCAGTCGCCGTTGTGCACGATGGTGGTCTTCTCGGGATCCAGGATCTTCATGGCCTGGCTCACGTAGGTCTCGGCATTGGCCTCGATCTGCTCCTGCGAAAGCTGCGGACGGGTGGAATTCTTGCCCGAAGGGTCGCCAATCAACGCGGTACCGTTGCCGATGATGAGGGTGACGTTGTGGCCCAGGTCCTGGAACTGACGCATCTTGCGCAGCGGCACGGCGTGGCCCAGGTGCAGGTCGGGGCTGGTGGGGTCGACGCCGAGCTTGATGTTGAGGGGCTTGCCCTTCTCAAGCTTCTTGCGAAGGTCGGCCTCGGGAACGATCTGCGCGGCGCCCGAGGTGATGATACGCATTTGCTCGTCAACAGACAGCATTGGGTATCCTCCTTTTGCTATAGCACCCTCGCCGAAAACGGCGGTGCTGGAAGTCCATAAACTCTCTTATGATAACAAACTGACGCGACGCGGCACCTACGACAGGAAAATCCTCGTCCTGCCGCATGCGTCAATGGCAACTGGCAGACGTGTACCGTCACGCTCGACCAGATAGCGTACCTGCCGACGACGCAAGCAGTCACGACAATGGACCCGCCCCGTCGCATCGGTGGCGCAGACGCCCTCGGCGGTCAGCAGGCAGTGCTCGCACACCATAAGCTCGGGACGGTCGGCGTCGACCGAACCCAAGACGCCGGGTTCAGCAGCCAGTTCGGCAATACGCTCCGCATCATTGCCGAGCAACTCGGCCGGCAAGTACACCCGCCCCGCGCCAAGTCCGCGCAGCCAGGTAAGCGTGGCCCGATTCGCGCAGAACACCGGCGCCGCCACGTCAAACGTCACGCCCAGCTCGCGAGCGATCACCACCTGTCCCAGGTTGCGGCAGACGACGCGCCCGGCACGCTGCATCAGTGAGCGGGTCCGGTCAGCGTCACCCGTGCGGCACACCTCGTCAAGCACCACAACGGCGTCGGACAAATCGAGTTCTCCGCGCGGGTCGGCATCCATCAGCTGCCAAGCAAAAACCATGCGAGCGGGAACCGCGCACTCCACCAACTCCGTCGACGCACCGCCATCCACCGCAACGTCCTCAAAGGGCAGCACCTCAACGGCACGCGCAACGGGCGCAATCGCATCCGCCTCGGCCCGCATGCGCTCCAACACCGCCGCCGTCTGATCCAACACGCCGGCGCTGCGAATCAGGTAAACCTCGCAGCCCGCGTCCACCTTACGCTTGCAATGCACGACGACGCGCTTCCCCGCTGTGGCATCCACCGGACAGGGCACCTGCGGCCAGCGCTTGGGCACATCGGGACGCGCGTCGACACCCGGATAGAACCGAATCTCGAGCGTGTCACCCGCCGCCACGGCGGCGTCGAGCTCAACGGTCACCTCTTCGTGGCCCACAGCGACCAAGCGCCCCACGCGCACGCCCTGGTTAATTGCGCGCTCAAAGCTCATCAGCTCGGCACCCGAACGCCCTCGCAGGTACGCATCGGTAAACCCACGGTTAAACGACCTTCCCAACTCGCGCTCAAGCTCTTCCACGGCACCGGGATCCCACGCGCCGTCGCACAGCATATCGAGTGCCCGGCGCCACACCCGCACCACGTTGAATACGTAATCGGGGTTCTTCATGCGCCCCTCGATCTTGAGCGACGCCACGCCGGCATCTACAAGCTCGGGCAGATGCGCAATACCCAGATAGTCGCGCGGGCACAGCAGGCGATCTCCCTCGACGGCGACAACGCTCTGCCCCGCCTCGTCCACCAGGTCGTACGCCAGACGGCACGGCTGCGTGCAGTCGCCGCGCATCGCCGAGCGCCCACGCCGCAGGGCCGAGAACTCGCACGCCCCCGAATAGCCGATGCAAATCGCACCGTGGCAGAATACCTCGATGGGCACGCCCGTGGCACATAGCGCCGCAATCTCGTCGACCGTCAGCTCGCGCGCCGTCGTCACGCGCTCGACCCCCAGCTCATCGGCGGCAAGCCGCACGGCACCCTCGCTATGAACGCCCGCCTGCGTGGACAGGTGAATCTCGACCCCGGGAATCGCCGTGCGCAGCGCGCAGGCCAGCCCGGCATCGGCGACAATCAGAGCATCGGCGCCCAGCTCCAGTGCATGAGCTCCCAACGCCACCGCATCGGACAGCTCATCGTCAAACACGAACACGTTGAGCGTTACGTACACACGCACGCCATGGGCATGCGCCACGGCGCAGCCGCGCGCAAACTCGTCATCCGTAAAGCCATGGGCGCTCACGCGGGCGTTAAAGCCGCCCAACCCCGCATAGATGGCATCGGCACCCGCGGCGATGGCCGCAAGCATCTGGTCGAGCCCGCCCGCCGGCGCCAGCAGCTCGGGCAGCGCCACACCGGCAGCATCCAATCCAGTCTCGTATTGTCCGCTCGGCCCCATCGCCCGAATCGCCATCGGCAAACTCCTTACCAAGGTATGCATTCACTCTGAAAAATGCCGTCTTCCAGCATACACGAGGCCTCGCGCGCCCCGTTTGGTTTATCGTGTAATAACTTATGTCCATCCTGCCCCGACGGCACATCCGCCGTCCGGCACGACATACCTGGAGGTCAATATATGGGTCCTCGCCAACGACAGGGACGCAGCCGTTCAAAGACGCATGCTCTGCCCATAATCCTGCTCTCGTTTTTGGGCTTTCTGCTGATTGCGGGCGTGGCGTTTGGCATCGGCATGGTCGGCAACGTCAACCGCTGGCTGTCCGATCTGCCCGACTACACCGACGCCAACGCGTATCTGGTGAGCGAGCCCACCGAGATCGTCGACTGCAACGGCAACAAGATCGCGAGCTTCTACACGCAAAACCGCAAGTCCATCACCAAGGACGAGGTCTCCCCCTACGTGCTGCAGGGCACCGTTGACGTCGAGGACGAGCGCTTCTATGAGCACGGCGGTATCGACCTGTGGGGTATCGCGCGTGCTGCGGTGGCAACCCTCGGCGGCGGGCACGAAGGCGCCTCGACTATCACCCAGCAGCTGGTGCGCAACACCATCCTGCAGGAGGAGCAGTTCGACTCGACCATCGAGCGTAAGGTGCGCGAGGCCTACATCGCCGTCAAGATGGAGGACATGTACTCCAAAGACGAGATCCTCATGATGTACCTCAACACCATCTATTACGGCCACGGCGCCTACGGCATCGAGGCCGCAGCCGAGACCTATCTGTCCAAGAGCGCCGCCGATCTCACCCTCAGCGAGGCCGCGCTGCTCATCGGCCTTCCCAACTCGCCCTCGCAGTACGACCCCACGGTCAACCCCGACCTAGCGCTGTCCCGTCGCAACAAGGTCCTCGACAACATGCTGCGCCTGGGCCACATCACGCAGGAGGAACACGATGCCGCACAGGCCGAGCCCATCACCCTCAACGTGACCGAGATTTCGGGCAGCGGCGTCGACGTATACTCGCAGCCCTACTTTGTCGCCTATGTTAAGCAGCTGCTGGAGCAGGAGTTCTCGACCGACGTGCTCTTTAAGGGCGGTCTGACCGTCAAGACCACCATCGACCCCACGATGCAGCAGGTGGCAGAGAATGCCGTCCGCCAGCAGCTCGACACGCTCTCACTCGACGGCCTGGACATGGGCATGGTCGTCGTCGACCCCAAGACCGGCTACATCAAGTGCATGGTGGGCGGCTACGACTACAACGCCGACGAGAACCACGTAAACCATGCCACGGCCAAGCGTCCCGTCGGCTCCACCTTTAAGGCCTTTACGCTGGCAACTGCCATCCAAAACGGCATGAACCCCAACGTCACCCTCAACTGCAACTCGCCGCTCAAGGCCAAGGGCACCACGACCGAGGTCCAAAACTACGCCAACCATAGCTATGGCAACATCACGCTTAAGCAGGCAACGGCGTACTCCTCCAACACCGGCTACATCCAGGTGGCGGAAGCCGTCGGCAACAGCAAGATCATCTCGCTCGTCAAAAAGCTCGGCATCGATCCCGCCAAGAACAACATCGAGGACGTTCCCGTCATGACCCTCGGCACCGGTTCGATCTCGCCGCTCGAGATGGCCGCCGCCTACGCGACGTTTGCCAACGGCGGCTACTATCGCCAGCCGATCGCCATCACCGAGATTGACTCTCGTACCGGTTCGGTGCTGTACCAGCACACGGACAATCCCTCACAGGTGCTTACCGAGGGCGAGGCCGCCGCGGTCACCGATGTTCTGTCCGGCGTCATGAAGGGCGGCGGTACGGGTGCTGCCGGCGCCCTGAGCGTCAACCAGCCCTATGCCGGCAAGACGGGCACCACCGACAACACCACCAACCTGTGGTTCTGCGGCTATACCCCGCAGCTGGCGTGCGCCCTGTGGACTGGCTATTCCGCGGGCGAGATTCCCATCCAAAAATACGGCACAGACCTGCTGGGCGACAGCACCAACCTGCCTGTCTTTAAGCGGTTTATGAACACCGTTCTGACCGGTACCGAGCGCGAGGAGTTTGCGACCGGAACGGCGCCCACCTACAAGAACAACAGCGTCTGGAAGTTCTACGGCACCAGCAACACCAAGAAGACGGAGAACGACGACAAGGACGAGAACGAGGACGAAGAGGAAACCACAACGACGACAACGACGACCACGACCACCGAGACCACGGGCGGCGACACCACCGGCGGCACCGGTACGACCGATGGCTCGACGGGCGGCTCCACTGGTGGTTCGACCGGCGGCGATGGCGGCACGCCTACGCCTACGCCTACGCCCACTCCCGACCCTTCGCCCACGCCTGACGATACGGTCGGCTAGAAATTCATCCAGCCATAAGCAACAAGGCTCCCGAGCAGCTTATTGAACTGCTCGGGGGCCTTTTAGTTCGAAGCGACCTGGTAGGCGATCTTTATACCGGCAAACAAAAAAGGGGGTACCGACCAACGTCGATACCCCCTTACAAGCCACGATGTCAGCGCACGCAGTGCCGAGCGCACGACCCGCACGCCTACTTGCGAGAATTGCTCAGCTTATTGATTAGCGCCTCAAGACGCTCGCCGTCCTCGGCCGTCTGGGCAATAACCAAAATCGTATCGTTGCCGGCAAGCGAGCCAAGCACATCGGGCAGCTCTGCCGCATCAACAGCGGCGGCGATGCCGGAAGCCGTGCCAGGCTGAGCCTTGATCATAACCAGATTATCGGTGCGCAGAACGCCCGTTACGAGCTCGGAAACCATACGCTGCAGGTGCAGGTCCTCTGCCAGAACATAGATGCCCTCAGGGAGCTTACGCAGCCCCATGTCGGCAATATCGCGAGAGACAGTCGCCTGCGTGCAATCAAAGCCCATAGCGCGGAGCTCATCGACCAGCACGCGCTGCGTACGGACGTCCTTATTGCGCACAATATCTCTAATGGCATCCTGGCGCCCATTGCGTTTTTTAGCCATACAAACCCTCTCTCCAAAAGATGGCGGAGACAATCAATCAGTGATTGAATAGTTTAACGCTATTTGAAGGCTTTTGTGTATAAGAACGCATTTCGAAACAATTCTATGCAAATTTGTTTCGAGATGAGCCGTTTAGGCGGTTTTTGCGCCCGTCCGGTTAAGAAAAGCTGCCAGATGCGTACACATCACGCAGCGCGCGGGCTTGGCGCTGGCGATCGGCCCAAACAACAGACCGAGTCCCCGATGGTTATCCTTGAGCGCGGCGACCATCTGACGGGTTCGAGGCGCCTCGAGCATATCACGCATGCGGGCGGAACGCTCAATTGACGACACCCCATGCGGGCTCAGACACAAATTCTCGATGCAGGCGACCAGTCCGGCAAAGTAGAACTTTTGGCTTGCCAGCTTGAGCCGACCACCGCTATCTGCTTCCGAGAGTGAGTCCGCAAGCTCGTCGAGCGCTCGGGTGTCATCGGATACCTTGGCATACATGGTGGGATCAAAAGCATCTGTAAGCTTAGGTGCCGCCGCGTGGAAACAAGCATCGCCGCAGCCGGACACGCATCGTGTCTGCAAAAGCGCGCATGCCATAAACCCAACTGTGCGAAACACCTTGTCGCACAAAAGGCATGCCTCAAACAGCGAGCGGCTGTACATCACGCCAGAGGTCTGAACGACTAGGCCGCCTAAAATCAACTGAGGCAGCCCGGCCACCATCGAAGATTTGCTATCAATGGAAATATGAGTAGCATCCAAGACGCGCGAATGGCGCTCTCGATGTGCATCATAGCGGTCGAGCGACACCGTGGGGAACACTATGTCTGCTGCAGTATCGCACGCGATATCGACCATCTTGGAAAGGGACTGCGGAGCGAACCACTCATCGGCGTTCATGGCGATGATTTGAAAGCCGCGCGAGGCAGCAAAACCGGCACGAAGACAAGCGCCGCGCTTCGCGTCCTCGACGTCAATCAAATCAATATGGATGTCCCTGTCGGCAGCAACTTGAAGCGAATGGCGCACACCGGGCGCAGCATCGCGGCAGACAACGACAATCTGCAAATCGTAGAGGTCTTGGTTCTGGATACTCTCGAGCGCACGCATCGCATAGCTGGGCGAACCTTCTACCACAAGGATCACCGAAAGTCGCGGATGCGAGCCACGTCGAACCAAGTTATCCGTCCTCTCGACAGCAATGAATCAAATCGTGGTTCATGGTACACCCCGGCAATAAAAGCAATGAGACACCGGTTGTATTGCACGCCAAGAACAGATGTTGCACACGTGCAGCCCACAGATGACGGGTGTCGACGCACGACGAGTCGAGCCCTCCCCTAGTCGAGCACGACAAGCTCGGCGGGATCGTAATCCACGCCCATAAACGTAAGGCCGCAGGCAGGAGCCGTGGGGCCCGCAGCGGTACGATCGCAAGCATCGATGACCTCGCGCATCCACCCGGGTTCACGGCGATGCATGCCAATCTCGACAAGCGTGCCCACGATCGTACGGACCATCGAATGCAGAAACGCATTGCCCTCGATGGTAAACGTCAGGATGTCCTCGCCAAACGCAACCTCATGGCCAAACTCGGCACGCATCACGCAGCGATGCGTGGGCTTGCCAACGGCCGAGGCAACCTTGCAAAAGCTTTTAAAGTCCTGCTCGCCCAGCAGCGCGGGGCAGGCAGCAGACATAGCCGCAACATCCAGGGGATAGCGATGCCACCACACGGCACAGCGGGACAGCACGGGGCGCGCGTCTCGATCGGCAATACGGTACGTATACGTACGGGAACGCGCGTCAAAGCGTGCAGAAAAGCCCTTACGGGCCCTGTAGATCTCGTTTATGGCGATATCTTTAGGCAGCAGGGCATCCATAGCCCGCAGCCACCTACGGCGCGTAAGGGCGAGCTCAGCGTCCGTTACGGGCACACTAATGTACTGCGCCACCGCATGCACGCCGGCATCGGTGCGCCCCGCGCACGTCAGGTCAATCGGACGGCGAAGCAGCGTCTCGATAGCTCGACGTAGCTCACCCGCAACCGTCGTCTGGCCAGGCTGCTCGGCAAAGCCGCTATAGGACGAGCCATCGTAGGCCACGCGGAAAACGAGCGTGGCGTCGAGCTCGGGAATCGAATTGAAATCAGACGGCGCGGTCATGGGCGCTCCCAACAAACAGGCAATGGCATTTCGACAAAAAAAGAGGGGTACGCGAACGTACCCCTCGAATATAGCCTATGCAGACGGATTGTCTACTCAGCGGTCTCCTCAGCAGGAGCCTCCTCGGCAGCCTCGACCTTCTTGGGAGCAGCGGCCTTCTTGGGGGCCGGAGCAGCCTTCTTGGCCTTAGGCGTGCAAGGCTCGGTGACGAGCTCCATGATAACGATGGGAGCATTGTCGCCCTTACGGTTACCGAGCTTCATGATGCGGGTGTAACCGCCGTTGCGGTCCTGCCACATGCCCTGGGCAGCCTTGTCGAAGATCTCGGCAACGAGCTGCTTATCGCCGAGCTTGGCGATAGCCAGACGACGAGAGTGCAGGTCGCCCTTCTTGGCCCAGGTGATGATCGGATCGACGACCGAACGCAGCGCCTTAGCGCGGGTCTCGGTGGTCTTGATGCGGTCGTTCTCGAAGAGGGCCTTAGCAAGGCTCTTCTTCATGGCCTTGGTGTGGCTCGCATCGGTGCCGAGCTTCAGGCCCTTCTTAACGTTATGACGCATGGTCTAGTTTCTCCTCAAATATGCGAAGCATTAAGCCTTCAGGCTCAGGCCCATGGACTCAAGCTTGTCCTTCACTTCCTCGATCGACTTAACACCGAAGTTACGGATGTTGAGCAGATCGTTCTCCGAGAACTCAACGAGCTGACGGACCGAGTGAATGCTGGCGCGCTTAAGGCAGTTGTAGGAACGGACGGAAAGGTCCAGATCCTCGATCTGCTTGTCCAGCTCGGCGTTGTCGTTGGTGACCTCGGGAGCGAAGATCGAAGCCTCCTCCTCGACCTCGGGGGTCTCGGCAAGGTTCATAAAGGCGGCCATATGCTGGTTGATGATATTGGCAGCCTGGACCACGGCGTCGCGCGGGGCGATGGAGCCGTTGGTCTCGATCTCGAGGACAAGGCGGTCGTAGTCGGTGTGCTGACCGACACGGCAAGCCTCAACGAGCTTGGCGCAACGGGAAACCGGCGAGTACAGCGAGTCGACGTGGATCACACCGATGGGATCGTTGTCGCGCTTGTTGGCCTCGCCAGAAACATAGCCGCGGCCATAGCCGATGCGCATGCTCATGGTGAGATGGCCACCCTCGGTGAGCGTAGCAATGTGCTGCTCGGGGTTGACCAGCTCAAACTCGGACGGAATAAAGAAGTCCGCACCGGTGACCTCGCAGGGGCCGTCAACCGAGATGGTGGCGGTCGCCTCGTCGGTCGTGCCGAGAGCCCTGAAGACAAGACCCTTGACATTCAGGACGATGTCGGTGACATCCTCGACCATGTTAGGGATGGTCATGAACTCGTGCTGCGCACCATCGATCTGAATAGCCTCGACGGCGGCACCCTCGAGCGAGGACAGAAGAACGCGACGAAGGGAGTTACCCAGCGTATCGCCGTAACCACGCTCGAGCGGCTCGACGGAGACACGAGCAGACGTCTCGTTGATCTCTTCGACCTGAACCTGAGGCCTAATGAATTCTGACATGTATTACCTCCAGCCTCAGCAGCCCGGATGGACTACTTAGAGTAGAGCTCGACGATGAGCTGCTCGTTGATATCACCGCTGATCTGCTCACGCGTCGGCAGAGCGAGCACGTTACCAGACAGCTTCTCGATATCGACCTCGAGCCAGCCAGGGACCTCAAAGCGCTCGGAGGAAATCAGGGCCTCCTTGATGGGGAGGAGGTCACGGAACTTCTCGCCGACAGCGACGACGTCGCCGGCCTTGACGCGGTAGGACGGGATGTCCACGCGCTTGCCGTTCACGGTGAAGTGACCGTGACGGACGGACTGACGAGCCTCTTTGCGGGTGCGGGCGAAGCCAAGACGGAAGACGACGTTGTCGAGGCGAGACTCAAGAATGATCATGAGGTTCTCACCGGTGACGCCGTTCATCTTACGGGCCTTGTTGAAGTAGCCGTGGAACTGCTTCTCCAGAACGCCATAGATGAACTTGACCTTCTGCTTCTCGCGCAGCTGCATGCCGTACTCAGATTCCTTGCGACGGCGCTTGGGCTGACGGATAGATTCCTTCTTGCTGCTGTAACCGAGCTCAGCGGGATCGATCCCGAGCTGACGGCAGCGCTTAAGAACAGGAGTCCTGTCGATTGCCATATTGATACGATCCTTTCAGTTACACGCGGCGACGCTTCTTGGGGCGGCAGCCGTTGTGCGGAATGGGGGTCTTGTCCTGGATGCTCGAGACCTCGAGGCCAGCAGCCTGGAGGGAGCGGATGGCGGTCTCACGACCGGAGCCGGGGCCCTTGACGAAGACGGAAACCTTCTTCATACCGTGCTCCATGGCCTGCTTGGCAGCAGCCTCGGCAGCCATCTGGGCAGCGAACGGCGTGGACTTACGGGAGCCCTTGAAGCCCACCTGGCCAGCCGACTTCCAGGAAATGACGTTGCCCTGGGGATCGGTGATCGAAACGATCGTGTTGTTGAACGTAGAACGAATGTGAGCCTGGCCCACGGAAATGTTCTTACGGTCCGCGCGCTTCAGACGGGCAGCGCGAACGTTCTTCTTAGCAGTAGCCATCTATCTAGCGCTCCTTATTTCTTCTTCTTAGCACCGATCTGACGCTTCGGGCCCTTGCGGGTACGAGCGTTAGTGTGGGTGCGCTGGCCGCGGACCGGGAGGCCCTTGCGGTGACGAAGGCCGCGGTTGCAGCCGATGTCCATAAGGCGCTTGACGTTCTGGTTGCGCTCACGGCGGAGGTCGCCCTCAACCATGATCTGGTTCTTATCGATATAATCGCGGATGGCGTTAACCTCATCCTCGGTGAGGTCCTTAACGCGCGTATCCACGTTAACGTTGCACTCGACGCAAATCTTCGTCGCAGTGGTGCGGCCGATGCCGTAAATGTAGGTCAGACCGATCTCAACGCGCTTCTCACGCGGGAGGTCGACACCATTAATACGGGCCAACGTAGTCTCCTCTCTTAACCCTGACGCTGCTTATGACGGGGGTTCTCGCAAATGACGAGGACCTTGCCATGGCGCCTAATGATTTTGCACTTATCGCACATCTTCTTGACCGAAGGACGTACCTTCATCGTTCTTCCTTTCGGTAGCGCTCAAACTACTTCCCTACTATCTACTCGCCCAGCCGCAGGCGTTTAAAACTATGGCTGGTCTTCACACACAATCCGACCGTAGGTTGAGCTAAGCCTGCAGTCGGAAATGGAGTGCGTGTATGCGTGCCGCTATTTGTAGCGATAGGTGATGCGGCCGCGGGTCAGGTCGTACGGGGAAAGCTCCACGACAACCCTGTCACCGGGGAGAATACGGATGTAATTCATTCGGATCTTGCCAGAAATGTTGCACAGAACCGAATGACCGTTCTCGAGCTCGACCTTAAACATGGCGTTGGGCAACGGTTCCTTTACCGTACCCTCGAGCTCAATTGCGTCTTCCTTCTTCACAAGCAATCATCTTTCTCTAGAAAACGACAGCGATTGAGTATTCTACAACACGTATGCACGCATCGTAATAACTTCGTAATGGCTCCACAACTAAGTGGAACTTGTTACATTTCTCCGCCTTGGAGGGAGCACCAAGCACCTTGGGCATCCGTGGTGAGAATCACCGGACCATCATTGGTAATGGCGACGGTGTTCTCGTAGTGCGCGGCGGGCAGGTGATCGTTGGTCGTAACAATCCAACCGTCGGAGCCCGTGCTCACATGGTTGGAACCCATCGTAACCATCGGCTCGATGGCAATGACCATGCCGGCCTGGAGGCGAACGCCCCTCCCCTTCTTTCCATAGTTAGGAACGTTGGGGTCCTCGTGCATCACGCGGCCAATGCCATGGCCCACATAATCACGAAGCACACCGTAACCGTGAGACTCGGCGAGGGACTGAACGGCATAACCGACGTCCCCGATATGGTTACCGGGAACAGCCTGCTCGATGGCAGCCTTAAGGCAATCGCGCGTGACCTCGCACAAAGCCTTGGCTTCGGGCGTGGGGGTGCCGACGAAAAACGTCCAAGCGTTATCGCCGACCCAACCGTCGACAACGGCTCCCGTATCGATGGAGATGATATCGCCATCGCGCAGGATCATGTCGGGGTTGGGAATACCGTGGACCACGGCATCGTTGATCGATGCGCAAATGGTCCCCGGGAACCCGCCGTAACCCTTAAAGGCCGGGGTGCCGCCATGCATGCGGATAATCTGCTCCGCGAGCTGATCGAGCTCAAAGGTGGAAACGCCGGGGCGCACCATGGCTCCAACGTGGCGGAGCGCCATCTTAGATAGCGCTCCTGCCTTCTTCATCTGCTCGATTTGCGTTGCAGACTTAATCTTGATCATAGACCGAGAGCCTCTTTGACATCCCCGTACACGGTCTCGCGAGCCTGGTCACCGTTGACCGACTTGAGCAGACCCTGGCCACGATAGTAGTCGACGAGCGGGCTCGTGGACTTCTCGTAGACGTCGAGACGGTTCTTGATGGTCTCGGGCTTGTCGTCGTCGCGCTGATACATCTCGCCGCCACACTTGGGGCAGGTAGCATCGGCAGCGGTGCCGGTGTAACCGCATGCGCGGCAGGTGCGACGCGAAGACAGACGATCGATAATGACCTCGGGGGCCACATCGACCAGAAGGGCGCAGTCGATCTCGCGACCCATGGCGGAGAGCTCGGAATCGAGCGTCACAGCCTGGGCGGTGTTGCGCGGGAAGCCGTCGAGGATGAACCCCTGTTGGGCGTCATCGGCGGCAAGGCGCTCCTTGACAAGGTCGATCACGAGCTGGTCGGGAACGAGCTCGCCAGCGTCCATGTACTTCTTAGCCTGAATACCAAGCTCGGTGCCACCCTTGACGGCAGCACGCAGCAGGTCGCCCGTGGAAATGTGGGCGACGCCAAACTCGGCGACGAGCTCCTGTGCGACGGTGCCCTTACCGGCACCCGGAGCTCCGAGCAATACGAGGTTCATGAGCAATCCTCCTCTAGCCTATTTAAAGAATCCATCGTAATCATACATCTTGATCTGGCCTTCGAGCTTATCGACCGTGTCGAGCACGACGCCGACCATGATGAGGATGGACGTGCCGCCAAATGCCTGGATCAGATGGTTACCCGTGAAGGAGAAGATGATCGAAGGCACGATGGCGATGAGCGCCAAAAAGACAGCGCTGGGAAGCGTGATCTTGTTGAGCGCGTTCTTGATGTAGGCCGCGGTAGCCCTACCCGGACGCACGCCCGGAATAAAGCCGCCCTGCTTCTTAAGGTTATCGGCCGTGTCATCGGGGTTGAACACCATGGAGGTGTAGAAGTACGCGAAGAACACGATGAGGACAACGTTAAGCACCCAGTTGAGCCAACCGGTCGAAAGCGCGGAGGCAACTGCCTGAATCCAGCCGATGCCGGGGAAGAACACGGCAATCTGAGCCGGGAAGTACAGCAGCGCCGAAGCGAAGATGATCGGCACGACACCCGCGGTGTTGACCTTGATGGGCAGGTAGGTGGTCTGGCCACCCATCATGCGACGGCCCACGACGCGCTTAGCGTAGGAGACCGGGATGCGGCGCTGGCCGCGCTCAAGGAAAACAATCAGCGGGATAACCAGCAGGATGATGGCGCAGATGATCACCATGGTGATGATGCCACCGGCATTGCCCTCGGTGCTGGAGAAGATAGCCTGCGGCAGACCGGCCATGATGTTCGCGAAGATGATCAGCGACATGCCATTGCCGATACCGCGCTGGGTGATGAGCTCACCAATCCACATGATCAGCATGGCGCCCGCGGTGAGCGTACCGACGATCATGAGGTCGAAGATGATCTCGGGAGCGCCGGCGCCATTGAAGCTGATGCCGAAGCTCTTAAAGAGGAAGAGGTAACCCACGGAGTTGAGGATTGCCAGAGCCAGGGTGAGGTAACGCGAATACTGCGTAATCTTGGTCTGACCGACCTCGCCCTCGCGGGCAAGCTCATGCAGGGAAGGCACGACGGCCTGGAGCATCTGGAGGATGATCGAGCTGGTGATGTAAGGCATGATGCCCAGCGAAAACACCGACACATAGCTCAACGCGCCGCCAGAGAAAAGATTCAGGAGGGCCATAGCACCTGCGGCGACCGAATTGTTATCGGTCGAGAAAAGGCCCAGCATCCCCTGGAAGGGAATGCCGGGCACAGGAACGTGCGCACCAATGCGGTACACGACGAGCATAGCTATGGTAAAAAGAATCTTTTCGCGCAATTCTTTGATGCGGAAAGCATTCTTAAGACCATTTAGCACGGCAGCTCGACCTTTCCGCCGGCGGCCTCGATCTTGGCCTGCGCAGAAGCGCTGACCTTGTCGACCTTGACCGTGAACTTCTTGGTGAGCTCACCATTGCCGAGCACCTTGACGGGCTCGAACTCGCTCTTGGTGATGCGAGCGGCCTTAAGAGCGGCACCGTCGATCACAGCGCCGTCCTCGAACTTACGCTCGAGACGCTCAACGTTAACGGCGGTGTACTCGATACGACGGGGGTTGCGGAAGCCCGGAAGCTTGGGCAGGCGCATAGCCAGCGGAGTCTGGCCACCCTCGAAGCCGGCACCCTTGGTGCCGCCAGAGCGGGAACCCTGGCCCTTCTGGCCGCGGCCAGAAGTGGTGCCGTGACCCGAAGAATTGCCACGGCCGACGCGCTTGCGGTTCTTGGTGGAACCGGGCGCGGGAGTAAGATCGTGAAGCTGCATTTGCTACTCCTCTACAATCTCGACAAGGTGCTTGACCTTGAAGATCATGCCGCGGACGGACTCGTTGTCAGCAATCTCGCGAACCTCGCGGATCCTGTGGAGACCGAGGGCACGGACAGTACGGACCTGGTCCTGCTTGCAACCGTTGGTGCTGCGGACCTGCTTGATCTTGATGGTGTCAGCCATGCTTAGTTCTCCTTACCGACGAACATCTCGGAGACCGTCAGGCCACGGCGAGCCGCGACGTCCTCAGGGCTGGAGAGCTCCTTGAGGCCCTCGACGGCAGCCTTGATGATGTTGAGGCCGTTGTCGGTACCGAGGGACTTGGACAGGACGTTCTTGATGCCAGCAAGCTCAAAGAGGGGACGCACAGCGCCGCCGGCGATAACGCCGGTACCCTCGACAGCGGGCTTGATGATGATGCGGCCGGCACCAAAGTGGCCGAGAACCTCGTGCGGGATGGTGCCCTGCTCGGTCACCGGCACGTGGAACATGTTCTTCTTGGCATCGAGAGATGCCTTGGAGATGGCCATGGGCACCTCAGCGGACTTGCCCATGCCAACGCCGACGTTGCCCTTGCCGTCGCCAACGACGACGAGAGCGACGAGGCTCATGCGACGACCACCCTTGACGGTCTTCGACACGCGGTTGATGTAAACGACGCGCTCCTCGAACTCGGAGGCCTCGCGCTGCTGCTTCTGATTACGAGCCATGTGCTACATACCTCCTAGAACTCGAGACCGGCGGCACGAGCACCGTCGGCGAGGGCCTTGACGCGGCCATGGTAGATACGGCCACCGCGATCGAAGGCGACCTTGGTGATGCCGGCCTCGATGGCGCGCTTGCCAACGAGCTGACCGACCTTCTCCGCAGCCTCCTTGTTCGAGGTGTGGGTGCCCTTGAACTCGGCCTCGAGGGTCGAGGCAGAGACGAGCGTCAGGCTGGAGCCCTTGCTGTCGTCGATGATCTGGGCATAGATGTTGGCGTTAGTACGGGTCACGCGAAGACGCGGACGCTCGGAGGTACCCGAGACCTTGCCGCGAACACGACGCTGACGACGCTTGAGGCCTTCCAGCTTCGCCTTATGCTTGTTCATACGTAAACTCCTAAAAAGGTTGATCTTGCCAGCACCTGACGGGGTGCTGGTCTTATGCGAGTGAGTCGGTTACGACTACTTGGCGGCCTTACCCAGCTTGCGGCGGATGTGCTCGCCAACGTAGTGGATACCCTTGCCCTTGTAAGGCTCGGGAGGACGATGGCCGCGGATCTCAGCGGCGATCTGACCGACCTGCTGCTTGTTGATACCCTTGACGTTCACGTGGGTGTTGTCGGGAACCTCGAAGGTGATGCCCTCGGGAGCCTCGACGATCACGGGGTGCGAGAAGCCCAGGGAGAACTCGAGGTTCTTGCCCTTCTGCTGCACGCGGTAACCGACGCCGGCGAGCTCGAGCTTCTTCTCGAAGCCCTCGGAAACGCCAACAACCATGTTGTGGATGAGGGCGCGGGTGAGGCCGTGGCGGGCACGGGTCTCACGCTCGTCGTCGGGACGGGAAACGGTGAGGACGTTGTCCTCGACGTTGATAGCGAGCTTCTCAAAGACATCGAGCTCGAGCTGGCCCTTGGGGCCCTTGACGACAACGTTGTTGCCGTTGACTGCCACTTCGACTCCGGCGGGAATCTGGACAGGCTTATTACCGATACGAGACACGGTGATCTCCTTTCCTTCTACCTACCGAGCGAATTACCAGACGTAAGCGATGATCTCGCCGCCGACGTTGTGCTTGCGAGCATCGCGGTCGGTCATGACGCCATGGCTGGTGGAAATAATGGCGGTACCAAGGCCACCGCGGACGCGGGGCATGTCGGCAACGCCGGTGTACTTACGCAGGCCCGGCTTGGAAATGCGGCGGATGCCGTTGATGACCTTAGCCTTCTTGGGACCATACTTAAGCGTGATGTGCAGAGTCTTCTGGGGAACGGTGTCCTCGACATCGTAGCCCTCGATGTAGCCCTCCTCGTGCAGAACACGAGCGATCTCGACGAGCTTCTTGCTGCTCGGCATGGAGACCGTGGCCTTGTTCACAGAGTTAGCGTTACGGATGCGCGTAAGCATATCTGCGATCGGGTCTGTAAGGTTCATACAGATTCTCCTTCGTTCTTGATGAACACGTGCTCTTGGTTCTTCGCCGCCCTTAACGGCAAAGCCTTTTTAGCGCGTTTTCCCTGTTCCAAACTGATGCTTGAAACGCTGGTAGTGACTTACCAGCTGGCCTTCTTAACGCCGGGAAGCTCGCCCTTGAGTGCAAGCTCGCGGAAGCAGACACGGCACAGGCCGAACTTGCGGTACACAGAGTGCGGACGGCCGCAGCGCTGGCAGCGCGTGTACTCACGAGTAGAGAACTTCTGCTTGCGATTGCACTTGACGATCATCGATGTCTTAGCCACTTATATCCTCCTCACATAGAGTATTGTTCGCCCCAAGCGCCGCCCCCTTGTGGGAACGGCGCTTACAGGGCAGGTGAACCTATTTCTTGAACGGGAAACCGAAGGCGTCCAGAAGGGCCTTGGCCTCCTCATCGGTATTGGCGGTGGTCACGAAGGTGATGTCCATACCACGCTGGTGATCGACGGAGTCGAAGTCGATCTCGGGGAAGATGAGCTGCTCGGTGACGCCCATGGAGAAGTTACCACGGCCGTCGAAGCTCTTGGCGGAGATGCCGCGGAAGTCGCGGATACGGGGGATCGCGACGGAGGTCAGACGATCGAAGAACTCCCACATACGGTCGCCACGCAGGGTAACCTTGCAGCCGATCGGCATACCAGCGCGCAGGCGGAAGGTAGCGATGGACTTGCGGGCACGGGTAATCATCGGCTGCTGGCCGGTGATGGCGCGCAGGTCGCGCACGGCACCGTCGATGGCCTTGGAATCGGTAGCGGCCTCGCCGACACCCATGTTCACGACGATCTTCTCAAACTTGGGGATCATCATGACGTTCTCGTACTGGAACTTGTCCTGAAGCTGCTGCTTGACCTCGTTGTTGTACTTGGTCTTCAGACGCGGCACATACTTCTCTTCTGCCATTGTTCACTCCTTCTTGGGGTTTTAAGCACGGGGCGTGGCCACGATGGGTTGTCCTCGTGCCTCCTGGCTGCATCCGCGCCGCTCATGGCATTTTGCGGTTTGGACTCGACGCAGCAGGAGCCGACAAAACAATCGGTACTATACGCGTATTGGGTGCGTATTTCCAGAAAAACCTCGTCTGCCTGCACAACTCCACAACTCCCCCGCACAAATGGGTCCCAAAAAGCAGTTGCGGTGAAATAGGGACTGTTTGGCGGCCTTACAGGCTTAAACAATCCGTATTTCACCGCAACTTATCGGTGGGAACGGGGATTAGCGCTTGCGGGGGACGAGTTTGGTGCGGCGCAGGTGAATCATCTCGGCGGCGATGGAGATGGCAATCTCCTCGGGGTCCTCGGCCTCGATGGCAACGCCGATCGGCAGGTGCAGCTCGTCGATCTGGTCCTGCGTAAAGCCTTCCTGCTCCAGGCGGGCACGCACAAAGGCCGTCTTGCGGCGCGAACCCAGACAGCCCAGGTAGGCAGGCTTGGCGTGCATGGCCTGAATCACCACGTCGATATCGGACTTGTGACCTGCTGTGGCCACGACCACCAGGTCGCGCGGGCCGATGGGGCACTGCTCGCTCAGGTTCTTGTAATCGACCAGGCGACGATCGTAGACACCGGGCACCCATTCGGGCGTCAACGTGCCGGGGCGGTCATCGCAGGCCACGACGGCAAAGCCCGCCGCCGTGAGCACCCGCGCCGTCGCGGCGCCCACGTGGCCGCAGCCAAAGATATAGGTCAGCCCCTCGGGGCAGAGCGTCTCGATGTGCGCCGCGGGAATCTCAGAGGCCGCGTTGGTGTAGGTGACCTTACTCCCCTCCTCCACCAGCGAAAGCCCGGGGCAGCCTGCAATGGTGCGGCGCGATTCCTCGCCATGGTACTCGGCTACATCGCCCTCGAACGCGCTCGCGATAAACGGCTCAAAGTCGATGACGAAGTCGCCGATGCGCCGATAGACCAAGACGTCGGCAATTTCCTGGAACAACGGTGCCTGGGTCGCATCCAGATGCAGATAGCACAGGCAAATGGCTCCGCCGCAGATCATGCCGGTATCGGAGTTCTCGCCGCCCATGGTGTAGCGGACCAGACGCGACTGTCCCGCGCTCAGGAGTTCGCGCGCCTCATCCAGCGCAAAGAGCTCAATCTTGCCGCCGCCGATAGTGCCCGCCTGGCTGCCATCGGCAAAGACGGCCATCCATGCGCCCACACCGCGCGGTGACGACCCCGCCGTGCCGGCCACGACCACGAGCTCGCACGTCTCGCCAGCACGCAGGGCGGCAAGCGCCGCATTCACAACATCGAGCTTTTCCATTGCCGCCTTCTATCCTCTAAAGATATCGGTGAGCATAGCGAGTGCCTCGAGCACGCCGCCGCCGACCGACGTCGCCTTGTCCGAAATGTAGTTGATATAGCTGGCATCGCCGCGCGGATCGACATCGGCGCATTTAAAGCCCTCGGTCACCTGCACGCCGTTCGCCAAAAGCCCGCGCAGACAGCCATCGATCTGCGTGCACATGGGCGTATCGTCCGCGTAGCCAATCACGTCTCCGGCGCTCACGATGTCGCCGATTGCGCGGTCGGACCGAAACACGCCGGCGGCGGGGCTGTGGATAACGCGCTCCTTGCCATAGCCGGCGATCACGCCCGGCACGCCCGTGTTGGGCTGGGGCGAGCCCTGGGTAATGACGCGGCCCAAAAAATGCCCGCGCATGGTCTCGACCACGGCGTCGCAGTCAACCGGCGCGGTGAAGCCCGGTCCCACGGCGATGACGGCAGGCGCCATGTCGCGCGTGGTACCCAGGTTGCGCTTGGCCAAAATCGCGTCTACCACGGCAGCGGGTTTCAGTTCGTCGAGCATCTTGGCCTGGGGGTCTACCACGACGGCGACGTCTCCGGCCTCGGTAATTGCAAGCGCCTCTGCCGGCGTCTGCGCCAAGCGAGCGCGAATGCCCTCGACCTGGACCTCGCCCAGGCGAATGGCCTCGCAAAAACTGATTGTGCGGCGGATGCACGTGGGAACCGCGATATCGGCCATAACGACCGACACGCCGGCGCGCACCAAACGGGCGGCGACGCCCGTGGCGATATCGCCGGCGCCGCGAACATAAACGAGCATTCCCGGGGCACCTCCCTGTGCTACGGTTTGAGCAGAGCAAAAGCGGTTCGACCGCTACTCTGATGATTATTTATTATCACAGTATTATACGGCGGTGAACAGATGGAAACGGTTAGCGGCAATCTTGCCTCGGCGCTCAGGATCAAGCCGGGCATTACCGCGATTATCGGCAGCGGTGGCAAGTCGACCTTGCTAAAGACGCTCGGCCTTGAGCTTATGCGCGCTGGCGGCCGCGCGCTCCTCTGCACCACCACGCACATGTTTCCCGTCGCCGGCGTCCCGTGGGACGGGTCGAATCGTCGCCTGGACGCCGCGCCTTGGAAGCCGGGGACCCTGCATGTTCCCGGTTGCACCTGCGAGGCCTGCGCGGGGCTTGTGCGGGGAAGCATCTGCCAAGCTGGTGTCTTGGACCCGGAGACGGGCAAGTTCTCCTCCCCTGCCGAGCCGCTCGACCAGCTGGCGCAGCGCTTTGACTATGTGTTGGCCGAGGCAGACGGTAGCAAGCGACTCCCGCTCAAGGCGCATGCCGCTTGGGAGCCCGTGGTCCCCGCCAGCACGGCCAACCTCATCTGGGTCGTCGGCGCCTCGGGGCTCGGCAAACCCATCAACGAAGCCGTCCACCGCCCCGAGCTCTTTTGCGAGCGTTGCGGCTGCGAACTCACCGACATCGCCACGCCCGAGCGCGTCGCCCAGGTGCTCAATGCCGAGATGCAGGCGTTGGAGCTCAGCACCGCACGCGTCATGCTCAACCAAGTCGACACGCTCAGCGACCCCACGATGGCCGACCGCTTCGAAGCAACCCTCGGCCGCCCCCTCATCGCCACCAGCCTCAAGTAGCCGGCCCCCTCCGCAGTTGCGGTGAAATACGGACTGTTTGGCCGCATGACGGCCGCAAACAGTCCGTATT
>DBFBEA010000122.1:0-25316 GCA_048248475.1 Collinsella sp. | reverse complement strand
GGTCACGCTCGCGATCTCGACCAACGTGGTCATCTCGCTCGGTATGGTCGGTGCTCTGTCCATCGTCCGCTACCGTACGGCGGTCAAGGACCCGCTCGACCTGCTGTATCTGTTTTGGGCCATTACCACGGGCATTACGGCCGGAGCCGGCATGTATGCGCTCGTGGGGCTCACGGCGGTGGTGATCGTGGTGATGATTGCCGGCTTTGCGAGCCACCAGGACAAGGCGCGTGTGTACATGATGGTCATTCACTATACGGGCCAGACTACCGGCGACGATATTGTGCGCGCGTTTGGGCGCACCAAGTTCACCGTCAAGTCCAAGACGATGCGCGGCGACAAGGTCGAGATGGCTGTCGAGGTGTTCTCGGACGGCGTGGATATGCCCTATGCCGACGCCATCCGCGCGCTCGACGGCGTTGAGGACCTAACGCTCATCCAGTACAACGGCGAGTACCACGGTTAATTTTGTTCCGGCGTTCTAACGAACGCCGGACCGCTCGACGCTGCGCGGGCATCTGCCGGGCGATCTGCCGCTCAAACCGTCGCTCGCGTACATAAAGTACGCTTCGCTCCTCTGTCGTGGCACCTCGCCACGACAGCTGCTCGCTCGCTGACGTTTGCTCGACCTGTGTGGGCCGATTTGGTTCGCAGGCCGTCTTCACGGGTATTATGGTGAAAGCGATTTCAACGACAGGGGTGCTCTTGGTAAAGATGAAGGATGTGGCCGAGCTGGCCGGCGTTTCGAGCGCCGCCGTCTCGCGCTACCTCAACGGTGGATATATCTCGGCGGATAAGGCCGAGCGCATTAAGCAGGCGATTGAGCTGACAGGATACGTTCGATCCAGCCAGGCTCGAGCGCTGCGCACCGGCTCCACCAAGCTTATCGGCGTCATCGTGCCTAAGATTAACTCGGAATCCGTGAGCCGCATTACCGCCGGCATTGGCCAGGTGCTCGGTCGCCGTGGCTACCAGATGCTGCTTGCCAACACCGACAACGCGGCCGATCGCGAGCTCGAATACCTCGATTTATTCCAAAACCACCCGGTCGATGGCATTGTGCTGGTGGCAACCATGATCACCGACGAGCACCGTCGCGCGATTGAGTCGTGCCGCGTGCCCATCGTGCTGATCGGTCAGAATGTTGAGGGCGCGGCGTGCGTCTATCACGACGATTACGAGGCTGCCTTTGAGCTGGGCCATGCGATTGCGGGCCGCGTGGACGGCAAGATCGCCTACATTGGAGTTACCGAGGAGGACCGCGCGGCCGGTTATGACCGCCGTCGCGGTATTGAGGCCGGCTTGCGCGCCGCGGGTAACCCGCTCGATGCCGCCTTGATTCGCCTGGGCTCGTTTACGCTCGACTCGGGCTATGGTGCGGCACGTGAGCTGCTTTCCGTCGCTCCCGATGTTTCGTTTATCGCTTGCGCGACCGACACCATGGCGGCGGGCGCGCTGCGTGCTATCGATGAGGTTCGCGGCTTGGGCGAGGGCATGCACCGCGTGAGCGGTTTTGGCGACAACGCGTTTTTGCGCGCGCTGACGGGCGGCATTCCTACCGTGCATTACGGCTACCTGACCAGCGGCGTCGAGGCGACCAATATGTTGCTCAACGCGCTCGATGGCGAGGAGGGGGAGAGCGGTCTAAAGTCGCTCAAGCTCGGCCATCAGCTTATGAATGTCTAGGCCTTGGGCACGTCCGCCTGCCTCTGAGACCCCTGTTTTTGCTTCAAAACTACCTTTCGCCGGCTTTTTCCTACCGTTCACCCTACTATGAAAACGATTACAGTCATATCAAACTGAAAACGATTACAGTGTATGTGTCAAAGATGGCCGGGTGCACATGCGCCCGTTGGAGGAAAGGGAAGTTATGGACTACCGCAAATCAGCCCAAGAGGTGCTCGACAACGTCGGTGGCGCCGACAACGTTGTTTCGGCCGCACACTGCGCCACGCGTCTACGCCTGGTGATTGCCGATAATTCCAAGGTTAACAAGGAGGCCATCGAGAGTGTCGATGGCGCCAAGGGCGTCTTTGAGGCCCAGGGCCAGCTCCAGATTATTTTTGGCACTGGCACCGTCAACAAGGTCTACGAAGAGTTCATCGCGCTCAGCGGCGTCGAGGCTGCCACCAAGGCCGAGGTAAAGGAGGCTGCGGCTCAGCAGCAGAACATCTTTATGCGTGCCATTAAGGTGCTCGGCGACGTCTTTGTTCCCATCATCCCCGCCATCGTGGCTTCGGGCCTGCTGCTGGGCATTATGAGCGCCCTCAACTTCATGGCCTCCAACGGCTTTATCGCACTCGACACCAATAACTTTATTTATAAGATCGCCGACTTGGTCTCGGGCACGTCCTTTGGCATTCTGCAGATCCTGATCGGTTACTCCGCCGCTAAGGCCTTTGGCGCCAACCCGTACCTGGGTGCCGTCGTCGGTGGTGCGTTCATCAACTCCTCGTTGCAGAGCGCCTACACGGTTGCCTCCGAGGGCGTGCAGACCATGGTCAACGTCATCCCCGGCCTGTACAGCTTTGAGTGGGTCGGCTATCAGGGCCATGTGATTCCGATCGTCATCGCCTGCGCCATTCTGGCCTTCCTCGAGAAGCGCCTGCACAAGATCGTTCCCGAGATGTTTGACCTCTTCGTGACCCCGCTCGTCTCGGTGTTCGTGACCGTGCTCGTGACCCTCGTTGCCGTCGGCCCCATCTTTGTCTGGGCCGAGAACGCCATCCTCGGTCTGATCCAGGCCCTGCTCACCCTGCCCTTTGGCATTGGTTCCTTTATCGTCGGCCTGTTCTATGCCCCCACGGTCGTCACGGGTATCCACCAGATGTACACCACCATCGACCTGGGCCAGCTTGCTCAGTACGGCGTGACCTATTGGCTGCCCATCGCCAGCGCCGCCAACATCGCCCAGGGTGGCGCCGCACTCGCCGTTGCCTTTAAGACCCGCGATGCCAAGATCAAGGGTCTGGCGCTTCCTTCGGCCCTGTCCGCCTTCATGGGCATTACCGAGCCTGCCATTTTTGGTGTGAACCTGCGCTTCTTTAAGCCCTTCATCGCCGGCTGCATCGGCGGCGGTTGCGGTGCCCTGGTCTGTGCGCTCACCTCGCTGGCTGCCTCCGGCACGGGTGTTACCGGTATCTTCGGTATCCTGCTGTGCCTTGCCCAGCCCGTGCAGTACGCGATCATGTTTGCGGTCGCCGCGCTGGTTTCCTTTGCCGTCTCGTTTGTCCT
The DNA here is from genome assembly GCA_048248475.1 of Collinsella sp. GTDB lineage: Bacteria > Actinomycetota > Coriobacteriia > Coriobacteriales > Coriobacteriaceae > Collinsella. The sequence continues at coordinate 22,082 of DBFBEA010000122.1, read as the reverse complement.
GTACAAGGACGAGCCCAAGGCTTCCGAGCAGGCCTAAGAGCTTTTGATTGAGGGGCGCCCGCGGGCTGTATGCCCGCGGGTGTTTCCCGTATTTGGCGCCGATCTCTGGCGCCTTGTAACTTTCGATCCGTTAGGACTTTGATATGTCTAATGCACTTGGTCGCGACCTTGCAAAGCTGGTCGCCGCTGTTGACGCCGCCGCCTCTGAGTGCGGTCATGGCGCGTATGGCCAGCGCTTTCATATTATGCCGCCGGCGGGCTGGCTCAACGACCCCAACGGTCTTTGCCAGGCAGGCGGCGTGTTCCATGCCTATTTTCAATATGCGCCGTTTGATGTCGAGGGCGGCGTTAAGGCCTGGGGCCATGCGACGAGTCGCGATCTTATGATGTGGGACTATGTTGGCGCTCCGCTGCTGCCCGACGAGCCGTTCGATTGCCACGGTGTGTATTCGGGCTCCGCGCTTGCCGAGGACGGTCGCATTCGCGTGCTCTATACGGGCAACGTTAAGCTTTCCGATGCGGACGGCACGTACGACTACGTCAATACCGGCCGCCGCGCCGATACTGTTTATGTCGAGAGCGCCGATGGACAGACGTTTAGCCAAAAGCGCGTGGTGCTGGCTTCCGAGGATTATCCCGAGGATTTGACCTGCCATGTGCGCGATCCCAAGGTGTGGCGTGACGCGGACGGGCGTTATCACATGGTGCTGGGCGCGCGTCGTCGCGTGGATGGGCCGCATGTAGATAGTCGATTTTGCGCCATGCACGGCGAGGGTGCCGGGCGCGATGTGGGTGAGATCCTGGTATATGGCTCGGCCGATATGCTGAGTTGGGAGCTCGAGAGCCGCGTGTCTACGCCCGAGCGTTTTGGCTTTATGTGGGAGTGCCCCGGCTATATCGAGCTCGATGCGAATGGCGATACCGCTGCATTTTTGTCGTTCTCGCCCCAGGGCCTTGAGGGCGGACGTTGGGACCGCGGCAACGTGTATACCGCGGGCTACATGCCCGTGGCGGGCGATATTACCGGCGGCGACGGTGCCTATGAACTTGGCGAGTTCCGCCTGTGGGACGCCGGTTTTGACTTCTATGCTCCGCAGGAGTTCACGGCCGAGGACGGTCGCCACATTCTGATCGGCTGGATGGGCATGCCCGATGAGCCGACCTATGGCAACGACCCCACCGTGGCGTGCGGCTGGCAGCACTGCATGACGGTGCCGCGTGAGCTTACAGCCGGTGCTGGCGGCGTGGTACTGCAGCAGCCGGCGCGCGAGATCGAGCGCCATTATGCCTCGGTGCGTGTGGGGGAGGGCTCGTTGGAGGTTGCCGGTGATACCTGCTTTGACGTTGTCGTTGACGGTGTCGACGGCGCGTTTACCGTGACCGTTGATGGCGAGCTGAAGCTGGCGCTTGTGCCCGCTGGGGACGAATTACCCTCGCGCTTTGAGATGCGATTTACCGATGAGGGTCGCGCTTCTGCCGGCTGCGGTCGTACCATGCGCTGGGAGCCCATCGACGAGGTTCGTAATGTGCGCATTGTTGGTGATGTCTCGTCGGTCGAGGTGTTTGTGACCGATGGTGCGCTGGTGGTTTCGACGCGCATCTATCCCGAGGCCTCTGGCGTGACCGTTGACGCTCCGGGTGCGAGCGTGAACTATCACACGCTCAACATCTAGGCGTTTCGTCGCATATCGGCGCTATACTGCAGCCGTTGCCCACGATGAGGGGAACACCCGCATCGTGGGTTTTTGCTTATGAAGGGGCGATGCCTTGTGGATGTACAGCAGCTAGAAGAGGCCTGGGCTGTAAGGACCGGCGCGCGTGAGGCGCGTCTTGTTGCGGCCCCGCATGTGCCGGCGGCGCTGTCGCTGCTGGGTATTGTGCGTCCCGGTGACCGCCTGGTGGCCTTTGCGGACGACTTTGTCGATGCGTTTGCGTGCGGCTTTGATGGCTGCGATGTCGCGCTGGTGGGCTCGGGGTCCGCCGATGCGTTTGCTGCCGCGTCCGAGGGCTTTGATGCTTCGTTTGATGCCGAGGGGTCGCACCTGTGGTGGTTTGTTAACTCAATCGGTGGCTTTGGTCTGCGTGTGCCCGATCTGCGCGCTCTGGGCCGCGCTGCTCGTGAGGCCCACGCGCTGTTTGTAGTGGATAACACGGTGGCGTCGGCTTTTGGCTGCGATTCGCTGCGGCTGGGTGCTGTGCTGTCGCTTGAGGCACTCGATCGCGTGTGCGCCGGCAAGGCTCCGCGCAAACTCGTTGCCGCTTCGGTGGCGCGCTCGCAGCTCAAACGCCATCATGTGGATGCCGCGGCTGAGTGCGCGCATGCCCTGCTTGAGGGCTGTGGCTTGGCTAAGTTTGATATGCCTGCTGACGAGGCCGACGTGCTGGAGCGAGGGCTGGACTCGCTCGATGTCCGCATGCAGGCGCATTTCGACCGCGCACGTGCGCTGGCCGAGTATCTGACCGCCAACGAGATGGTGCGCAACGTGCGCTATCCCGGGCTGAGCTCGCATCCCGACCATTCGGTTGCAACGGGAATCCTCGAGCACGGCTTTGGCCCGACAGTTGAATTTGACCTTATCGAGCGTAGTGCAGATGGTCTTTTCGATGTTTTGCCGGGGGAGTTCCGCACATCGCCGGCCGGCGGCGCAACGACGCGCCTTTCGGCCCCACGCGGCAAGCAGGGGAGCACCGTCCGCCTCTTCGCCGGCACCGACGACCCCTTGATCGTGGCCGCCACCCTAGACAACGCCCTCCGATGATTTTTCTGGGACGGGGATTAAAAAATCATTAGGTACACAATGATTTTTTAATCCCCGTCCCAGAAAAATCATCTATGGTGACCGACCGGCTAAAAAGCCCCGTCCCAAATTGGCTACTCTTTGATACTTGCGATGAGGTCGTTTGCTTTGGTGGCAATGACGTTGTTGATGTCGGCCTGCAGCTCCTCGTAGACCGCTATGGCTCGCTCGCCGGCGGGGGTCAGGGTGGACCCGCGGGCGCCGTCGCGCTCGATGAGCTTGCAGCCCAGCTGGCCTTCGGCTTCGTTCACAATGCGCCAGGCCTTGGAATACGCCATTCCCATGCTCTTGGCGGCGCGGTTGAGCGAGTGCTCGCGGGCGATACCCTGCAGCAGCAAGACGCAGCCGTGGCCGAACACGCCCGGCAGATCATTGTCGCACGACTGAATGACCAGTTTTGCCGTCGTCTTGTACTTCATACGCTCCACGTCTCCCCGCTAAAGTGTTTGCTGGGCAAACGCAAAGCCTGCGTCAAACCCTCGTGTGCTCTTCTTAAATCATGCATTGTAGCAGTCAAAGTGCGTTAAGATACTTCCCCAGTATTGGGCGCCCAAGGTTGGGCTGGGTCCTACGAGGCCTGCAGCCGACCGGTCGCATGGAAAAAGGAGAAACATGGCTACGTTCTTTCCCTGTGAGTCCCACACGTTTTCGGAGTATCTGCTGGTTCCTGGTTACTCGTCCTCGCAGTGCATCCCCAACAACGTCTCTCTTAAGACGCCGCTAACCCGCTTTAAGCGCGGTGAGAAGCCGGCAATCACCCTGAACATCCCCATGGTTTCCGCCATCATGCAGTCCGTCTCGGGCGTCGACATGGGTGTCGCGCTCGCTACCGAGGGTGGCCTGTCCTTCATTTACGGTTCCCAGAGCGCCGAGTCCGAGGCCGCTATGGTCAAGGCCGTCAAGGATCACAAGGCCGGCTTCGTTCAGTCCGATTCCACCCTGACCCCCGACATGACTATGGAGCAGGTCATCGAGCTCAAGGAGAAGACCGGTCACTCCACCATGCCGGTCACCGACGACGGCACTCCCAAGGGTAAGCTCCTGGGCATCGTCACCAGCCGTGACTATCGCCCCAGCCGCGATGACCACCAGACGAAGGTCTCCGAGTTCATGACCCCGCGTGAGCAGCTCATCGTGGGCGACAAGAACATCAGCCTCAAGGTCGCTAACGACGTCATCTGGGACAACAAGCTCAACGCCCTGCCCATCGTCGACGATAACGATCACCTCTTGGGCATCGTCTTCCGCAAGGACTACGATAGCCACAAGACCAACCCCAACGAGCTGCTCGATAACGACAAGCGCTACATGGTCGGCGCCGGTATCAACACCCGCGACTATGCCGAGCGCGTGCCGCTGCTCATCGAGGCCGGTGCCGACGTTCTGTGCATCGACTCCTCCGAGGGCTTCAGCGAGTGGCAGAAGCGCACTATCGAGTGGATCCGCGCCAACTACGGCGAGGACGTCAAGGTTGGTGCCGGTAACGTCGTCGACGCCGAGGGCTTCCGCTTCCTGGCCGACTGCGGTGCCGACTTCATCAAGGTCGGTATCGGCGGCGGTTCCATCTGCATCACCCGTGAGACCAAGGGTATCGGCCGTGGCCAGGCCACCGCGCTGATCGATGTCTGTCGCGCCCGTGACGAGTACTACGAGGAGACCGGCGTCTACGTGCCCGTGTGCTCCGACGGCGGTATCGTCTATGACTACCACATGACGCTTGCCCTTGCCATGGGTGCAGACTTTATGATGCTGGGTCGTTATTTCGCCCGCTTTGATGAGAGCCCGACCGAGCGCGTCAACGTCACCGGCCAGTACATGAAGGAGTACTGGGGCGAGGGTTCTGCGCGTGCCCGTAACTGGCAGCGCTACGATCTGGGTGGCGCCGCGAAGCTCAGCTTCGTCGAGGGCGTCGACTCCTACGTTCCCTACGCCGGCTCCCTCAAGGACGGCGTGGGCGGTACGCTTTACAAGGTCAAGTCCACGATGTGCAACTGCGGTGCCCTCTCGATCCCCGAGCTCCAGGAAAAGGCACGCCTGACCCTGGTAAGCTCCACCTCCATCGTCGAAGGCGGCGCTCACGACGTAGTCGTGAAGGATTCTCAACAGTCCGTATCTTATCGATAAGCCTGCACTCATAATCGATCTTTCGCCGATTGGTGCCGCCCGCTTCATTTGCGGACGGCACTTCTTCTTTTCTAGTTCGAATAAATCGGCTATCGTTTTATTGTTTGCGTTGCAATGCCTTTTATAGGGGAGATAAGAGATGAAAATTGACGAGCTGGTTCGTGACCATTACGTCGATTTGGGCGACATAGATCGTGACATTTGGCGCTATATCTCAATACATCGCTATGAGGCTGCTAATTCGACGCTTGTTGATCTAGCAGCCAAGTGCAACGCATCAAAATCTGCCGTTCTACGTTTTGCTCAGCGCCTAGGGTTTCGTGGATTCTCTGAGTTCAAATACGCCCTCAAGGCTGAAGTAGAAGCTGATGCTCGCGATATAGTTGACGCTGCGGTTCTCGATCGTTACACCGCCATTGTCTTAAAATCGCTCAAAGACTTTCTTTCGCGTGATTTCACGCCTGTATTCAGGCTTATCGAGCAGAGCTCAAAGGTGTTTCTTTACGGCACGGGAACGCTCCAACGTGCGGTTGCTCAAGAGATGCGTCGCGTGTTTTTGGCTGGTGACGAATATTTCTACGTCGTGGAAGGCGTTGATGAGACCGCAGCTCTTACGGGCGCTTTGACTCAAGACGATCTTCTCTTCGTCTTTTCTCTAAAAGGACAATCCGATAATGCAACTACGCTTGCGCGAAATCTCAAAGCCAGAAACGTTCCTTTTATTGCGGTGACGAGTTATCTGGATAACGATATTGCTCATCTTGCTGATGAGAGCATCTTGGTTGGTACCGAGAGCCTACCAATTGGTAGCGGACATAGTTACGAAGTGCTCGACGCCTATTTTCTTCTCGTCAGCATCTTGTTCTTGAAGTATTCCGAATACAAACGAGCGCATCGATAGGTTTCCGCAGGTAAACGAGCTGTGGAAATTTCCCAGCTGGTGGGAATTCGTCCCAACCACGGACGATGTACCTATATCGTCTTTCTCAGGTCTTTCTTGGATATTCGCCTCCTACACTTGGCCTCGTTAAACGAGACCGCGAACGAATGCGAGTCTCGGTGAATCGGGAAGGGACGAAATGGATTCCTTGAAGATCACGGACGTCCGTCCCATCTGCACTGCTCCCGAGGGTATTAACCTTGTTGTGGTGAAGGTGGAGACGAATGACCCGTCCATCTACGGTGTTGGCTGCGCTACGTTTACGCAGCGTTATGAGGCGGTTGCCTATGCGGTTGACCGCTATCTGAAGCCCTTTTTGCTAGGTAAAGATCCTGCGAGAATTCAGGATATCTGGCAGACTGCACATGTTTCTGGATATTGGCGAAACGGGCCGATCTGGAACAATGCACTTTCCGGCATTGACATGGCACTTTGGGACATTAAGGGCAAGATGGCCGGCATGCCGCTCTATGACCTTTTTGGTGGTAAATGCCGCGATGCTGTTCCGGCGTATATTCATGCCGATGCACAGACGATAGAGGGCGCAATCGATTTGGTCCAGCAGCGCGTCGATGCGGGCTGGAATCGAATCCGCGTTCAAATCGGTGGCTATGGCGGAAACGTTCCTGTTGAGAATAAGCCTAAAGATGCGCTACCCGGTGCATACTATGATCCCAAAGCGTATATGCGCACGGCTATTGAGGGCTTTACTGCCTTACGTCGCGAGTTTGGTGACGACATTGAGCTGTGCCATGATGTCCATGAGCGTTTGACGCCTTCCGAGGCAATCCGCTTCGCGCAGCAAATGGACCAATTCGACTTGCTGTTCCTTGAGGATGTGCTCGCTCCCGAGCAAATTGCATGGTTCGATCAGGTGCGCGCTCATACGACTTGCCCGCTTGCCATGGGCGAGCTCATCAATAACCCGCATGAGTGGATGCAGCTTGTTCAGAATCGAAGCGTTGACTATCTTCGCCTCCACATCAGCCAGGCAGGTGGAATCACGCCCGTTCGCAAGATCATTGCTTTCGCTGACGTTAATGGTGTTCGCACAGCTTGGCATGGTCCTGGCGATATGTCCGGTATTGGGCATGCGGTCAACACGCACCTTTCCATTTCCTCACCGAACTTCGGTATCCAAGAGTGGAGCTGCAGCATTAAGGAGAACACGTATCGTGTGTTCCCGGGCATGCCGGTCGTTGAGAACGGCTATGTGTATCTGAACGATCAGCCCGGTATTGGTGTGGATATCGATGAGAATCTCGCAGCAGAGTTCCCTCCCGTCGATAAGGATTTGAGTTGGCTTCTTTGCAGGCTTCCGGATGGTTCCGCTGTTCGACCGTAATGCGACCCGGAGTTATTTGTTTTTGAGTTCCTTGAAAGGGGATAGACCATGAAAACTGACGATAAGGCCATTGCCGACGGCATTGTTGCTGCAGTTGGAGGCGTAGACAATATCAGGGCCGTGGGTCATTGTTCGACCAGGCTGCGTTTGACGCTTCATGATAAGACCAAGGTCGATGAGAAAACAATCGAAGATATCGAGGGCGTCAAGGGCCAATTCTTCGCCGGTGAACAGTATCAGGTGATTTTGGGCACCGGTCTTGTTAACCGTGTTTACGACATTGTCGCGGGCGAGAATCAGGGCGGTGTTAACACCGATATTAAGGCCGACCTGTATGCCGGCATGTCGCTCCCCAAGAAGCTCTCTCGTATTTTGGGCGATATCTTTATTCCCGTTATTCCCGTTCTGGTGGCAACAGGTCTTTTTAGCGGCTTCATTAACTGCATCAACTCGTTTGGCGTTCAGATGGACCCCAACGTTTTGACGATCGCGACCATTCTGATGAAAACCGCTTTCACCTTTCTGCCCGTGCTTATTGCATGGTCGGGCATGAAACAGTTTGGGGGTAGCCCTGTCATCGGCATCGTCCTTGGTCTCATGCTGGTGAACCCACTTCTTCCTAACCCGAATGATGTGGTTAAGGGCACGGTTGAGGCAATCACTTTCCATCCGTTTGGTCTTGAGTGGAATGTTGTAGGTTATCAGGGCTCGGTGCTTCCCGCTCTTGTTGTTGCGTATATCGCTGCAAAGACCGAGAAGACTCTTAAGAACGTTGTTCCGGATGTTCTGGATCTTATCATCACTCCGTTTACTACGATCCTTGTTGCCGGCTTGCTTGGCATGCTTGTTATTGGCCCCGTTTGCCAGACCGTGGAGCACGCTGTTTTGGCTGTCGCGAAGTTCGTTATCGCGTTGCCGTTCGGTCTGGGCGGACTAATTCTTGGCGGAACGCAGCAGGCGATTGTGGTTACCGGTATGCATCACATCTTCCTTGCGCTCGAAACTGACTATCTTGCTACCACCGGTTTCAACCCCTTCAATGCCATGATTTCCGGTGGCATTATGGCCCAGGCTACCGCCGCCTTGGTTACCGGTCTTAAGGTAAAGAACCCTAAAAAGCGTGGCTTCTATATGGCTGCATCGCTGCCTGCATTCCTGGGCATTACCGAGCCGGCAATCTTTGGCGTGAACCTCAAGTTTGGCAAGCCGTTCCTGTTCGCTCTTTGCGGCGGTGCCTGCGCTGGTTGGTGTGGCGCAATGCTTCATGCTGCCAGCACCGGTATGGGCGTTGCTGCTATTCCGGGAATCGTTACCTACCTGTACAGCCAGCAGGCCATCATCAACTACTTTATCATCCATGGTGTTGGCATTGCGGTTTCCGGTCTGCTCACTTGGTTCTTCTTTGACCCTAACAAGGCTGAACAGGCTGAGCTTGAGAACTAGGTTTTGTTTGATCGAACTCAGATGGGTATATCGTTCATTTCATGAGGCTTTGATAGCTCATAACCAATGAAGCGTGCCTTCCCTGTACATACTCTTTTTAGATAAAGCGAGATGCCCGCAAGTCGCAGGCATCTCGCTTGTTGTATTTGCTATCATCAGTCAAGTTAACCTTAGGGTCGGTCGGCTTAGCTTTGTTTGCTACAAGTTCCGCACGCAAAGAAGAGCACTTAATGTGCTCTTCGTCTTGCGCAGGACTGTCCGCAGTAGCAAATAAAGCCAAGCCACCCGACCCCAGCTAAGATTAAAGGAGCTGATATGTGCGATTGCACAGATCATAAGGACGAGATCCCTGCCTACGACGCGCAGGCCATTGAGTCCAAGTGGATGAAGGCCTGGGAGGATTCCAACCTCTTTGCCGTCGACACCGACGACAGCAAGCCCAAGAAGTACGTGCTCGAGATGTTCCCGTATCCGTCGGGCGACCTGCATATGGGCCACGCGCGCAACTATACCATCGGCGATGCCATGGCCCGTCAGGCCCGCATGCGCGGTTACGACGTGCTGCACCCCATCGGCTTTGACGCCTTTGGCCTGCCTGCCGAGAACGCCGCTATCAAGCACAACACGCAGGCTGCTGCCTGGACGTATAAGAACATGGACCAGGCGCTCGCTACGATGAAGCGCATGGGCTTCTCCTACGATCTGGATCGCATGGTCAAGACCTGCAGCCCCGACTACTACCGCTGGGGTCAGTGGATCTTTGAGAAGCTGTGGGAAAAGGGCCTGGTCTACCGCAAGAAGAACCCGGTCAACTGGTGTCCTAACTGCAAGACCGTTCTGGCCAACGAGCAGGTCACCGAGGGTAAGTGCTGGCGCTGCGGCACCGAGCCCGAGAAGCGCGACCTGGAGCAGTGGTACTTCAAGATCACCGAGTACTCCCAGGAGCTGCTCGACGACCTGGAGAAGCTCCCCGGCTGGCCCGAGCGCGTCAAGCAGATGCAGGCCAACTGGATCGGTCGCTCCGAGGGCGCCGAGGTCGACTTTACCCTTTGCGACCAGGATGGCGAGCCCATCGAGGGCGATGAGGGCAAGATCACCGTCTTCACCACGCGTGCCGATACCCTTTTTGGCGTCTCCTTCTTTGTCCTGGCTCCCGAGTACGCCGGCCTGCACGAGCTCGTCGAGGGTACGGAGTACGAGGAGGCCGTCACCAAGATCGTCGAGGACTCCAAGCATATCTCTGCCGTCGAGCGTGCCCAAGGCACCCTCGAGAAGCACGGTGCCTTCACGGGCCGCTATGTGGTAAATCCCGTCAACGGCGAGAAGGTCCCCGTGTGGGTTGCCGATTATGTCGTTGCCGACTACGGCACCGGTGCCGTCATGGCCGTTCCCTGCGGCGACCAGCGCGATTTTGAGTTCGCCCGCAAGTACGACCTGCCGATCGTACCGATCATCCTGGACGATGACGATCGCGCTGCCGTCGAGGCCAGCGGCGAGACCATCGATACCTTCCATGCCGAGACCGTCGACTGGGATTGCGCCCACGCTGCCGAGGGCACGCTCGTCCAGTCCGGCAAGTACACCGGCATGCGCGGCGGTAAGCACTCCGAGGGCGAGGCTGCGATCGTGGCCGACCTCGAGGCCATGGGCTGCGGTCGTCGCAAGGTCGAGTTCCGTCTGCGCGACTGGCTCATTTCCCGTCAGCGCTATTGGGGCAACCCCATCCCGGCCATCCACTGCGAGCACTGCGGTATCGTGCCCGTGCCCGAGGATCAGCTGCCGGTGACGCTTCCCGAGAACCTGGACCTGGGCGCCGGCGAAACCCTTGCCGAGTGCAAGGACTTCTACGAGACCACCTGCCCGGTCTGCGGCCGCCCGGCCAAGCGCGAGACCGATACCATGGATACCTTTACCTGCTCCAGCTGGTATTACCTGCGCTATACCGATCCGCACAACACTGAGCTGCCCTTCTCCCGTGAGGCTGCCGACCGTTGGATGCCCGTCGATAACTACATCGGCGGCATCGAGCACGCCATTCTGCACCTGCTCTACAGCCGCTTCTTTACCAAGGCCCTGCGCGACCTTGGCCTGTTGAGCGTGGACGAGCCCTTCACCAACCTGCTGTGCCAGGGCATGGTCAAGGACGAGAACGGCGACACCATGTCCAAGTCCAAGGGCAACGTCGTGCCCCCGAGCTCGGTCATCGAGCCCTACGGCGCCGACACCATGCGTTTGGCGATCCTGTTTATCGCCCCGCCCGAGAAGGACTTCGACTGGGATCCCAAGGCCGTTGAGGGCGCCAACCGCTTCATTAAGCGCGCTTGGCGTATCGTTTGGCAGCTCGTCCAGTCCGGCGACTCCAATGTGGCTTTCGATAAGTCCGCGCTCGACGAGGTTGCGATGAAGCTCTATCGCGAGCGTCACCGCACCATCGCCAAGTGCACCGAGGACTTCGATCGCGGCCAGTTCAACACCGCCATCTCGGCCGTCATGGAGCTTGTCAACGCGGCGAGCGCCTACCTCAACGCCACCGAGGGTACCGCCCGCGACAAGGCGCTGTGCTACGGTGTGGCTAAGGATATCGTGAGCGTCCTCGCCCCCATCTGCCCGTTCTGGGCCGACGAGCTGTGGCACGAGGCACTCGGCTGCGAGGGCAACGCCTACACCGCCGCCTGGCCCGAGTTCGACCTGGCCGAGTCCATCGAGGACACGGTGCAGATCGTGGTCCAGGTGCTCGGCAAGGTCCGCGGCCGCGTCGACGTTGCCCGCGATGCCTCCAATGAGGATATGCAGGCTGCCGCCGAGGCCGCCGTCGCCAAGTGGCTCGAGGGCAAGACGGTCGTCAAGGCCATCTGCGTGCCCGGCAAGCTGGTCAACCTGGTGGTCAAGTAAACATTGCGCGCTTAACTGACGCATAAAATACGAGGGGCGATCCGGTTGGGTCGTCCCTCGTCTTGCTGTTGCCTGTCTGGGTGTCTGCGGTCAATTGTCCTATTCTTATGGAGAAGCTGTGCACACGCTGACCTGCAGATTTGTACTGTGCTTGCACGTTTCCGCAGCTATTGGTATAGTTTGCTTGCAAATGAAGTTGTAATTGAAAGAAGTGGGGTTTCGGCCCCGCTTCTTTTTTGTATGGATGGAGGTGCCGCAATGGTCAAGACCAAGACCGAGCAGGCGATCATCGACGCGCTCGAGGCCGTCGCTCCCCAGCACGATATCGACATCGTCGACGTCGAGCTCGTGGGTGCCACCAAGGCCCCCTGCGTGCGCGTGCGTATCGAGGGTGCCGAGGGTCAGAGCCTGTCGCTCAACGACGTCACGGCCAACACCAAGTGGGTCGGCGATGTGATTGAGGAGCTCGACCCCATTTCTTCGAGCTATACGCTCGAGGTCTCGAGCCCGGGTATGGCGCGCCCGCTGCGCCGCCCGCGCGACTTTGCCCGTTTTGTGGGCGAGGACTGCGAGCTCACCTCCACCGCCACCGAGGGCCGTCGCAAGTACTCCGGCAAGATTGCCGCCGCGACCGAGACGAACGTGACCCTCGAGCTCGAGGACGGCGAGTCCGTCACCCTCGATTTCTGTGATGTTAAAAAGTGCAAGTTGAAGCCCACCTACGACTTCAAACCCGCGAAGGAAGGAAACTAACATGGCAGCATCCGACATGATGTCCGCCCTGATGGAGCTTTGCCAGGACAAGCACATCGACCAGCTCTACCTGATCGACCGCCTGGAGCAGTCGCTCGCCAAGAGCTACGCCGAGATCCTGCATCTTGAGTGGGGCGCCAAGGTGACCATCGACCGCACCACCGGCAAGATTTACGTCTACCGCCTGGAGCCGATTGACGATTCCATGGACGAGGAGGGCAACTTCACCGAGTTCGAGGAGATCGACGTCACCCCTAAGAACACGAGCCGCATCGCCGCCCAGCACGCCAAGGCCGAGATTAACGCCATCGTGCGCAACTCCGCCCGCGAGCAGATCTACGAGGAGTTCTCCGGTCGTATCGGTGACCTCATCAGCGGTACCGTGCTGCAGTCCACGCCCGACTTCACGATCGTCAAGATCCGCGATGGCGTCGAGGCCGAGCTGCCGCATTTTGACCAGCGCCGTTACGAGAACGAGCGCAACGAGCGTCCGATGGGCGAGCGCTACCTGCACAACCAGCATATCAAAGCTGTGATCATCGACGTCCGCGATCCCAACTCCAACCTGCAGCCGGTTCGCGGCGAGCACAGCCGTCCGCCGATTGTCATCTCCCGTACCCACCCCGAGCTCATGCGTCGTCTGTTTGAGCAGGAGGTGCCCGAGATTTATGAGGGCACCGTCCAGATCAAGTCGATCGCCCGCGAGCCCGGCCAGCGCTCCAAGGTTGCCGTCCACTCGCTCGACGACCGCTTGGATCCCGTAGGCGCCTGTGTCGGCCCCAAGGGCAGCCGTGTCCGTGCCGTCGTGGGCGAGCTCCGCGGCGAGCGCGTCGACGTCATCCTGTGGGATGCCGATCCGGCCGTCTACGTCGCCAACGCCCTGTCGCCCGCCAAGGTCACCCGCGTCCTCATCGACGAGGAGAAGGCCTACGCCGGCGTCATTGTGCCCGACGACCAGCTTTCGCTCGCCATCGGCAAGGAGGGCCAGAACGCCCGCCTCGCCGCTCGCCTGACCGGCTGGCACATCGACATTAAGTCCGAGACCCTTGCCGCCGACATCCTCAAGAACGTCCCCGTTCACGAGGAGCCCGCCGCCGACCTGATCGGTGACGAGGAGGACGACGATGTCCGTCGCTGCGAGTACGTGTCCGAGGACGGCGTCCAGTGCCGCAACCAGGCCCGTCCGGGCTCCCGTTTCTGCGGTGTCCACGACACCGACGCCTTCGATGATGCGGAGGACCTGATCTAGCGCGCGGTCGCGCTGGGCAGGTCCCGGCGCATCTCCCACGCTCGTTCAGTCTCTAGGCACCCAAGGTGCCAGAAAGGGTAGGTGAAGTCATATGGCAAAAGTCCGTGTGTCCACCCTGGCCAAAGAGTTCGGCATGACCTCCAAGGAACTGATGGGTCATCTCGCCGAAATGAAGATTCCCGCTAAGTCCGCTTCCTCCGCTCTGGAGGACGCTTACGTCGCCATGGTCCGCAAGCAGCTCGCCTCGGTGATCGAGGCCCGCGCCAAGGAAGTCGAGGCCGCCAAGCAGGCCGAGGAGGAGGCAGCCGCCGCCGAGGAGGCAGCGCGCGCTGCCGAGGCCGAGCGTGAGCGCATCGCCGCCGAGAAGGCACGCGAGGAGGAGCGCCGCCAGTTCGCCGCCGCCCAGGCTGCCGAGGAGGCCGCCCGCGCCGAGGCCGAGGCCAAGAAGAAGGCCGAGCAGGAGCGCCTTGCCCGCGAGAAGGAGGAGGCTGCCCGCGAGGCCCAGCGCCGCGCCGTCCCCGCTTCCGACTCCGGTTCGCGCTTCCGTTCGCTGCTTGACCAGATCGCCGCACAGGAGACCGTGCTCAAGGAGAAGAAGGACGCCGAGGAGAAGGCCAAGGCCGAGCGTGCCGCCGAGCGCGGCAACCGTCGTGGCGGCAACAACGACCGTCGTGGTGGTCGTCGTAACGACCGCAACGCCTCCGACAACAACTCCGAGCGTAACGCCTCCGAGAGCCGTCCGCACAGCCATCGCACCAACGCCAGCAACAACGTCGCTGCCGGCATGGACTTCCCCAACCCCGATAAGCAGGGCAAGGGCAAGAAGCGCAAGGGCGGTCACGGCAACGATGAGGACCACTACAGCCGCATGGCGCGTGAGGCCGAGGAGTACAGCCGCGAGAAGGTGCTCGAGGAGGCCCGCGCCGCCGTCGAGGAGGCCTCTCGCGAGTCCACCGGTCGCCGCAAGAAGCGCAAGGAGAAGCGCGAGCGCGAGGCTGCTAAGGCTCAGGAGGAGCGCAAGATTGAGGAGGCGCTGGCCCAGGGCGTGAACCCCGAGGAGCTCGACGCCATCAAGGTCTCCCAGGGCGTTACCGTCCAGGAGCTCGCCGAGGCGCTCGACGTTCCGGCCAACGACATCATCAAGCGCCTGTTCCTGCTGGGCACGCCGCTCACGATGACGCAGTCCATGTCCGACGACCTCGTCGAGCTCGTTGCCGACGACCTGGGCCGTCAGATCAAGATCATCACCCCCGAGGAGGAGAACACCTTCTCGTTCTACGACGATCCCGCCGACCTTAAGCCCCGCGCCCCGGTCGTCACCGTCATGGGTCACGTCGACCACGGCAAGACGAGCCTGCTCGACGCCATTCGTCACACCGGCGTCGCTGCCGGCGAGGCGGGCGGCATTACCCAGGCCATCGGTGCTTCGCAGGTCATGATCAACGACCGCAAGATCACCTTCATCGATACCCCTGGTCACGCGACCTTTACGGCCATGCGTGCCCGCGGCGCCAAGGTGACCGACATCGTCATTCTGATCGTGGCTGCCGACGACGGCGTCATGCCTCAGACCATCGAGTCGATCAACCACGCCAAGGCCGCCGGCGTCCCCATCGTCGTCGCCGTCAACAAGATCGATAAGCCGGGCGCCAACCCCGACCGCGTGCGCCAGGAGCTCACCGAGTACGGCATCATTCCCGAGGAGTGGGGCGGACAGAACATGTTCGTCAACATCTCGGCCAAGCAGAAAATCGGTATCGATGACCTGCTCGAGACCGTGCTGCTCCAGGCCGACGTGCTCGAGCTCAAGGCCAACCCGGACACCTTTGCCTCCGGCAACGTTCTCGAGGCCAAGCTCGACAAGGGCCGCGGCTCGGTTGCCACGGTTCTCGTGACCCGCGGTACCCTGCACGTGGGCGATACGCTGGTCGCCGGCCTTACCTACGGCCGCGTCCGTGCCATGCTCGACCCCAAGGGCAACGCCGTCACCGAGGCCGGTCCCTCCGACGCCGTCGAGATCTTGGGCCTGCAGTCCGTGCCCAACGCCGGTGACGAGTTCCGCGTGTTCGAGGACGAGCGCGAGGCTCGCGCCTTGGCCGATGAGCGCTCGCTCAAGGCCCGTATCGAGGAGCAGAGCCGCGTGAAGCACGTCACGCTCGAGAACCTCTTCGAGACCATCGCCGACGCCGAGGTCAAGGAGCTCAACCTGATCATCAAGGCCGACGTCCAGGGTTCCATCGAGGCCCTTCAGGACTCGCTCGACAAGATGGATCAGTCCGAGGTCCGCATCAACACGATCCACTCCGCTGTCGGTGCTATCAACGAGACCGACGTCGTCCTGGCCGACGCCTCCAACGCCATCATCATCGGCTTTGGCGTGCGTCCCGACGGCAAGGCCCGCTCCGCCGCCGAGCGCGAGGGCGTCGAGATCCGTTGCTACGACGTTATCTATAAGTGCCTCGAGGAGCTCGACGCTGCCCGCATCGGCATGCTCAAGCCCACCGAGGTCGAGGTCTCCACGGGTACCGCGACCGTCCTGGACACCTTCAAGGTGCCCAAAGTCGGCATCGCCGCCGGTGTCCGCGTCGAGGAGGGCGAGATCGCCGCGACCGATTCCGTGCGCCTGGTGCGCGACGGCATTGTGGTCTTCAACGGCAAGATCGCCTCGATGCGCCACTACAAGGACGAGGCCAAGAGCCTCAAGAGCGGTTCCGAGGGCGGCATTGGCCTGGAGAACTTCCAGGACATCAAGCCCGGCGATCAGATCGAGGGTTACCGCATCGACCAGGTTGCCCGTACCGAGTAGGGGGTAGCGCTATGAAGCAAACGCAGGCAACCCGCCGTTTGGGCGAGCAGCTTCGCGAGAAGCTCGGTTATATCCTGCTCTTTGAGGTTTCCGATCCGCGTCTCGACCTGGTCACCCTGACTGCGGTCGAGGTCGCGGTGGACCGTTCGTTCGCACGCGTGTACGTGTCGTGCGATGCGAGCCGCTACGATGAGGTCATGGAGGCGCTTGCCAGCGCCAAGGGTCGTATTCGCAGCCTGTTGGCTCGCTCGCTCGATTGGCGCGTCACGCCCGAGCTCGATTTTCGCATCGATCGCTCGACCGATGAGGCCGAGCGCATCACGCGTGCGCTGGAAAACGTTCCGGCCACGCTTGCGATCGAAAAGGACGAGGACGGCTACCCGATAGCGGATGCCGCCCAGGAGGCAGCTTTAGATGAGTAATTCCGCCGACCTCGCATCGTGCGAGTCTGCAGATATTCAGCGACGCATCCTCGAGCTCATCGAGGATGCGTCCTCCATTGCGATTTCGGGACATACGTCTCCCGATGGTGACGCCCTGGGCTCCGTGCTGGGTCTGGGCTTATCGCTTATGAAGTTTTTCCCCAACAAGGACATTGCCCTGCTGCTGGCAGACGATGACCCGGTTCCGCGCATCTACCGCTTTATGGAGGGTGCCGACCGTCTGGTGCCGGCATCTGCGTATACCGGCAATCCGGACCTGTTCATCTCGGTGGACGTGCCGGTTGTCGAGCGCCTCAATAATTCCGCCGAGGTGCTCCGTCGCTCCAAGCATGTGGTGTGCTTCGATCACCATCCGGCGCGCGAGGAGTTTGCCGAGCTCAGCCTGAGGCGCGTTGAAGCTGCAGCCTGCGCTATGATCATCGACCGCTTCTTGGACAATTGTGGCATTGTCGCCCGTGATGGCGTCGCGACTTGCCTGCTGTGTGGCTTGGTTACCGATACCGGTCGTTTCCAGTACCAAAACGCCGATGCCGCCGCGTTCCATGCGGCCTCGCGTCTGGTTGCCCACGGTGCCGATCCGGCGCGCGTTGCGCTCGAGGTATATCAGAGCATGCGCGTTGAGTTTTTGCACCTCAAGTCCATCGTTATGGGTCGCATTAAGACGGTCGCGCATGGGCGCGTGGCGTATAGCTATGCCTACCAGAGCGACCTTGAGGCCTGCGGCGTCACCTCGGACGAGTGCGACGGCCTGGTCGATGTGGTGCGTTCGGTGATGGGCGTCGAGGTCTGCATGTTCTTAAAGGGCATTGAGGGCGATACCAAGGTGCGTGGCAACCTGCGCTCCAAGGGCGACCTCGATGTGTCCGAGATTGCTGCCAACTTTGGCGGTGGCGGGCATCATGCTGCCGCCGGTTTCTCCAACAACGGAACGATTCGCGAGACGCTCGCCGTGGCACTTCCCATGCTGGCCGAGCTGGTGGGGGAGGATCCCGCTTCGGTGACCGTCGAGCTCTAACTAATTGGATGGTACATGGCTCGTCGAACGCCTTCTCATTTGAATATGCTACTCGCCGTCGATAAGCCGGTGGGCTGCACGTCCCATGACGTGGTTTCGCAATGCCGACGCGCCCTCCATGAGCGGCGCGTCGGCCATGCCGGCACGCTCGACCCCATGGCATCCGGCGTCATGGTGGTGGGCGTGGGCCAGGCTACTCGTCTGCTGGGCATGCTAACTCTCGATACCAAAAGCTATGTCGCCGACATCTCGTTTGGTGCCGAGACCAATACCGATGATGCGGAGGGCGAGGCGGTCCGCATAGTGGCTGTTGCCAACGAGCTCCGCGATCCTGCCTATGCCCGTGAGCACTTGGCCGCTATGTTGGGCCCGCAGATGCAGGTGCCGCCGGCGTTTTCGGCTATCTCGGTCAATGGCGTTCGCGCCTACAAGTCTGCTCGCGAGGGCAATGCGGTGGACCTACCTCCGCGTCCCGTCGAGGTCTATGCCGCCGACCTGATTGCCGTGGGCGGCGAGGGTGATACATGTGTGTGGACCGTGGCGTTCTCGGTGAGCAAGGGCACCTATATCCGTGCGCTCGCTCGCGACCTGGGCCGTGCTTGTGATAGCGCCGCGCATATTTCCGCGCTTCGTCGCACCGCATCCGGTGCTGTTTCCATTGGCGCTTGTCATGCGTTGGAGGAGCTTTCTCCCGAGTCCGTGGCTGGCTTTGCCCTGGATCCCATTGCAGCCCTGGGCGCCACGCGTGTTGACTTGCCGGGCAATCTTGCCGACGACCTGCTCTGCGGCCGTCGCATTCCCGTTGAGCGTGCGCTTGCCGATTTCGATGTCTCGAAGGCGCTGTTTGCGCTGGTGCTCGATGGGGGACTCAAGGCGCTCGCCCGCATTGAGAGTGGCCGCTTTGTTATGGAGCACGTGTTTCCGCAGGCAATCGGCGGTGTTCGATGATGTTGTCCGCTCACGAGCTCGCGCGTGTCTTTTTCGCGGGCGAGTCGGACGAGGCTCGCATCGTTGCTGCCGATACGTTTGATGAGTGTGAGCACTTGGGTGCCGCATCGATTGCCATCGGCGTGTTCGACGGCGTTCACCTTGGACACCAGGAGCTCATTGCGGCGCTTGTCCGTGATGCCCGTGCCCATGGCTGCAAGGCGGTCGTGGTCACCTTCGATCCCGACCCGGACGTCGTGGTGAGCCCATCGCCCGCTCAAAAATTGATGACGACGGACGACCGTCTGCATGCCTTGGCTCAGACCGGGGTCGACGCGGTGGTGGCCGTTCCCTTTACGCCTGAGGTTGCGGCACTCGACCATGTTGGTTTTCTCTCGCTGGTGTCGCGTCTGGTCGACATTCGTTCGATTCGCGTTGGCAGCGACTTTAGGCTGGGTCGCGGCGGTGCATCTGGTGTTGCCGAGATGTGCGCCTGGGGTTCCGAGCACGCCGTTGACGTGTATGGTCACGACCTGCTTTGCGAGGGCGGTGAGGCCATTTGCGCCACCCGCATTCGTCATGAGTTGGGACAGGGCCATGTGGAGCTGGCTGCTGAGTTGCTCGGCCGTCCGTATATGGTGCGTGGCGGTGTTATTCGTGGCCGTCACGAGGGTTCTGGTATGGGCTTTCCCACGGCAAACTTGCAGGTTCCCGACGGCATTCAGGTGCCAGCCGATGGCGTGTATGAGGGTCTGGTGCTGGTCGATGACACCGCGTGGCCCGCTGCCGTGAACGTCGGCCTGCCGCCAACGTATGCTGACGATGCGGCATCTGCGCATCTCGAGGCTAACTTAATTGGTTATACGGGCGACCTGTACGGCGCTTCCGTTTCGCTGGCGTTTACACGCTGGCTGCGTCCCTCGCGCGTGTTCGATTCGCTGGATGAGTTGATCGCGACCGTCGAGGGTAATATCGAGGACATTCGTCGCAACTTGGGCGAGCAGGGGGTGAGCATCCGTGATTAGCGATGAGGAGAAAGACCAGGTACGCGCTGCGTCCGACCTAGTCGCCATCGTGCAGGAAACGGTTGAGCTCAAGCCTCGCGGCCATGAGTTTTGGGGCTGCTGCCCCTTTCATGGCGAAAAGACGCCGTCCTTCCACATTATTCCCGCCACGCAGGTGTGGCATTGCTTTGGCTGCGGCGAGGGTGGCGACGTCTTCACCTATATCATGAAGCGCGAGAACCTGAGCTTTCCCGAGTCAATCCGTTATTTGGCCGATCGCGCGGGTATTGAGCTGCATGACACTGGAGATCGCCGCGAGCGCGGTACCAAGCGTGCCCGCATCTACGATCTGTGCGCCGAGACCGCCCAGTTCTACCACACCATGCTCATGCGCGGTAAGGACGGCCGTCCGCGCGAGTACTTTGCCAGCCGCGGCATGGGTGGCGACGTCTGCCGCCGCTACTGCCTGGGCTTTGCACCGGGCCGTAACGCACTGGTGTCGCACCTGTCCCAGGCGGGTTTTACCCCGCAGGAGATGATCGACGCCAACGTTGCCGTGAGCCGCGGGCGCGGGCAGCTTGCCGACCGCTTTTACGACCGCGTGATGTTCCCCATCTTTGACGAGCAGGGTCACAACATTGCCTTTGGCGGTCGCATTATGGGCGACGGTCAGCCTAAGTATCTCAACACCGCCGAGACGAGCGTGTTCCATAAAAAGCGAAACCTCTACGGCTTTAATTGGGCCAAGGAGTTTATCGTCGCGCAGGATACCGCCATCGTGGTGGAGGGCTATACCGATTGCATCGCCTGTTGGGAGGCGGGGATTAAAAACGTTGTCGCCACACTGGGCACCGCCCTCACGGAGCATCACGTCAAGACGCTTACTCGCTTTGCTAAGCGCATCGTGTACATGTTCGATGGTGACGCCGCCGGCCAAAAGGCCGCTCGCCGTGCGATTCAGTTTATCGAGCAGGATTCTATGGACCTGCGCTGCGTGGTGCTGCCCGACGGCAACGACCCTATGGAGTTTATTTCGGCGCACGGCGGCCAGGAGCTGCAGGCGCGCATCGACGCGGCCGAGCCGCTTATGGACTTTGTGTACCGTTCGCTGCAGGAGTCGAGCGATATTAGCACGCCGGGCGGTCGCGCCAAGGCGCTGGAAGATGCGCTGACGCTTATCTATCCGCTGCGCGATAGCTATATGATCGACACGTACTTTATCCAGATTGCCGACCTGCTTGGTTTGGACCTGGAGACCGTGCGCGCGAGCTCGGGCCGTGTGTTTCGCGATGTCGCCAAGCGCGAGGATGCTGAACGACGTCGTGAGCAGAACTATGAGCGCCAGCGGGCGCAGGCCGAGCGCTTTGGTAGCGCGGGCGGTCGGGCGTCGGGTTCTCGCGATGCCGGTCGCGGTGCTTGGGCATCGGGCGCGACGCCGCCGGTTTCCGCGCCGGTCGAAGAAGAGCCGTACGACTACGTCCCGCTCGATGCCTACGGTGCCGCGCCCGTGGATGTCGTCGATGACCTGCCGCCGATCGACGTGCCTGATGGTGTGGGCGCTGTTCCCGTGGCTGATGGTTCGGGCGCACCGGCTGCGGCGACGCCAATGGTTCTTACCGATCTTGAGCGCAAGTCTTTGGCGGGGGAGCGCGAGCTGTTGACGATGCTTACGAGCTACCCCGACCTGTTCCGCACGTATGCCGACCGCATCTGCTCCATCGAGTGGGTTGACCCACGTCACGAGTCCATCGCATGGGCCGTTCTGGCAACGCCGCCGGGAACCGATCCTGCAGCCTGCATGGATGCGGCGCGCTCGGTGTGTCCCGAGGCGGCAACGCTTGTGAGTGCCGGGCGCATCTCGGCGACGAGCAAACACCCTACCGAGACGAACATCGTGTTTATGCTCGATACGCTCGAGCTCTACACCATCAAGCGCCGCATGCGTGCCGCACAGGCCAAGCTGCGTCAGGACCGTTCGCTCGATGGTGAGGCCCGTCGCGCGCTGACCGTGCAGGCCGCGCAGGATTCGCAGCGTCAACGCGAACTGCAAAAGTCGATCGGCGGCGTGGCGGACCCGTTCCGTTTGATCGGTCTGGAGGCCGCAGGCACCGAACAGGCCTAGATGTTGTGGTCAACCAGCGTATTCTCGCCTATATCCAGTCCTCTTTTTGGGTATAGACGTCTATGCGTGTGCTAAAGTAATGAGTCCTGTGGACTATGAAGGGAGAATCTGTGCCAAAAAAGACTGAGAGCACGGGTACTGGGCTGGAATCCTACGTTGCAAAGCTCATGGGCAACGGCTCAAACAGGACTTCGGTAACCGAGGACGAGATTCAGGTCGCC
>DBFBEA010000121.1:0-2660 GCA_048248475.1 Collinsella sp. | reverse complement strand
CACCATCGGCGTCGACGAGAACCCAGTTGCGCTGGACCTCGCCCTGCTTGGCGTAGTGAGTCGATTTCGAAATCACTTAGACTCCTCCATGTACAGTACGTGTTGTTACAGAGATTCACGGGGCTCTGCAAGTAACCCGTCTATATTACCCCGCTCGCCGTACGAGTCAACAGGTATTTTGGCTCCGACCAGAGTTTCTGCACATGTCATCCACGAGCCGTGATTTTTCCAGCTCTTTAGCTGCTGTCATTTTTTGAGGGTTCGCCGTCGTTAGCGCTCAACGAACTCTTGGATTTCCGCGAGCAGGCGCTTTGCCTCCTGACGGCCCTGGATATACAGGTCGAGGAGCTTTGCCGAATCGTGCTCAACGTGGCCGACCTCGACCGGCTTTTGCGGAGCGACGACCAACGCACGGCCCTCGCGCTCATACTTCCACAGGTGCATGCGCTGAATGTTGTAGCGGTCGTGGCGCGTCTCGATTCCCTCGAGCAGATAGGGGTAGTCGGCATAGCGGGCGCGCGCGGCAGGCATAAACTCATAAGGCTTTTTCTCATACGAACGATCCTGCGTGACGATGACGACTGCACGGTCGAAGCCCGCCTCCTCCAGCGCGTGCTCGATGGGGATCGAATCGGCTACGCCACCGTCGACGTATTTGTGCCCGTCAATCTCGACCGGCGGCGTCACCAGCGGCAGCGACGTCGAGGCGCGCACAGCGTCGAGGTCGAGCACGGCGCTTTTGACCGGGAGGTACGTGGCGGTTCCAAAGAGCATGTCCGTCGCGACGGCGTACATCTCGATGGGGCTCGCGTCGAACGTCTCGTTGTCAAAGGGATCCAGGCGGTCCTGGACATCGTTGAAGATAAAGTCGTAACCCACAATAGAGCCCGTAGACGCAAACGATGCGGCGCCCATGAAGCGGCTGTCGCTGCAGAAAGCCAGGTTGATGCGGTTGGCACGGCCGATCTGGTGCGACTTGTAGTTCACGCCGTTGAGGGCACCGGCCGATACACCGTAGACAGCCGGAATCTCAACGCCAGCCTCCATGAGAACGTCGAGCACGCCTGCGGTAAATTGCCCGCGGAAGCTGCCGCCCTCCAAAACGAGCGCGACCTTGCCGGCGTTCTTTGCCTTATCTTCTGCAGTCATGTTGACCTCCTGCGATTGCGTTTTGGCCTTCTTCTACCCAGTTTTGGGATGGCGAGCGCATGGGTTTTTCAAGGCGGCAGGTGAAGCGGAAAGTGTGTCCCAGTTTGAGGCGGGATTCCGGGATGCGCTTTCCGCTTGGACCGCCATTGGGAAAGCGCGTCCCGTTCTGAGCGCGGATTCCGGGATGAACTTTCCGCTAGCCATTTATTTGGAAACTACGTCCCAGTCTGAGCGCGGATTCCGGGACGCGCTTTCCGCCTGGGCTGCCATCGGGAAAGCGCATCCCACCCTGCGTTGCTGCGGCATTTTCTTTACGTCCGCGCCCTGCACAGAGTTCGATTCTCCGCGGTTTGGGGGATCCGTTGATGCGGCGCATGGCCGGCTGAGATTCGATAAACATCGCATCCATATTGAGCTGATAGTTTGCGCGGAGAATCCGCGTGTTCGCTTCGCGAACACGCACCGGCTTCGGCCGCCTGCCGGCGCCCTCGCCCGCGGGCTAAAAACGCTTACGCGTTTTCTTTACGCCCGCGCCCTGCACAGAGTTCGATTCTCCGCGGTACGGACTAGAAATAAAAAGGCAGGTAGATATGAGTATCTACCTGCCTGTTACTTATGGTGGAGGCGCGGAGAATCGAACTCCGGTCCACGAAAGCCCCCTGATTGGCATCTCCAAGCTCAGTCGCTGATTTAGTCTCGGACGCTTTGCGCGCAGCGACACGCTCGCGGCATCCCAACCGGTTCGGTCTTAGCCTGCGCCATACCGATTACGTGCGCAGGAGCGTTCCCCTAACATGACGTCGCGCCGGTGTCGGGGAAATCACCGGGTTGACGCGCCGCTATAAATTAAGCAGCGAGAGCCATAGGCTCAAAAGAAGAGTTGTTGTCAATTCAATTTGACGGTACCCCTGTTTAACGAGGCGAGGAGACCTCGGCTTGCTTCCTCTCTCAGAGCTATCGTGTCGAAACCAGTCGCCCCCGAATGTCGGGAAAGTCTGGATGGCATTGGGCACGAGCGCCCAACACCCGTCGACTTTTCAAGGAACATACGGGGCGAGCCCCGCTTGTGAAGTGTTATCTTACCACGTTCTGAAAGCGGACAGCTGTTCTATGCACGAGCTGTGAAGACCCCAATGTGCGCCGCACTTCGCACTTTTGCTACCGATCGCGTCACGTATATTTTCGCCAAGCAAAAATGAACCGTCGAAAGGACCGTTATGGATACCAAGCAGCAACTCGTCAATGCCCTCGCAGGCCTGGGCTCAACCATTACCGAAGCTATGGATGTCATCGAAGGCTTTGTCCCCTGCGGACATCCCGCCCTCACGGTATCGAACGCACTCGTCGCGCTGGACGCTGACGATGATGCGGCTCTCGCCCAGCAGCTTGAGACCGTCGAGGGCTTTATCGACCACGTGAGTGAGAACCGCGGCGTGGCCGCCTACCACGGCATCGAGGTCGAGCTCGCGGGTCCCAAAGCCGATCTGCTCGCAGCAATCCGCGAGGTAGGC
>DBFBEA010000120.1:0-2788 GCA_048248475.1 Collinsella sp. | reverse complement strand
ATCCTTTCCCTTTGCATCGCCCTCTTTGCCGCGCTCGCCCTTGTGGGCTGCGGCGGGAGCGCATCGGGCGGCGGCAGCGCCCCCAAGAGCGAGAGCAAGGAAAAGGCCCCCGTCGCCAAGAAGACCGACTACATCTGGTTTAAGGTCGAGATGCCCGAGGGCGTCGGCGTAAGCGACTCTGCCGGCAAGAATGCCGACAGGGTCCAGCTCACCTTCCCCGAAGACGAGAACGCCTCGGCCGATCGCTTTATCCCCGTTTGGAAAAAAGCGCTGACGGCCGAGGAATCCCACGCCGACCAGGCGGAAAAGAAGGGGGATACGTTCCAGTGGAAGGATGGCGGGTCCGTCGAGTATAACGGCAGGACGTGGCTCGTCGGAACATACGAGGACAACAGCGGCATCTCAACCATGCTTTTTACCGATGTTGAGCCGGGAAGCGTCTACGTCCTCATCTCGAACTTCGACCAGCACAAGAAAGAAGCCGAGGCACTCCTCAACTCCATCGAGTTCCCCGATGACATGGAAGAGGCAGTTTCCGAGGCACGCGAAGTCGAGATTTCGAGCATCGAGATCAAGTAACGGGACACCCGCACGCGCCTACGCGCACCCGCGCACATGCGCCCCATTAAAACAACGGGCGCCCAACCCGGGGAGGGCCGACAGCACCAGCCCTCCCCTCTTTTGCGCCCGAACATATTGCCACTTAACGGCGCAAATCCGGCCCTCAGAATGGGACACATGGCCCACCCTAGCGAGCCGTCCACGCGTACAGTAAAGACAGGTAATCCATGGGCGGTTACAGATCGAGGAGGACACGACCATGAAAAAGAAGGCCTTTGCGATTCTCACCCTCTGCATCAGTCTCTTTGCCGCAGTTGCCCTGGTGGGCTGCGGTGGCAGCGGCGACGCTACCGGAAGTGGCGGTGGCGGCGGCGCAGAAAAGCCAGCCGTGGATATGAGGACCGACTTCATTTGGTTTAAGGTCGAGGTCCCCGAGGGCGTCGAGATCACCGACGTTGCGGGCGATACCGCCGACAGGGCCCAGTTTAAGTTCACCGAGAGCGAGCACGCCAGCGATCGCTTCATCCCCGTCTTCGACTCTGACAAGAACGCCGACGAGCTGTTCGACTACGAGGCCAAATGGAAGGCCAACTTTGAGTGGACCGAGAATGACCCCGTCAAGTACAACGGCAAGACTTGGCGCAACGCTTCCTATACACACTCGGGCGGCGTGACGACTGAGTACTTCACCGAAGCAGGCGGCGGCAGCGTATACGTGAGCATCGACAACGTCGAGGAGCACAAGGACGCCGTCGAGACCATGATGAAGTCTCTGGAGTTTGCCGATGATATCGCCAAGGCCAAGACCGAGGCTATGGATGTTAAGCTCGACGATATCGAGATTAAGCGCTAAGCGACTGGCGAGCGCAACGGGAAACACGAGCGCAGCGAAGCAAGCGACAGTAACCCAGCGCTTCGCACCAAGGGAGGGTCGGCTCACCGGCCCTCCCTTTCTTATGCCGGTAGCTGGCGAACGCGAGGATGCCGGACTCCAAAACTATCCCAAGCGCGCCAGTAGCACCAATAGACAAGCGCCTCAGCACGTCCGCCCGCCGATTAATAGCGCCATGCAGACAATTTAAGCCGACGCCTTTAAACATCTGGGCAGTATAGTATCCAAAACGAGCGCATAACCGCACCCTGCGAACGGAGGAGTTATGACCGAACACCACGCCATCAGCCGTCGAGCATTCACGTTGGGCCTAGGACTCGCAGCATTGTCGCCTTTTGTAAGCCTGCCCGAAACCGCGGGATTGGGCCTTCCCGTGCGCGCGGCATTTGCAGACGACGCTGCCACCGCGTCGGACAGCCTCCACAATTTCGTCATTCGCCTTCGCCCCGCGGGCTATTTTCGCACCGCGAGCGTCAACCAAGACGGCAACGTTCGCGGCAACGTCTGTCACCTGTTTAACGACGGCACGTCCAGCAAGCTCATCCTTGAGAACGTAACGACCAAGAATGACGATACAAACTGGTACGCCATCCGCACCTTGCTCAATTTCGAAGAGCATAAAAAGACGGGCTACAGTATTTGGTCGGTCGACGACGACTCGGACAAAGATGGAAAGGTCATCCACGTATGGGGCGGCGAGTATGACAACAAGCCCAGCCGCGCTTTTGCGTTCGAGCGTCAATCAAACGGAACCTACATCATCCGAGACCGCACGGTCGAGAAAGAAACCGAGAAAAAAGACATTAAGTACCTGGCAATAGAATCGAACGGCAAAGACCAGGACAACAATAAGATCTGCCATAAGAGTAAGAGCATTCCGTGGGAGCTCGAACTTATCGGTTACGACATGAAAAAGAACGATGCCACGGTTAGCAGCCTCGACTGGATCACGTACAGCAGCTACGTCGACGGACCATGTTGGATGAAATACGTCGACGACAACAAGTTCCTCGACGAGCTGAGCATCCCGGGTACGCACGATTCGGGCACCTGCAGCGTGGACAACGACACTGAGCCCCAATCCTCGCAAGTAAAATGCCAGCAGGATTACATTCCCACGCAGCTGCTCGAAGGCATTCGCTATTTTGATATCCGGCTCGGAAAGGGCGATGACCCCGGCATCGACCACGGGATTTTCTACCTACTCAAAAAAGACGGGAACTATCTGCATCTCTCCGATGTCATCGGGTACTTCAAAACGTTTTTGAACGAAAACCCGTCAGAAGCGCTCATCATGCTCGCATCGCGCGGCAACGATGAGGCTACCGACGAAAG
>DBFBEA010000119.1:0-4260 GCA_048248475.1 Collinsella sp. | reverse complement strand
GTGCTTGTTGTGATCGCCTTGGTGGCGGTGGGGGTTGCTGTGGCTTGCGCCCTCCAGCTCAAGAGCCTGCGTGCCGAGTTGCGGGAGCGTGGCGACAGTAGCGCGGAAACGCTGGCAGCACTCGAGCAGGCCAACAACGCGCTCGATGCCCTGAACGTCGCGCTGGCCGAAACTCGCCGCACGGCCAATGCCATCGCGCAGCAGCAGACGACAGATGCGGCCGTGGAGCAGCAACGTTACCTGACCATCGCACGTGAGTTTTCGCAAGCTGGTGACCGGATGGATGACCTGCGCCGCGAGACGGCCCAACAGCTCGGTGCCAACCGCGAGGGCATCGAGCACCGCCTGGACAAGGTGCGCGAGACGGTCGATGCCCAGCTGGGTGCTATCCGCAAAGACAACAACGTGCAACTCGATCAGATGCGCGCAACGGTGGACGAGAAGCTCTCCCGCACGCTCAACGATCGCCTGTCGGCATCGTTTAAGCAGGTGAGCGACCAGCTCGAGGCCGTGTACAAGGGCCTGGGCGACATGCAATCCATCGCCACCGGCGTGGGCGATCTTAAGCGCGTGCTGGGCAATGTGAAGGCGCGCGGTATTTTGGGCGAGGTGCAGCTGGGTGCGATCCTGACGGACATCCTTACGCCCGACCAGTATCTGGAAAACGTCGCCACCAAGCCCGGCGCCTCGGAGCGCGTTGAGTTTGCCGTCAAGCTGCCGGTGGACGAGGGCGATCCCGTGCTGCTGCCGATCGACTCCAAATTCCCGGGCGACGCGTACGAGCATCTGCTCGACGCCCAGGAGTCGGGCGATGCGGAGGCCGTTGCCGCGGCACGCAAGACGCTCGATATGATGGTGAAGCGCGAGGCCAAGGACATCTGCGAAAAGTACCTGAGCGTGCCCGCGACGACCAACTTTGGCATTCTGTTCGTGCCGTTTGAGGGACTGTACGCCGAGGTCGTCAGCCGCCCCGGGCTTATCGAGACCCTGGGCCGCGACTATCACGTCAACGTAGCCGGTCCCAGCACCATGGCTGCCATTCTCAACAGCCTGCAGATGAGCTACCAGACGTTTAGGCTGCAAAAACGTACCGACGACGTACTGCGCGTGCTCTCTGCTGTCAAGGCCGAGTTGCCACGCTATCAGGCGGCGCTGCGCCGCGCCCAGCAGCAGATCGAGACCGCGGGCAAAACGGTTGAGGGCATCATCACCACGCGTACCAATGTCATGGAGCGCAAGCTCAAGGACATCGACGCGCTGGAAGACGCCAACCAAGCCGATGAGATCTTGGGACTCACATCCGCGGAGCTGCTCGCAGGCCAAAAAGACGAGGACTAGCTGCATCTGACGGCTGTGCGCCTGTACGAGCACGGCGCGGGCGCTTTTCGCATCGCGCTTGTCTGAAGTGCGCTTTAGTGTGCAACAATGGCGTTTCGCCCTATCAGACGCGAAAGGAAGCCCATGTCTCAGAGAAACACCAGTCCGCTCAAACGCTCCACCGTGCGTCGCACGCTGCAGCGTTTTTGGGACGTCACGCGCACGCAGCCGCTGATCGTCTTTCTCTCGGTGTTCTCGTCGGCGGGCTACATCTTTTTGCTCACGTTTGCCAACACCTATGTGATGGCCCTCATCGTCGACCGCGTCCAGGCCGGTCCCGTGGCAGGCGACCAGGTGTTTGAGGTCTTTGGTCCTTACATTCTGGCGCTCGTGCTCGTTAACCTAGTGGGCCAAATCCTCTCCAAGCTGCAGGACTACACCGTCTACAAGCTCGAGATTGCGGGCAACTATCACCTGGCGCGCCTGTGCTTCGACACGCTCTCCAATCAATCCATGACATTTCACACCAGCCGCTTTGGCGGATCGCTCGTGAGCCAGACGAGCCGTTTTATGAGCGGCTATACGGGGCTGGTCGACGTGACGGTGTATTCGCTCATCCCCACCATCACCTCGGTCATCTGCACGGTGGCGGCGCTCGCCCCGGTGGTGCCCACATTTACCGTGATCCTGGTGTGCATCATGGCCGTCTACATCGCGTTTGTCTGGCTTATGTACAAGCGCATCATGCCGCTTTCGGCCGCGACGTCCGCCGCGCAGAACAAGCTCTCGGGCGTGCTCTCCGACGCGGTCACGAACATCTTGGCCGTCAAGACCTGCGGGCGCGAGGACTTTGAACGCGATCTGTTCGACGCCGCCGATCGTGCCGCGCGCGACGCCGAGACGGTCTCGATGCACGCCATGATGCAGCGCAACTTTACGACCTCGGGCCTCATCGTCATCACCATGGCCGTGGTGAGTGTGTTCGTGGCGGGCGGCAACGCGTGGTTTGGCATCTCGGCCGGCTCGCTCGTCATGATCTTTACCTACACCTATAACCTCACCATGCGCCTGAACTACGTGAGTTCCATGATGCAGCGCATCAACCGCGCGCTCGGCGATGCGGCCGAGATGACGCGCGTGCTGGACGAGCCACGTTTGGTGGCAGACGACCCGGACGCCCCTGAGCTCAAAGTGACCGAGGGCGCGATTGATTTTGAGCACCTGAGCTTTGCGTACCGTGACGCTGCGGCGGGCGAGAGCGTGTTCGATGACCTGACACTTCATGTGGCAGCGGGCCAGCGCGTGGGCCTGGTGGGCAAATCGGGCTCGGGTAAGACGACGCTCACAAAGTTGCTGCTGCGCCTGGACGATGTCCAGGGCGGCCGCGTGCTCGTGGACGGTCAGGATGTCTCGCGCTGCACGCAGCAGAGCCTGCGCCGCCAGGTTGCCTACGTGCCGCAGGAGGCACTGCTGTTCCACCGCTCCATTCGCGAAAACATTGCCTACGGTCGTCCCGGCACCACTGATGAGCAGATTCGCGAGGCAGCGCGCCTGGCCAACGCCCTGGAGTTTATCGACCGCTTGCCCCGTGGCTTTGACACCATGGTGGGCGAGCGCGGCGTCAAGCTCTCGGGCGGCCAGCGTCAGCGCGTGGCTATCGCCCGCGCCATCCTAACCGACGCGCCGATTCTGGTGCTCGACGAGGCGACCTCTGCCCTCGACAGCGAGTCCGAGGCGCTGGTGCAGGAGGCGCTCGAGAACCTGATGCGCGGCCGCACCTCCATTGTGGTGGCGCACCGCCTGTCTACCGTGGCGGCGCTCGACCGCATTGTGGTGCTGGCCGATGGCGAGATCGTCGAGGACGGCACGCATGCGCAGCTCGTCGAGGCGGGTGGCGAGTACGCGAGCCTGTGGAGCCGTCAGACCGGCGCATTCTTGGAGGCGTAAGCGTCTCGGACGTGGGACAATTGTGCCCATAAGTTTATTGTGCCGTTGAGCCGAGGAGTCGTTATGCCACGCGAGACCAATGCCGCCAAGCGCGAGCGCGCCATCGAGGTGTGTGAGCGCCTCAACCGTCGCTATGGCCCGGTCGAGTGCTTTTTGGACCACGAGAATCCCTTCCGCCTGCTGATCGCGGTGCTGCTTTCGGCGCAAACGACCGATGCGCAGGTCAACAAGGTGACGCCGCGGCTGTTTGCCCAGTGGCCCACGCCCGAGGCCATGGCCGGGGCGAGCGTGGCTGACGTGGCAGACACTATCAAGTCACTCGGCTTCTACAAGAGCAAAGCCAAGCATGCCGTCGAGGCCGCGCAGATGATCGTCGCCGACTATGGCGGCGAGGTGCCGGCCGACATGAAGGAACTCGTGAAGCTGCCGGGCGTGGGACGCAAGACGGCGAACATCGTGCTCAACGTGGGGTATGGCATCGTGGAGGGCATTGCGGTGGACACGCACGTCAACCGCATTGCGCACCGCCTGATGCTGAGTCCCAAGACGCATGCAAAGGAGCCGCTCAAGACCGAGCAAGATCTGCTCAAGATTTTGCCGCACGAGTATTGGGAGTCGGTCAACCATCAGTGGATCACCTTCGGTCGCGAGATCTGCGACGCCCGCAAACCCAAGTGTGACGAGTGTCCGCTGGCAGATTTGTGCCCCAGCGTGCGCGTAGCGGGGTAGGGCGGAGCGCATCTTCGTCTGGCGTTTTTTGCGGGGCTGGGTTTGCCCTTGAGCCGGAGTCCTCTCCATGCGCTACCATGACAGACAATGTATTTGACGTACGACCCGCCGAGCTTGCCCCGGCGGGCTTTTGGCGTTGCGATGCCGGAGGAACAGCATGCTCATTCACCGTATAGCCGCGCAGCTCTACACTGCCGAGGCGCTGCAGACCGTCGAGGCCGGACTCGATGCCGGCGAGGACGTGACGCTGGCCGTGTCGCAGTCGGG
>DBFBEA010000118.1:0-11807 GCA_048248475.1 Collinsella sp. | reverse complement strand
CTGCAGCACGGATTTGCGCAGGCGGCCGGGCAGCGCGGCGTCGAGCGCCTCGCGGGCGTCCTCGAGCCCGCCGTACTCCTCGACCAGGGGCATGAGCTCGCCGACGCGCTCGACGATGCGGCGCTGCTCGGCGAGGGGCGGAATCGGAAGAAATAGCTCTTTTAGCACTGCTGCTTTGATTCCTTTTGCGGTCGTCCCCGTGGCATGATCCTTAACTTGAATTTGGAACAGTGGAGATAGAATTATTTGGCAGAACAGGGCATTGTCTGGACCAACTGTGCCGTAATTCTGAAGGGTAATGACACGCTGTCCACAGCTGCAACGTTTCATTTCGCATATCGCGCAATACCCCATCGGGGCTTCGGTTGTAAACAGCAAATCGCCACGGTGGGTCTCCCCGCGAGACAAGCGTGTTGCATATTCGTCTTCTGAAATATACTCCTCGCGCGTGTAATCAATATAGCCTTGGCGAATGTTGCTCGCAGTCATTAATCGAACACCTGAAGGTGATTTGTGAGGTGTTTTACCCCTGTAATCAATGAAGTTATATACGGTTTCCAGCCTTGCCCAAGCCCACCCCTCGAGCAGTTCCTCAAACGGCACCTCGTCCGCGATGCACTTGTCGCTCAGAACGCGTCCCTTAGTGTCCACGTGTTTCTCATAGGGGGAGCCATCGGAACCGATCAGACGTTCAATTGTGTTCGCAACAAGCATTGTAAAATCTAGTGATATGAGCATTCCGGTTGCTTCTGCGCTTCGATGCTCTCGTCTTTAGCGCCCTCCGTTCGGTGGAGGACTGACGGTAGGTGACGTAAAACAAGAAAAGGGAGCAAACGCAAATGAAAGCAACCGAGGCAAATCTACTCGACCTTATGGGCGTGGCGAAGATGCAGTTCGTCATTCCCGTGTACCAGCGAGTTTACTCGTGGAGTGTAAAAGAGTGCGAGGTGCTTTGGGATGACGTCATGCGAGCGGGTCGTGATGGCGTATCGCACTTCGTGGGGTCAATGCTTTATATCCCCGAGTCCGAGAGCTCTGCCACGAGCATTTCGCGCGTGCTTCTGATTGACGGACAGCAGCGCATGACGACGTTTTCGTTGATGATTGCAGCTTTGGCTGACTATTTGGAGAGCAACCCCGACAAGGCTGGCTTCCTTGGCGACCTCAAAATCTCGGCGCTGAGGAAAAATTACCTCTTTAACGATGACGACTACAACGGTCTGGCACGCTACAAGCTGGTGCTCTCGCAGGACGATAAAGAGACGCTGTTCTCCATCGTGTCTGGGGCTCCCGTGCCAGATGAAAAATCGGATCGCATTGTCGAGAACCATGCGTTCTTCCGCGAAAAGATGCACGGGAAATCATTCGACCCTGCAAGGCTTTGGGCGGGGCTAAACCGCGTGCAGGTCATCGACACTAAGCTCACCGCTGGCGTTGATAATGCCCAGCTCATATTTGAGTCCATGAACTCCAAGGGCAAGCCGCTCACGCCCATTGACCTCATCCGTAACTACGTTCTAATGTCGCTTCCCAACGACGAACAGACCAAGCTTTATGAGGGTTATTGGCATCCACTCGAGTGCTTGTTCGGAAAAGGCGGCGAGGACGAGTTCAATGCATTTATCTGGTACTGGCTGTGGCTTAAAGTTCCCAATAGGATGCCGAAGGAGAACGAGGCCTACTACGAGTTTAAGCGCTATTTCGCCGACGACTACGATGGTGACACCGAGGGCCTGCTTAAGGAGCTGCGCGGGTATGCACATAGATACGCCAGTCTGTTCCTTGGTAAGGAGAAGGACGACGGACTGCGCCGAGTGTTCGGCAGAATCGTAAGCCTCGACGTGAAGCAGATAAGGCCCCTCTTAATGTTGCTTTATTCGGTTTACGAGGGGAATGGACTTAACCGCAATGCGTTTTTACGTATCTGCGAGACTATCGAGTCGTTTCTGTTCAGGCGAGCGGTTTGCGGCAGACTTACCACGGGCCTAAATAATTTCTTTGCCGGCATGTATCGCAATCTCGAGCAGCAGGACGATATCGAGGAGTACGTTACGGCGATGCTCCTTATCCACAGCAGCGGTATGACCGCATACTTTCCGACAGACGAGCATTTTGTCGAGGAGTTTAAGACGCGTGACTGCTACAACCGCTTCTCTAAAAAGCGCTATTACCTGGAGCGCATGGAGAACTGGCACCACCCGAAGGAGTCCATCTCAGCCGACGATTACCAGATCGAGCACATCATGCCCCAGACGATCGATGATGAGCACGGCTGGAAGGAATCGCTTGGTGAGAACTGGGAAGACGTCCACGACAGGCTGTGCAACAACTTGGGAAATCTTACGCTGACGGGCTACAACCAGGAGTACTCAAACCGGTCGTTCTCGGACAAGCTCAATCTGCCTGACGTCGGATTTAAGTGCAGCCCGCTCTACCTAAACAAATCGATTGTCTCGCATGAAAAATGGGGTGAGGAAGAGATTGGGCAGCGCGCGGACGAGCTGGCGAAAGAAGCGTGCGAGATATGGAAGTATCCCGACCTTCCGGCAGACGTCGTCGACAAGTACCGTCCTTCTCGTGGGGAGTCTGACGAGGCTCCTGTCTGGACTCTGCAGGAGAACCACCCCACTTTTGCCGAAGGTGGGCTCAATCAGAAGCTTTTCGATGAGGTGCGCGAGTCCGTTCTGAGTGGTAACCCTTCGTGGGAGTCCTACATAGCTAAGTACTATGTAGGCTTCAGGTCGGGCAAGCGAAAACTGCATGCCGTGCTAGAAGGCAGGACCAGCAACGGTGGTTGGATTGCCGTTGGCTTGGCAAAGAGTGTGGATGATCTAACGGATCCAGAGGACATGTGCCAGGACAAGCGTACGCAGGGTGGATTTGGCCCGGGCTTACCCACTTACGTTGCGCTTCGGAATGCCGATGACATTCCTGCGGTGCTCGATCTCATAAAGCAGTGCTAGGTTGAAGGCCGGGAATCTAGTTCCCGGCCCTTGCCAGCTCAAAATCGTCGATGGCTCGTCCGCCCGTCTACACCCTTACGATCCTGCGGGCCGCACTCAGCAGCTCGTACTCCCTCTGGCTCCACTGGTACAGCTCGGTTGCGCGTACGGCGTCGCGGCACAGGTCCAGAAACACCTCGGCGCCCTCGCAGAAGCACTCGCGGGCAAAGGCGCCGGATCCGTCCGCAACGCACGCGCCGTCGGCAAAGAGCTTCCAGCTGGACGGCTCGCGCGAGTCGTCTCCGAGCAGCTTGATCTGCAGAACATGTGGGCCGCCAGCGGCACATGGCCCTTCTTCCAACGCCTGCACCGTAAAGCGCATCTGGAGGGACAGAGTATAAAATCCGGAAAAGTGTCGAAATAGGCACCTTAAAACTTCGGAAAAGTGTAGTTGGATGACAAAACAGCACTTAGAAGCCGATGCTGGATGCGGGATCCTGTGGCCGCCTTCAGCCCTCGCTACTCGTCGTCCCCGTCGTTGGGGTCGCCCTTGAGGGTGTTGATGTCCAGGTACTGGTTGTCGTCCTCTTTTTGCTGGGTTTCCGACTCCGCTTGGGTGGGGCCGCGGAACAGCTGGAATCCCTCAAACGCAATGACGCCGAGCAGGGCGATGATAATGGCGATAAAGGCAACCTTGATTGCCTGCGGAAATTCCGAGAAACGCAGCGCCTTTTCCTCGGCGTAATAATCGGCGAAACGCTCTTCGCCCGTGCTTTTGGTATACGCCGGTGCGGATGCGGCCTCCGGGTCATATTCCGGTGCAGGCGTGGCAGCGTACGGATCGTTGAGATAATCGCTCGATGCGGTGCCATAATCCTCGGTCTCGATGCGACCGTTGCCAGCATAGCCATCGGAATAATCGGAATATGCCGCACCGCCCTCATAGTCCGCGGCGCTCGTGTTGGCGGCAAAAAGCGGGTTAACTGGAACATCGAGCGCCGGCATGCCGGTAGAGGTCTCATCCAGATCGGTTGCAGCCCAGGAATCGTAGGCAACCTGATGGGCAACGGGCTCATCGAGCCTTGCGACCGGAGGCTTGCGTGCCGCAGGAACAGGCAACTGCTGGGCGCTGTACATAACAGTGCTGTCGGCCGATTTGCCCTGCGTCGCTGCAGCGAGAAATGCCGCCGTCTCGGACGGGTCGCTTGCGGGGCGGGGAGCGGGCGTGGGCGCCGAAGTGGGTGCGGGCGTAGGCGCGGGCGTCGAAACAGGCGACTGCGCAGGAGTCGGCGCAGGTGCGGACTTAGGCGCAAGTGCGGGATTGGGGCTTGACGGGCGAGCCCCGCCGCCCATGAGTTCGTCGGCGGTCCACGGGCGATCATCCATCACGTCGTCAAGGCTCAGCGAAAACAGGTCGTCTTCACTCTCATCGAACATGCGGTGCACATGTCCACCAATTGCCGGAATCAATCCACGACCGGTGCATGATGCCTTGCTCAACGCCATTCTGTTCCACCCTTTCGAAATATCAATGACATCGATTATATGGAACTTCCCAAGCGGCTCGGTCTTGGATTCGTGCTTTCCAGAACTCGCGCCCAAAAGGGGAGGGGCAATCCGGGCGAGCGCCTACTTGTCGCCGGCCGCCGCCTTGGCCTCATTGAGGTAGCTATAGAAGCTGTACTTGGAGATGCCAAAGAACTCGCAGGCGCGCTCGCTCGACTTGGAAATGAGGAAGGCACCGCGACGGTCGAGGTAGCCAATGGCACGAATGCGCTCGTCTTTGGTCATGAGTGCCGCGGGCTTGCCCACAAACTGCTCGCACTCGTGCAGCAGGTCCTCGAGCAGGTCGCCGATGTTCTTGGTAATGGGCTCGGGCTCGGTATAGCCCGTGCCGCCGGTGCCGGTAAAGGCGTCGAGCGAACGCTCAAAAGCCTTCATAAGCGTAATGTCAAAGTTGATGCCCAAAATGCCGACGGGTTTGCCCTCATCGTTGCGGATAAAGATCGTCGAGGACTTGAGCAGCTTGCCATCGGTGGTTTTGGTGAGGTATGGCTCGCGGTCGTGTACGTCGGTGGCGCCCTCGTGCATGGACTCAAACACGATATGGCTGGGGCCGTCACCCAGTTTGCGTCCGCTGACGTGGCCGTTTTCGATCACTACGATGGAGTGGTCCACATCCTCGGTCTCCAGATCGTGGACGACGATTTCGCAGTTGGGGCCAAATTGGAGCGCCAGGCCGTGTGCAAGGCGCTTATAAAACTCAATCTGTGCGGGGGTCATAGGTGCCTTCCTAAAAATTAGTTTGGGCTCACTGTGCCATAAACCACACATGACCGCAAACAAATCCATCAACAAGGCAATTCATGACCGTTCGGCGGCGAAAAAGTACCGATTGCGGCAACAAACAATTCGTTAGGTATACCAATCAAAAAGTGTGATAGAACATTACTAACAAACTTTTTGTTTGGCATCCACATAAAAGTTCAGTCGTGTGAATGGGATCGGGCTGAAACGCGTATGCGGGGGCCGGCAAGAGAGGACTTAAGGAGTTCACCGTATGGCCGATAAGATCCAGTGGGCGGGCAACACGATGCCCAAGAGCGATGACAAGCACTTGGGAATCATGAGCCTCGACCACGTGAAGAAGGCCCGTGCCTTCCACCAGTCGTTCCCTCAATATACCGTCACTCCGCTTGCCCGTCTGGACGGTCAGGCTGCGCGCCTGGGCCTGTCCAACCTGTGCGTTAAGGACGAGAGCTATCGCTTTGGCCTCAACGCCTTTAAGGTCCTGGGCGGCTCGTTTGCCATGGCCAACTACATTGCCGACGAGACCGGCAAGGACGTTGCCGACTGCACCTTCGATTACCTGACCTCCGATCAGCTTGCCAAGGACTTTGGCCAGGCCACCTTCTTTACCGCCACCGATGGCAACCATGGCCGCGGCGTGGCATGGGCTGCCAACAAGCTGGGCCAGAAGGCCGTCGTGCACATGCCCAAGGGTTCTACCAAGCCCCGCTTCGATAACATCGCCGCCGAGGGCGCCACGGTGACCATCGAAGAGGTCAACTACGACGAGTGCGTGCGCATGGCCGCCGCCGAGGCCGACGCCTGCGAGCGCGGCGTCATCGTTCAGGACACCGCCTGGGAGGGCTACGAGAAGATCCCGTCTTGGATCATGGAGGGCTACGGCACCATGGCTTCCGAGGCTGCCGAGCAGCTGCGCGAGATGGCCATCAACCGCCCGACCCACGTGTTTGTCCAGGCTGGCGTGGGTTCGCTCGCCGGCGCCGTGGTGGGCTACTTCACCAACCTGTATCCCGATAACCCGCCCACCTTCGTCGTGGCTGAGTGCGCGCCTGCCGCCTGCCTGTACAAGGGCGCTGCCGCCGGCGACGGCGATCCGCGCATCGTGGACGGCGACATGCCTTCCATCATGGCCGGTCTGTGCTGCGGCGAGCCCAACATTCTGGGCTGGGATATCCTGCGCAACCACGCCACCGCCTTCGTGTCCTGCCCCGACTGGGTCACCGCTCGCGGCATGCGCACCCTGGGCGCTCCCGAGAAGGGCGACCCGCGCGTCATTTCCGGCGAGTCCGGCGCGGTGACCACCGGCCTGGTCGAGACCCTCATGCTCGATCCCGAGTACGCCGAGCTCAAGGAGCTCATCGGCCTGGACAAGACGAGCTCCGTGCTCTGCTTCTCCACCGAGGGCGACACCGACCCCGACCAGTATCGCCGCATTGTTTGGGAAGGCGAATATCCCACTTGCTAATCGTTGGGCGGAGTAAATAGGTATCGCTCCGCCACCTCACAGGTAGATTCCTTCGTTTGAAAGGTTATGAACAATGGCTAAAGAACTCGATTTCGACGCTATCAAGGCTGCTGCTGAGTCTCACCGCGCCGACATGACTCGCTTCCTGCGCGCCATGATCTCCCATCCCTCTGAGTCCTGCGAGGAGGGTGAGGTTGTCGCCTGCATCAAGGCTGAGATGGAGAGCCTTGGCTATGACGAGGTCAAGGTCGACGGCCTGGGCAACGTTATGGGCTTTATGGGCGAGGGCGACAAGATTATCGCCATCGACTCTCACATCGACACCGTTGGCATCGGCAACATCGATAACTGGGATGCCGATCCTTATGAGGGCTACGAGACCGACGAGATCATCTATGGCCGCGGCGGCTCCGACCAGGAGGGTGGCATGGCTTCTGCTACCTACGCTGCCAAGATGATGAAGGACATGGGCCTCATCCCCGAGGGCTACAAGATCATGGTCGTCGGTACCGTCCAGGAAGAGGACTGCGACGGCATGTGCTGGCAGTACATCTACAACAAGGACGGCATTAAGCCCGAGTTCGTCATTTCCACCGAGCCCACCGACGGCGGCATCTATCGCGGTCACCGCGGCCGCATGGAGATCCGCGTCGACGTTCACGGCACCTCCTGCCACGGCTCCGCTCCCGACCGCGGCGACAACGCCATCTACAAGATGGCCGACATCATCGCCGACGTCCGCGCCCTCAACAACAACGGCTGCGACGAGTCGACCGACATCAAGGGCCTCGTCAAGATGCTCGACCCCAAGTACAACCCCGAGCACTTCGAGGACGCCCGCTTCCTGGGCCGTGGCACCTGCACCGTCAGCCAGATCTTCTACACCAGCCCCAGCCGCTGCGCTGTCGCTGACTCCTGCGCCATCTCCATCGACCGTCGTATGACCGCCGGTGAGACCTGGGAGTCCTGCCTGGACGAGATCCGCAATCTGCCGGCCGCCAAGAAGTACGGCGACGACGTGAAGGTCTCCATGTACATGTACGACCGTCCGTCCTGGACCGGCGAGGTCTACGAGACCGAGGCTTACTTCCCCACGTGGATCAACAAGGAGACCGCTCCGCACGTCAAGGCCCTCGTCGACGCCCACAAGGCCATGTTCGGTGACGAGCGCATCGGCTGCGAGCCCAGCATGGACAAGCGCACCGGTCGCCCGCTGTGCGACAAGTGGACCTTCTCCACGAACTGCGTTTCCATCCAGGGCCGCTATGGCATCCCCTGCGTCGGCTTTGGCCCGGGCGCCGAGTCTCAGGCTCACGCTCCCAACGAGGTCACCTACAAGGACGACCTGGTCACCGCTGCCGCCATGTATGTGGCTGCCCTGAACCTCTACGATCCGAGCCAGGCCGATGGCGACGCCACCGTGTTCCGCGCCGGTCTGACCAACAACAAGATCGACTAGTCCCATTCCTCGATCTTGTTGAGCCGGGGGCCGCTCGTGTCCCCGGCACCCCCTGTTGACCTGGGGCCCGCGGTCGTTATCTCCCATGCTTCCTCAACGGTGGCGGGTCCTCGTCATGATGCTCTGCATGTTCTAGCCACACGCACATGCCGGAGCACATCTGCTCATTGCGATCGTTTCACCTTTAGAAAGGACATTTCCATGGACGCTAAGTTTACCGAACTCGTCGAGCAGCTGAACGGCCTCGATTTTAAGGGTATGTACGGCAGCGACTTCCTGCACACCTGGGACAAGACCACCGATGAGCTCAAGGCTCTCTACATCGTCGCCGACGCCCTGCGCGAGCTGCGTGAGAACAACGTTTCGTCCAAGATCTTCGATTCGGGCCTGGCCGTCTCGCTGTTCCGCGACAACTCCACCCGTACGCGCTTCTCCTTCTCTAAGGCCGCCAACCTGCTCGGCCTTGAGCTGCAGGACCTGGACGAGAAGAAGTCCCAGATCGCTCACGGCGAGACCGTCCGCGAGACCGCTACCATGATCTCCTTCATGGCCGACGTCATCGGCATCCGCGACGACATGTACATCGGCAAGGGCGACGCCTACATGGCTGAGGTCTCCGAGTCTGTCCAGCAGGCTTACGAGGATGGCGTTCTGGATCACCGTCCCACGCTCATCTCCCTGCAGTCCGACTCCGATCACCCCACGCAGTCCTCTGCCGACATGCTCTACCTTATCAACGAGTTTGGCGGCCTCGAGAACCTCAAGGGCAAGAAGGTTGCCGTCACCTGGGCCTATTCGCCCTCTTACGGCAAGCCGCTGTCCTGCCCGCAGTCGCTGATTAGCCTACTGCCCCGCTTTGGCATGGACGTCACCCTGGCTCACCCCGAGGGCTACGACCTCATGCCCGAGGTCGTCGAGCGCGCCAAGACCTATGCCGCCGAGTCCGGCACCACCTTTAAGCAGGTCAACACCATGGCCGAGGCCTTCGAGGGCGCCGACATCGTGATCCCCAAGAGCTGGGCTCCGTTTGCCGCCATGGAGAAGCGCACCAACCTGTACGCCGAGGGCGACGACGCCGGCATCGCTGCGCTCGAGAAGGAGCTGCTCGCCCAGAACGCTACCCATCAGGACTGGTGCTCCACGACCGAGCTCATGGGGAAGACTGCCAACGGCCAGGACACCATCTTTATGCACCCGCTGCCCGCCGACATTTCCGGTGTCTCCTGCGAGCACGGCGAGGTTAACGCCGACGTCTTCGACATGCACCGCGTGGGCATGTACAAGGAGGCCAGCTACAAGCCGTACGCCATCGCTGCAATGATGTTCCTGCAGAAGGTTGCCGATCCCGCCGCTACCCTCAAGGCCCTCGACGAGCGCAACACCGCCCGTTGGCTCCAGGCTTAAAGCCGGGTTGAGGTAAGCCATGTAAAGGGGGCGCTCTGCCAACCGGCGGGGTGCCCCTTTTTTGCATCGCGGGCGTGCGGGATAAGCGCTTTCGATGCGGATGCCAGCGGCGCGAGTTATGGGTACGATGGTTTCAGGGGAGGTATCACCATGAAACTTGGATGCGTCATTATGGCCTCGGGCGAGGGCAAGCGGTTTGGCTCTAACAAGATGCTTGCCGATGTCTATGGCGAGCCGCTGATTGCCCGGACCATCGATTCGGTTCCCCGGGGCTTTGACGTCGTGGTTTCGACGCGTTGGCCCGAGGTCGCCCAGATTTGCGAGGACAAGCATTGCCCGTGCGTGTTGCACGATGGCAAGCTGCGCAGCGAAAGCGTCCGTGCGGGCCTTTCGTGGGGAGTCGAACGCAACTGGAAAGGGTGCCTCTTTTTGCCGGGCGACCAGCCGCTTGTGAGCGCGGATTCTTTTGAGGCCATGGTTCGCGCATTTGACGAGCGTGGCCGCAAGCATCCGGTGCGCCTTGCGTGCAACGGTGGGCCTTCGAGCCCGGTGCTCTTTCCGGCGGAACTGTTCGATGCACTTATGTGTCTTGAGGGCAAGGACGGCGGGGGCTCGATTCTCAAAGGTCGCGTCGACGTTGCGCTGGTCGAGGCGCGTGCCTACGAGCTGTGGGACGTCGATACCGTCAAGGGACAGCGACGCATAACGGAGCATATCGCTGCCTGCTCGTATTTTGATCGCGTGGCCAACTGTATTAATCAATAAGGAGCAACATGATCATCATCAAAAACGGCGCGCTCGTGACGCCACAGGGGCTTCGCCGCGCCGATCTTGCCATGGATGGCGATAAGATCGTGCGGATTGCCGCGGCGATTGAGCCGGCCGAGGGCGATACCGTCGAGGACGCCGCGGGCTGCTGGGTGTTTCCCGGCTTTATCGACGGTCACAC
The DNA here is from genome assembly GCA_048248475.1 of Collinsella sp. Classification (GTDB taxonomy): domain Bacteria; phylum Actinomycetota; class Coriobacteriia; order Coriobacteriales; family Coriobacteriaceae; genus Collinsella. The sequence goes on along the minus strand of DBFBEA010000118.1, from coordinate 1,278 downwards.
GCACATGCAGTGCTGGACCGGCATGGATTGGACAGCCGATAGCTTTGAGACCGGCACGCGCGCGGCTGCCTGCGGCGGCACGACGACCATCGTGGACTACGCGACGGCCGATCGCGGCGTGACCATGCCCGATGCCTTGGCCGAGTGGCATCATCGCGCTGACGGCACCTGCACCGCCAACTATGCCTTCCATATGGCGCTTGCCGAGTGGAATGAGCGCAACCGCGCCGATCTTTCGGCCATGCGCGAGGCGGGCGTGTCGTCGTTTAAGACCTACTTTGCCTATGACCACCTGCGCTTGGACGATGCCGAGACGCTCGAGGTACTGGAGGAGCTCAAGCGCGTGGGCGGTATCCTGTGCGTGCATTGCGAGAACGGCACGTTGGTGAATGAACTGCAGAAGCGCGTGTACGAGCAGGGGATTCATGGGCCCGAGGGGCATGCGCTCAGCCGTCCGGATGTGTGTGAGGCCGAGGCCGTGAGCCGCCTACTGTATCTGGCGCACCTGGCCGGCGACGCCCCAGTCAATGTGGTGCACCTTTCGACCAAGCTGGGGCTCGAGGCCATTCGCGCTGCCAAAGCGCGCGGGCAGAAGAATATCTATGTCGAGACCTGCCCCCAATATCTGATGCTTGACGACACCTGCTATCTGGAGCAGGGCGAGGACGGCTTTGCGGGCGCCAAGTACGTGATGAGCCCGCCGCTGCGCCATGCCGGTGACCGTGCGGCACTGCGCGAGGCGCTTGTGGCCGGCGAGATCGATACTATCGCCACCGACCACTGCAGCTTTAACCTGCACGGGCAAAAGGACCGCGGGCGCGACGATTTCCGCGCGATTCCCAACGGCGGGCCCGGCGTGGAGCATCGTCCCGTCGCGATTGCCACGAGCTTTGAGGGCCAGCTGGGCCCCGAGGACCTCTGCCGCTTGATGAGCGAGAACCCGGCGCGCGTTTTTGGCATGTATCCACGCAAGGGCTGTCTTGTCGAGGGTGCCGATGCCGACGTGTGCGTGTGGGATCCAAAGGCGCGCTGGACCATTCGCGCGGCGACGCAGCATCAGGCCGTGGACTACACGCCGCTCGAGGGTTTTGAGGCACATGGCCGCGCCAAGGCTGTTTACGTCAACGACGTGCTGGTGGCGCGCGATGGCGAGCCCACCGGAGCCCAACCCGGCCGCTACGTCCCCCGCTAGCAGCAAAGATGCCGTGCCCCCTCCGCAGTTGCGGTGAAATACGGACTGTTTGCGGCCGTCATGCGGCCAAACAGTCCGTATTTCAC
>DBFBEA010000117.1:0-7294 GCA_048248475.1 Collinsella sp. | reverse complement strand
TGCGAGCAACGTAAAGAGCTATGTGGATAAGCTGGCGTCGCTTGGGATTGTCGAGCGCGAGCTGCCCCTAAACGAGACGAGCAATAAGCGAGCCGTGTATCTGCTGAGCGACCAGATGTTTAGGTTCTGGTACAAGTTTGTGCCGCAGAACATTGGGCTGATTCAAAACGATATGGCCGAGATGGCGTATAAGCGCATTGAGCCGCACGTATCGGATTACATGGGTACGGTCTTTGAGCTTATATGCAGACAATACGTGTACGAACTCGCGCGCGCGGGCCAGCTCGATGTGGTTCCGGCGAGCGTCGGACGCTGGTGGGGGACGGACAATCGCACGCATACGCAGGAAGAAATCGACTTGATTGTTGACGATGGCGAGGGCACTGCGCTGTTTGCGGAGTGCAAATGGCGCAATGAGCCGGTGGGCGAGGATTTTCTGGAAAAACTCGTGTACCGAAGCGAGCTCTTTAGGCGGCAGCATAAAAGCTACGTGATCTTCTCGAAGCGTGGCTTTACGCAAGGATGTCAGGAAGCTGCGGCGAGCAGGGGAGATGCCAAGCTGATTTCGTTTGCCGAGATGTGCGAGCGGAGATAACCAAGCGCGCTCTGATGTGATGCTCGGAATGGGATGCGCTTTCCTTTTGCAACCCTTGGCGGAAAGCGTGTCCCAGATTTCGGCTTCAGAATGGGATGCCGTTTCCGGATCGGCCCTCAGGCGGAAACTACGACCCGGAATTTGGCTCCAAAACGGGATACGCTTTCCCGGTGGCATCTCTAGCGGAAACTGCATCCAGGAATGAGCTCTCGGAACGGGACACGCTTTCCCATCGGGGCTTCAAACGGAAACCATGTTCCGGAATTGAGCCTCAGGGTGGGACGCATTTTCCGGTAGAGGCCTGGGACGGAAGGCGTGTCCCAGAATCCGGCTAATCCGATGGCCAGGTGGTTGAGCGAGCGGGCTCCGGGGCTCCATTACTGAAAATTCATTTGTTAAACCTGGCAACCGTAGGTAGAATAAAGTCGACGGCAGCCCAAGGGTGATAGCTGGGCAGCGCCGTTACTTAGTTCAAGGGGTCAATGCCTTAACGGCGTCGACCCCTCTTCTTTTGCTTCGTACGCTGCTTAAGTGCCTCGGAAAGTCCGATAAGCGCCGTGAGGAGCGAGACCAAAGCGGTCAGGAGCTTCACGAAATCAATCAGATCGGTCATGGGCATCACCTCCCGTCGCATGGAGGGCGCTGCCCGGCACATGGAACTGCCGTCAACAACTGCCATTCTATCAAAGCGCGGTCATAAATACGAATATATGTTCGATAATAACAGCAACGTGATTCCCTCGAATAGCAGCCTTTCGTAAGGGCGGCAGAAGACGGCGCTGGGCGATTGGGGCTAGACGCGCAGGTCTTCGTCACCGAAAGCCCGTTTGATTAACCAGCCCTCTGTAGGTACACTGCATATTGATGGGCCCGGGATGACCGCTGATTCAAGTCACCGGGCCTAAATCTTTTTCATGCATTTGAATAGAGCGGGCAACTCTCTTGGGGCCGTCTGCATGGCGTGTGCCTGGCGCATGGTATTGCGCCCAGCTTTCATGTCCGCGCGGCCACCTATCCTTACGGCAATGTAGCCGCCTATGTAGCAAGCGGCAGGCAACGGAGAAAGGCCCTAACCGTGTCAGTTGAAAAAGACGCCGGGTATCTCGGCTATCGATACGACGAACTTTGCGCGCCAGATTGTGCTGGACTTTGAGTTTGCGCCGGTGCCAAAGCAGCGCCAGCGCCGTGGACTGCGCAACGAGATTATCGAGGTCGGCGCCGTCAAGCTCGATTACCACGGCAACGTTATGGGCGAGTTCTCGCAGTTTGTGCAGACAGAATTTACCGAAGGCGTTGCGTTCCCCGTCCGCGAGCTCACAGGGATATCGGCCGTGGACACCGCGATGGTCGATCCGCTCTACATGGTGATCAAAAGGCTCAGCGATTGGACCGGTCGCTACTCCGCCCAGGTGGTTTGCTGGAGTGGGACGGACCGGCGACAGCTTTTGACCGAGTGCCAGGCAAAGCACATCGACCTTTCCGGATTTCCTACGGACTGGGCCGACCTGCAGGCGTTTTACACCTCGATCATGGACGTGGGCAGCCACGGGTGCGTCTCTTTGAGTGACGCGGCAACGTGGTTTGGCATCGAGTTCGACGAGTCGACGGGTCACGCCCACAGCGCCCTAGCCGATGCGCGCGTGACCGCCAAGCTGCTCAAGCAGGTGATGGACGGGGACTACCGCGTGAGCTCGCGCGCCCAGGAAGTCCGCCAACGGTGGGGGGATGGGCGAGCGAGCCCGGACGCGCCTTTCCAGCAAGTGCCCCGAGCTGGGTGACCTGCTGCTGAAGCTGAAGGCGGAGGGGAGGTAGGCGGGGCTCCGGGAATGACCTCTGACTCAAGTCAACGGGGCTCATTTTGCTTTCTTTGGAGCTTTCTCACGGGGCTGACTTTACTTCGTCTCATTTAGTATAAAGCGGCTGCTAGATTGCATAGTGATGATAAAATTAATCAACTCAACATCAATAGCTGTCGCTTTGCGCAATGAGGGGTTCCGAGACGTATGAACGAGTCTGACACACGGCTTAAACTCATTGATCCTGCGATTATGAAGTCGTGGGATCGCAATACCCAAGTCTTCACTGAGTATTTCTTTACCAGTGGCGAGATTGTTGTGCGCGGAAGTATGGTCACCCGTAAAGACAAGAAGAAGGCTGACTACCTTCTGATGTATGCTCCGGGCATCCCTATCGCAATCGTCGAGGCTAAGGATACGGAGCACACCGTTGATGCCGGTCTCCAACAGGGGATGGGATATGCCCAGCTGCTCGATATTCCGTTTGCGTACAGCTCAAACGGAAAGGGTTTTGTTGAGCACGATTTTCTTACCGGGAAAGAGCGCGCTCTTGCCATGGACGAGTTTCCCACTCCGGCGGAACTTTGGACACGATACTCAAAAGCTAAGGGGCTTGAACATCCGTATAGCCAGGAGATTGTGACCGCTCCGTATTACCAGGAGCACGGCGGCAATCATCCTCGCTACTATCAGTGCATCGCCATCAATCGTACGCTTGAAGCTATTGCGCGAGGTAAGAATCGCATCTTGCTCGTTATGGCAACGGGAACGGGAAAGACTTTTACGGCTTTTCAAATCGTTCATCGCTTGCGACAGACTACCGAGGTTCGTAAGGTTCTCTATCTGGCGGACCGCAATATTCTCGTCGATCAGACCATAGACGGCGATTTCAAGCCTCTCAAGAGGGTTACAACCAAGGTCGTAGGTCGAAAGCTCGATTCTGCTTACGAGGTCTATTTCTCGCTCTACCAACAGCTTGTTGGAGAAAACGGTGAAGAAATATTCCGCGAGTTCGACTCGGAATTCTTCGATTTGATTATCGTCGACGAGTGCCATCGCGGAAGCGCCGCGGCGGACTCCGCATGGCGTAAGGTACTTGAGTATTTCAATTGTGCAATTCAAATCGGTATGACGGCTACGCCAAAGGAGACTGAAGAGGTTTCAAACATTACCTACTTCGGCGAACCTGTCTACACCTACTCCCTTAAACAGGGAATCGAGGATGGCTTTCTCGCCCCGTATAAAGTTATTCGTCCTAAGCTGAACGTCGACATTTACGGATACCGTACTGAGGAAGGCACCATAGATGATCGCGGCGAAGCTCTGCCCAAACGTGTTTTCGAGAAGCAAGACTTCGACAGCGAGATTGTCATCAAAGAGCGCTACGAGGAAGTTGCCAAGCGGATAACTCAATTTCTAAAGGAGACGGATCGTTACTCCAAGACCATAGTCTTTTGCGTTGACATCGAGCATGCCGAAAATATGCGACGTGCCCTTGTAAACGAGAACGCCGATATCGTAAGAGATCACCCCACCTACATCATGAAGATTACGGGTGACGACAGGGAAGGTAAGGCTCAGTTAGATAACTTCATCGACCCCGACGAGAAATACCCGACCATCGTTACGACTTCGAAGCTTCTCACCACTGGTGTTAATTGCAAGACGTGTAAGGTAGTCGTGCTCGACAACAAGTTCGGTGAGCACGGAATGACGGAGTTCAAGCAGATTATCGGCCGCGGAACCCGTATCTGTGAGGACTACGACAAACTCTATTTCACCATCCTCGATTTTCGTGACGCATCGCGTTTGTTTGCAGATCCCGAGTTTGATGGCGAACCTGTTGTTGTGTTTGAGCCTAATCCGGGTGACCCCATTGCGGATCCGGGTCCCGGCGGCAATGGCGGCAGTCCCGTTCCGCCTCCGTCTCCGATCGTAGACCCACCCGTATTGCCGCCGGACGATCCGTCCTCCCATGTGAAATATCACGTTCATGGGGCCGACGTCTATGTAGTGTCGGAGATGGTGCAGTATTACTCCTCCGATGGCCTTCTTGTAACTGAGAGCCTTAAGGACTATACGCGAAAAAACATTCTCGGCGAATACGACACTCTTGACCACTTCCTAGCGGCGTGGAACTCTGAACATAAGAAACAAGCGATTATCGATGAGCTGCGCGCGCGTGGCGTATTCCTGGATGAGCTGCGGCTCGAGACTGGACAGGAGCAAATGAGCGACTTTGACCTCATTTGCCACATTGCTTACGACCAGAGACCTCTTACGCGCAGCGAGAGAGCCAATAGTGTCAAGAAAAAGGGCGTGCTCTATGAGTATGCCGGCGTCGCGCGTGAGGTCCTTGAAGCGCTTCTCGACAAATATGCGACGTCGAACCTCGTAGACTTGGACGACACCCACGTCCTCGACCTCGAGGAATTCCGTCGGTTTGGCAGCCCAATGAAGATCGTCGCCGCATTCGGCGGCAAACAACAGTACATTCAGGCAGCGCAGATGCTCGAGGACGAGCTCTACATCGCATAGAGAAAGGTAACGATAGCAAATGGCACTGGGATCTCTCGTAAAGACCCTGCAGAACATCATGCGCAAAGACGCCGGCATCAATGGCGATGCGCAGCGCATTGAGCAGATGACTTGGCTTTTCTTCCTCAAGATTTACGATGCCAAGGAGCAGGAGTGGGAGTTTCACGATGACTCCTATCAGTCCATCATCCCCGAGCGCCTGCGCTGGTATAGCTGGGCGCACGATGCGAAAGACGGCAAGGCGCTTACTGGCGATGAGCTTCTCGACTTTGTAAACAATGATCTATTCAAGACTCTTGAGAGTCTTGAGCTTGCACCTGATGCGCCTTTGCGACACGTCGTCGTCAAGGCTGCTTTTACTGACGCCAACAACTACATGAAGGATGGGATTCTACTTCGTCAAGTCATCAACGAGATTGACGAGTCGGTTGATTTTACCGAGTACAAAGAGCGCCACGCCTTCGGTGAAATTTACGAGACCATCCTGAAAGACTTACAGTCCGCGGGTAATGCCGGCGAGTTTTACACGCCCCGAGCGGTGACTGACTTTATGGCCCAGGCACTTGCGCCCAAGCTCGGCGAGACTGTGGCTGACTTCGCGTGTGGCACGGGCGGCTTTTTGACGAGCGCCCTCAAGATTCTCGACTCCCAGGTTCAGACTCCAGCCGATCGTGAACTCTATGCAAGATCGGTCTACGGCATCGAGAAGAAGCAGCTCCCTTACCTGCTGTGCGTGACCAACATGCTGTTGCACGATATCGATAATCCTGAAGTCTTTCACGATAACTCTCTCGAGAAGGATGTTCGCGAGTGGAAGCACAAGCCTGACGGCCAGTTTGACGTCGTACTTATGAACCCGCCCTATGGCGGGTCCGAGAGTGCATCGGTGCAAAACAACTTCCCTGTTGCACTCCGTAGCTCCGAGACCGCAGATCTATTCCTTGGACTCATTCTTTATCGTCTTAAGCGAGGCGGCCGCGCTGCTGTTATCATTCCGGATGGTTTTCTCTTTGGCCAGGATAGTGCAAAGACGGAGATCAAGCGTCGCCTGCTTGAGGACATGAACTTGCATACTGTCTTGCGCCTTCCACAGAGTGTTTTCGCTCCGTACACGAGCATCACTACTAACGTTCTGTTCTTCGATAATACGGGGGCCTCTGAGGGCGTTTGGTTCTATCGCATGGACATGCCCGAGGGGTATAAACACTTCTCTAAGACCAAGCCCATTAGGATCGAACATTTTGCACCTGTAAAGGAATGGTGGGAGAACCGTCGGGATATCGAGGAAGACGGCAATCCCAAGGCCAAGTACTATACGGTTGACGAGTTGCGAGACGGCGGTTTTAACTTTGACGTGTGCGGCTATCCTCACGAGGAAGAGGAGATCTTACCGCCTGACGAACTGATCAGGAACTACAAAGAAGAGCGCGCTAAGCTCGATGCCGAGATTGACCAGAAGCTTGCTCGTATTTGCGAGATTCTTGGGATTGAGGCGTAGATGAAGGCAAAAGACCTGAAGAACTCAATCCTGCAAATGGCGATTGAGGGAAAGCTCGTTCCACAAGACCCGAGTGATGAGCCTGCAAGCGTCCTGCTTGAGCGTATTCGTGAAGAGAAGCATAAGCTTATTGCTGAGGGTAAGGCTAAATTCCCGAAGGGCGGGGAGAGCATTATCTATATCGGTTCCGATGGCTCCCCCTATGAGAAGAGGGTGGATGCCAAGGGTCGCGTGACTAGCGATAAGTGCATCGCGAACGAAGTGCCGTTTGAGGAACTGCCCGAGGGGTGGGCTTGGGCAAGGCTAGAAGATTGCTGCAACGCCATTGTTGACTGCCCCCACTCAACGCCTAGCTATCTCGCCGTTGAAACAGGCTACTCGGCGATTGATACAAATTGCATGGATGATAACTGGCACCTAACGGGATTGCGTTCATTGTCGCGGGAATCCTATGAGAAAAGGACGAAGCGATATATTCCGCAAGCTGGCGACATTATTTTTTCTCGTGAGGGCTCGATTGGACGCTCGGTTATTCTGCATGAAGGAAATACCTGCCTTGGCCAGCGAGTGATGCTTCTCAGCTGTAACGAAGTGCTGTTGTTTAATAAGTACTGTCAAGTCGCGCTTTCCTCGCCTTATGCATGGAGACTATATCGTGCTGCAAATATCGGAACGGGCGTAAAGCACATCAATGTTTCAATGATTAAGACGCTGCTTCTCCCCCTCCCGCCCCTCGCCGAGCAGCGCCGCATCGTCGAGCGCGTCGGCGAGCTCATGCCCCTGGTCGAGGAGTACGGCGGGCTCGAGGACGCCCGCGAGGCGCTCGACGCCGCGCTGCCCGGCCGCCTGCGCAAATCCGTGCTGCAG
>DBFBEA010000116.1:0-7239 GCA_048248475.1 Collinsella sp. | reverse complement strand
AAGCGAGCAGGAAGCGGTTGTGATCGGTCTTCTCCAGAAGATCGTCAATGCAAGGCTTTACAACGGACACGGACCTCAGATCCTTTCATGCATATCGAGAACGCGAACGAGCTCATCGGTCGCGCGGTCGAGATCGTCATTCACCACGACTGCGTCGTAGCGGTCGGCAAGGGCAAGCTCATCGGCGGCGTTTGCCATACGCAGCTCAATCGTCTCGGGCGTCTCGGTACCACGACCGACCAGACGCTCGCGAAGCACCTCGAGCGAGGGCGGCTTGATAAAGATCAACACGGCCTCGGGGAAACGTTCCTTGACCTGCAGGGCACCCTGGACATCGATCTCCAAGATCAGAGACGAACCGGAGGCGAGCTTGGACTGGACCTCGCTCACCAGCGTGCCATAGCAGTTGCCGTGGACCTCAGCCCACTCGACAAACTCACCGTTTGCCACTCGGCGGTCGAACTCCTCACGCGTCAGGAAAAAGTAATTGACGCCGTCGACCTCGCCTTTACGCGGAGCTCGCGTGGTAGCCGAAACCGTCAGGCCCAGGTTCGAGCGACGCTCTCGCACACGAGTGACGAGCGTGCCCTTGCCCGCGCCTGACGGTCCAGAAATCACAAAGAGCTTGGAATCCTGAGCACTCACTTATTTGGTCAGCTGCTCGAGGAGCTGCTCACGCTGACGGACGCCGAGGCCCTGGACGCGACGGGTAGCGGAGATGCCGAGCTCCTCCATAATCTTGGCGGCCTTGGCCTTGCCATAACCAGGGAGAGACTCGATGAGGGTGGAGACCTTCATGCGGGAAGCGATGGGATCATCGGAGTTGAGCACGGACTCGAGGGACTTCTCACCCTTCTTGATCTGCTCGCGAAGCTCAGCGCGGGCATGACGGGCGGCAGCGGCCTTCTCAAGAGCCTGCTTGCGCTGCTCGTCGGTAAGCTGAGGGAGTGCCATTCGAACCTCCAAATAATTGGTTTAACATTCATTCGATGTTGGCATTTTAGCACGTCAAACGTACAAAATGCTCAATTGCGGCTCCATAGGTTAGACGATACCTGCAAAAAGTGCAATATATCGGGGGCAAAGTTAAGCCCCCGAACCGCGATTCCACACAATAGATGGGAAAGTTTTCGCAGGCACGGGGGCTATTTTGTGCTATTGACACCCAAAAGTGGCGACTTAAGGGAATCTTTTACGCGACGTTTTCGACCAGCTCGGCGACAATGGCGTCAAAAGCGGCAACCGGGTCGTCGGCACCGGTGATGGGACGGCCCACCACGATATGGCTCGCGCCGCGCTCGATAGCCTGAGAAGGCGTGGCAACGCGGGACTGATCGCCCAGGGCCGCGCCCACGGGACGCACGCCCGGGGTCACGATGAGGGCATCGGGGCCCAGCAGCTCGCGCATATCGTGAGCCTCCATCGGAGAGCACACGATACCGTCGATGCCGTTGGCCTGAGCAAGCTTCGCCAGGCGAGCGGCCTCCTCGGCCACAGGCGACTCGACGCCAATCTCGGCCAGCGAATCCCGGTTCATGCTCGTGAGTACGGTAATGGCGACAAGCTTGGCACGGTCCACGCGCGCCTCCTCGGCACCCTCGCGGCAGGCAGCGAGCATAGCGCCCGAGCCCAGGCCGTGAACCGAAAGCAGGTCGGCACCGGCAAGCGAGGCCGAGCGGGCAGCGCCGCGCACCTGATGCGGAATGTCATGGAACTTAAGGTCGAGGAAGACCTTAAAGCCAAGGTCCTTAAAGGTCTTGACGATCTGGGGACCCTCGGCGTAATAGAGCGTCATGCCGACCTTGAGCCAAGCGGCATGGCCCGAAAGCTCATGGGCGAGCTCGAGCGCACGCTCACGATCGCAGTCAAGGGCGACGATAACGCGGTCGCGGGCGTCGGTCTCTAGCATTCGAAAGCACCTACCAGCTCGTTGATGTCCTTCACGCCCTGGGACTCCGCCCAGGCCTCGAGCTCGTGCGCGATCTTGAGCGAAGCGCACGGATCGACGAAGTTGGCCATGCCGACCGACACGCAGGTAGCGCCAGCCAGGATAAACTCGGCCGCATCTTCGCCCGTCATGACACCGCCGACACCGTTGATGGGGATATCGACGGCCTGAGCAACCTCCCAGACCATGCGCACGGCGATGTGGTGGCACAGCGGGCCCGAAAGGCCACCCTTGGGCTTGGCCACACGGGACTTGCGGGTATGAACATCGATGGCCATGCCCTGGATGGAGTTAATGACCGAAAGGCCGTCGGCGCCGGCGGCCTCGAGAGCCTTGGCAATCTCGGCGACGTTAACCGGAGCCATCTTGACGAACAGCGGCTTGTCGGTCACCTTGCGGCAGGCGGCCATGACGGAAGAGGCGCCCTCGGGCGTGGAGCCCATGGCGGCACCGCCCGCGGCGATGTTGGGGCAGCTGACGTTGATCTCGTAGCCGGCAGCCCAGGGGCACAGCTCGACAAACATCTCGAGCGCGCGCACAAACTCGTCAACGGAGTGCCCGGCAACCTGGCAAATGACCTGACAACCGTCCTTGGAAAGCTGCTCGAGCCACGGGCCGGACTCACGGGCAAAGGCGGCAACACCGGGGTTCTGCAGGCCCACGGAGTTGATCATACCGCCGGGGATCTCGGCCATGCGGGGCGCAGGGTTGCCCGGCCAGGGCTCGGCGGCGCAGCCCTTGGTGGTAATGGCACCCAGCTGGGAAACATCGAAGAAATTCTGGAACTGCCAACCGTAGCCGAAGGTGCCGGCTGCGGTGTTGATGGGGTTCTGCATCTTGACGCCGCCGAAATCGACGGCCATGTTCACGGTACCCACTAGAAGACCACCACCTTGGAAGCATCGAACACGGGGCCGCACATGCAGGCGCCCTTCATACCGTCGACCGTCTCGACATTGCAGGTGTTGCAGGCGCCAAAGCCGCAGCTCATCATGCGCTCGAGAGACACCTCGCAGTACGCACCGGCCTCGGCGGCAGCGGCGGCGACTTTCTTCATCATGACGGCGGGGCCGCAGCTGGCCACGTAGTCGTAGCCGCCCTCGCCGAGCAGCTCGGCTGCCGGATCGGTGCAAAAACCGTGCGTACCCAGCGTACCGTCGTCGGTGCACACGTTAACCGTGGCGCCCAGCGCGCGGAACTCATCGACACCCACGGCCTTGGACGCGGCGCCAAAACCCAAGCACACGTCCACATCAACACCCTGCTCGGCAAGCATACCGGCCAGGCACAGCACAGGCGGAACGCCGATGCCACCGGCGACGAGCAGGGCCTTCCTGGTGCCCTCGGGTACCATCCAGCCACGGCCACCGGGGCCCAGCAGGTTAGAGGTGGAGCCAGGGCCCATCTGGGACAAGCGACGGGTATCGTCGCCCACGACGGCGTACCACAGCTCGACGGTGCCGGCCTCGGCGTCGGCGCGGTAGTAGCTCAGGGGCACGCGAAGCAGCGAGGACGCATCGCCGGGTACGGCGATGTTCACAAACTGACCGGGCTTGAGCGCACTTGCAAGCTTGGGGGCCGAGATGACGAGCGAGAAGATGCCGTCGGCAATCTCCCGGTTCGAGACGACCTCGAAGTCGTGCATGCGTGCAGTGGAAGGTGTGGGCATAGACGCTCCAATCCCCCATGCGGTTGCATGGTCCAAACGAATAGAAAGCGCGGCACCGCAAGGGCGCCGCGCACAAAAGCGATAAGGCTATGCTAGCAGATGCAGCCGTCAGCAAGCGTCTGCTTACCGCCGACAAACACATCGGTGGCACGACCGGTGAGCGTGCGGCCGGCAAAACCGGAGTTCTCGGCGCGCGACTCGTAACCGTCCTCGCCAACCGTCCAGGTTGCGGAGGGGTCGAACACGGTCAGGTCGGCGACAGAACCCGCCTTGACCTGAACCTGGTCGAGGCCCAGGATCTCACGCGGCTTGATGGCCATGAGCTCGACCATGCGAGCCATGCTCATCTTGCCCGTGTTGACCAGCTCGGTAAGCACAAGCGACAGCGAGGTCTCGAGGCCGATCATGCCAAAGGGCGCAAGCTCGAACTCGCGGGCCTTCTCCCACGGGGTGTGGGGAGCGTGATCGGTGACGATAACGTCGACGGTACCGTCGATGACACCCTGACGGATGGCCTCGGCGTCCTCGTCGGTGCGAAGCGGCGGATTAACCTTGAGCGAGGTGTTGTAGGTCTCGTCCAGGTCGTTCTCGGTCAGGAACATGTGGTGCGGGGTAGCCTCGCAGGTCACCTGGACACCGGCGGCCTTACCGGCTCGCACGAGTTCCAGGCCATGAGCGGTGGAGATGTGCTGGATGTGCAGCCTGGCACCGGTCAGCTTGGCGATCTCGATATCGCGAGCGATCTGCAGCTCCTCGCCTGCCGCCGGCCAGCCCTCGAGGGCCAGACGGGTCGAAACCTTGCCCTCGTTGATCTGACCGTGACCGACCAGATCCTCGTCCTGGCAGTGGCTCATAAAGACCTTGCCGAACATCTTGCCGTAGTCCATGCAGCGACGGAGCATGCCCGCGCCCTGCACGCCACGACCGTCGTCAGTGAAGGCGACGGCGCCGTGGGCGACCATATCGCCCATCTCAGACATGGCCTCGCCCTTAAGACCGCGGGTCATGGCGCCCGACGGATAGACGCGGCAGTGGCCGACCTCGGCAGCGCGGGACTTAACGAACTCAACGACGGTGCCGTTATCGGTGACGGGATCGGTGTTGGGCATGGCGCACACGCCGGTGAAGCCGCCCTTGGCAGCAGCGCGGGTGCCACTCTCGATGTCCTCTTTGACCTCGTAGCCAGGCTCGCGCAGATGCACGTGCATATCCACCAGGCCGGGGACGAGATACTTGCCGGAAAGGTCGCGGACCTCGACTCCCTCGGCGGCGAGGTTCTCGCCGACCTCGGCGATCTTGTCACCGTCGATCAGGACGTCGACGACACCGTCAAGCTCGACAGACGGATCGACGACGTGGGCATTCTTAAGAAGCAAGGCCATTATCGGCACCTCCAAGCAGCAGATACAGGATAGCCATACGCACGCAGATGCCGGCGTAGACCTGCTCCAGGATGACGGAGCGTTGCGGGTGGTCGGCCATGTAGGAGTCGAACTCGACACCGCGGTTGATGGGGCCCGGGTGACAGATGATCGCATCGGGCTTCATGAGCTTCTCGCGGTCCTTGGTCAGACCGAAGAGCTTGTGGTACTCACGAATGGTCGGGAACGGGGCACCCTCGAGACGCTCCTGCTGCACGCGCAGCATGTAGACGACGTCCAGCTCGGGCAAGACGGAATCGAGGTCGCTCGTCACGTGGTCGCAGCCCAGGACCTCGGGCGCCGGCGGCAGCAGCGTGCCGGGGGCGACGGCGTAGGTCTCGCAGCCCATGATCTTAAGGGCGGGGATCAGCGAGCCGCAGACGCGGGAGTGCGCGATATCGCCGACGACGGCGACCTTCAGACCGTGGAAGTCACCCTTGTGCTCCCAGATGGTGTACAGGTCGAGCAGGGCCTGCGTGGGATGGTTGTGCTTGCCGTCACCGGCGCAGATGACGCTCGCGGGCGAGTTCTGCGTGACGATGTAGGGAGCACCGGCGTGCTTATCGCGCACGACGATGCAGTCGATCTTGTAGGCGTTGAGGGTCTCGACGGTGTCGACGAGGCTCTCGCCCTTGACCGTGGAGGTCGAGGAGCCGCCAAAGTTGAGGCTGTCGGCCGAAAGACGCTTCTCAGCGAGCTCGAAGGAGCTGCGGGTACGCGTCGAGGGCTCGTTGAACATGTTGACGATGGTCTTGCCCTTGAGCGTGGGGACCTTCTTGATCGCACGCTCGTTGACCTCGGAGAACGCCTTGGCGGTCTCGAGGATGAGCTTAATGTCCTCTTCGGAGTACTCGGTAATGTCGATAAGGTGTTTATGGTTGAACGCCACGGTACTACTCACCTCCCAGCGGCGCGGAGCCCACGTGGGAACCCGGCGCGACGTCGTTGATCTCGACAGCGGTACGGCCGTCGACTTCCTTCATATATAGGTGCACGTTCTCCTCGTGAGACGAGGGAACGTTCTTGCCGACAAAGTCCGGCGAGATGGGAAGCTCGCGGTGACCGCGGTCAACGAGAACTGCCAGCTCAATGCGGCTCGGACGGCCCAGGTCCATGACGGCGTCCAGAGCGGCGCGGATGGTACGACCCGTGTACAGGATGTCGTCCACCAGCACGACGCGCTTGCCGTCGACGCTAAAGGGAATGTTGGTAGCGTGGATCGCGGGAGCGAAATTGGTCGCATAGTCATCGCGGTAGAAGCTGATGTCGAGGCTGCCGAGCGGAACTTCGACGCCCTCGATCTCCTTGATCTCCTCGGCGAGCTTCTTTGCCAGAAGGTCGCCGCGCGTGACGATGCCGACCAGAGCGAGGTCTTCACAGCCCTCGTTGCGCTCGAGAATCTCGTGCGCGATGCGGGTCATCGCTCGGTTGACGGCGGTCTCGTCCATGATGACCGCCTTGGGGGAAGTCGTGCCCATCGATCTCCTTCCTCACATGTCTTGACTGCTGACACAGTCAAAAAAATAGATGCCCGACCGCTCAAAGCGGACCAGACACCCACAAGGAAGGGCTGCTCTATGGCAGCTATGTAATTCCATGTGGGTATCTCGTACCCCTTTAATGGTCAAGGGATAGTGTAGCCAACCTCGAGCTTAATTGCGAGCATAAATACGGAGCAATCCGTAAACGGAGCCCAACGCTCAATAAACCTATATATATTTGTGGGACGAGCTTGAAAACCTTGTTGCGAACTGGCATAATCCCCTCTGCTGCACGCAAATCGGATCTACGTCCAGGGCCGTGGCGTGGGCACTATCGCCAAAAGAGAAATATCTCTGTGTAGATTACGCACAGGGAGCTGCTTCTGTGCTATAGTTCAGGCTTGTTTGTTAACGCGACATGTTCGTTTGTCGCCCAAGGAGGGTCAGTTATGTCCAAAGTTTGCGAAGTTTGCGGTAAGCACCCCGTTGCCGGTCGCTCCATCAGCCACTCTCACCGCGTCACCAACCGTAAGTTCCGCCCCAACATCCAGCGCGTTTACGTCGTCGTCGACGGTCATCGTCGCAAGATGAACGTTTGCTCCACCTGCCTCAAGTCCGGCAAGGTTGCGCGCTCCTAAATAAGGTCTTACCAACAAGTACCTCGGACTCTCCGGGTCAAAGACCTCGCGTTCACATAGAACTTACCAAAGGCGCCCTCCC
>DBFBEA010000115.1:0-3031 GCA_048248475.1 Collinsella sp. | reverse complement strand
GTCACCAACATGTACGTGATCGTGGAGAAGATGGAGCAGGCCGTGCGCGTCGTGCGCCCGTAGCGTATTGGTTGGAGTTGCCATGAGGGAGAAGCGCCCGGCGCTTGTCATCACGTTTCCCACCACGGCGGCCGCCATGGGCTGCGAGTCCCTGTGCATCGAGCGCGGCCTTCCCGGGCGAACGATTCCCGTGCCCGGGGAGGTCGCTGCCGGCTGCGGTCTGGCGTGGAAGGCGCTGCCCGCAGATGAGGAGCTGCTACGCGGCGAACTCGCCGCGGCGGGCGTTCCCACCGAGGGCTTTACGGTGATTGACATGTGGGAGGTCGTGCGATGATCTACCTGGATAACGCGGCGACGACCATGAACAAGCCGCAGACGGTCATCGATGCCGTGGTGCAGGCGATGTGCTCGCTCGGCAATGCCGGACGCGGTGCGACGTCGGGCGCGCTCGACGCGGCACGCACCATCCACGGCTGTCGCGCCAAGCTTGCGCGCTTGCTGGGCTGCCCGCGTGCTGACCATGTGTGTTTTACGCCCAACTCCACCGCGGCGCTCAACACCGTCATCAATGGCGTGGTGCGCCCCGGTGACCGCGTGGTCACGACGGTGCTCGAGCACAACTCGGTGCTGCGTCCGCTCAATCGCTTGGCGACGGAGCAGGGTGTGACGGTTGAGCATGCGGGCTGCGACGCAAACGGCGTGCTCGACTACGACGAGCTCGAGCGGCTAGTCACGCCCGGTACGCGCGCCGTGGTGGTGACACACGCCTCCAATGTGACCGGCAACGCGGTCGACATTGCGCGCGTGGCCGCCATGGCCCATGCGGCCGGTGCACTTGTGATTGTCGATGCCTCGCAGTCTGCCGGCGCGGCGCATATCGATATGCAGGCCATGGGGCTCGACGTCGTGTGCTTTACCGGTCACAAGGGGCTCATGGGTCCGCAAGGCACCGGCGGCCTTGCCGTTGCGGAGGGCATTGACGTGGCTCCGTGGGCCATGGGTGGCACGGGTGTGCACAGCTTCGATGCACTGCAGCCGCTTGAGTGGCCCACGCGCCTTGAGGCGGGCACGCTCAACGGTCACGGCATCGCGGGCCTTTCCGCCGGTCTCGACTTTATCGAGGCGCAAGGCGGGGTCGAGGCGATCGCGGCGCATGAGCGAGCGCTGGCTGATCGCTTTCTCGCTGGCGTGCGCGAGATTCCGGGGATTAAGCTCTACGGTGCCTTTGACCAGCCGACGCGCTCGTCGATTGTGTCGCTCAATGTGGTCGATATCGACTCTGCCGAGATCTCGGACGCGCTCATGCAAGGGTGGGGGATTGCGACGCGCCCCGGTGCCCATTGCGCTCCGCTCATGCACCGCGCGCTGGGGACCGAGCGCCAAGGTGTCGTTCGCTTCTCGTTTGGCTATTTCAACACGGACGAGGAAGTCGACACCGCGATTGACGCTTTGCGCGATTTAGCCTGCTAAAGCTGCTAGACCGTTTATACTTGCGGGACGGGTGTTTTTGCCCGTCCCATTTTTTTGTTTCGACCCGAAAGGTGTGTCTATGGCCTCATCCGCCCCGCGCGGTCTGCGCTCCGACCATGTCGTTACCGTCGGCATTGCGCTATTCTCGATGCTCTTTGGCGCCGGTAACCTCATCATTCCGCCGTTGCTGGCACTTCAGGCCGGCACGGCTACGCCGTTTGCCATGATCGGCTTTTTGATTGCCGCTATCGGTCTGCCCGTCATGGGATTTATCGCCGTCGCGCTTGCCGGAACGGCGCGCGAGCTTGCCGGCCGCGTACATCCCAAGTTTGGCGAATTCTTCGTTGCGGCGGTCTATCTGGCCATCGGTCCGTGCCTGGCCATTCCTCGCACAAGCTCTACGGCCTTCGAAATGCTGGTACCGCTGCTATCCGAGGGCGTTTCGCTCGGCACGGCACGTCTGGTGTTTGCCATCGGGTTCTTCGTCGTCGCGTTTGTGCTCACGCTGCGCCCGGGTGTCATCACGCGCGTGCTCGGCCGCATTACGGGCCCCGCGCTCATTGCGCTCATCGTGCTGGTCGTGGGTGCTGCTGTGATCTCGCCGCTGGGACCGGCTGCCGCGCCTCAGACTCCCTACGATGCAGGCGCCGCCGTGCAGGGCTTTTTGACTGGCTATCAGACCATGGACCTGCTCGCGTCGCTCGCCTTCGGCATCATCATCGCCGAGACCATTCACGAGTTGGGTGTTACCGACGATAAGCGCGTGGCCTTCGAGATCTCACGCTCCGGTGTGATCGCCGGTGTGCTCATGGCCATCATCTACTGCGGCCTGGCGCTTGCAGGCATGCAGCTCGGCACGGTTATGCCCGATGTCACCAACGGCGCCGCGATCCTTGCGCGTTCGGCCTCTATGCACTTTGGTCTTGCCGGCACGGTCGTGGTCTTTGCGATTTTCTTCCTAGCCTGCATGAACGTGTGCATCGGTCTTATTAGCTGCTGCTCTCGTTACTTCTGCGAGACGTATGTGGTTAAAGGGGGAGCGGAGGCTTCCGATGAGGCCATGCGCCGCCCCTTCGCGATTCTCGCCTTTGTGTTCGCGGCGTTTTCGTGCGTGCTCTCCAACGTGGGCCTCGACGTGATCCTCATGTTCTCGGTGCCCATGCTCAACGCTTTGTATCCCGTCGCCATTGTGCTGGTGCTTATGGGCCTGGTGCACGGTTTTTGCGACGCGCATCCGCAAGTGTGGGTTTGGGTCGGCGGCGTTGTCGCGGTGCAGAGCGTGATCACCTCGGTTCGCGACGCGTTCTTTGCGGGCGCGTGGCTGCCGTTTGATGCGCTGCCGCTGGCGGACATTGGAGCCGCGTGGGCGCCGGTCGCTGTGGTTGCCTTTGTGATCGGTCTGCTCCATAGTCGTTTTGTTGCACATTCGAGGAGCTAGGGTTTCTGCGCTTGCACAGGCGGGGAGTCTCCCCTATAATTTCCTTCGCTTTGGGACACGCAAGGTTTAGACCTTAGCTGCTCAACACCTTCGGGACGTGGCGCAGTTTGGTAGCGCGCCTGC
>DBFBEA010000114.1:0-15305 GCA_048248475.1 Collinsella sp. | reverse complement strand
GCACGCGTTTCACACGCGCCAACCCATTGCGGGTTCGCGCAACCTGCAGACAGGCAGCACGAACAGCGACAGCGGCCGCACCAAGCGCCGCGGCTCCCAGAGCAACGCCGGCAACGACGCCGGCAGAAACACTCGGCTTGTTCATTTAGAGCTCCTTTTGCAGATAGAGTCCGTGGTCATAAAAACCCAAATGGCGATAGTACTCGCGCGTACCGATCGCGCTAATCACGTTGATACGCGTATAACCCGCATCCCGGGCAATCTCGCACGCACGCTCTACGAGCAAACGCCCCAACCCGTGATGCTGTGCCGCCTGGCCCTGGTCCCCCACGCGCGCCGCCATGCCATACACGTGCACCTCGCGAATCATCGCCTCGTCCGGCATCGTCGGCAACTCGTCCGCATGTGCGACAACAAACGAATGGTCGGGCAGCGACAACCGCAAAAAGCCCGCGATCTTGCCCTGCGGCGTCACCCACTGCAAAAAGCGCTCGTAAGTCACCGGCGTCTCGTACGCGACCTCATCAAGGGACAGCTCAGCCAAGTCGGCACCCGCCGTGCTAATCTCGCGATAGCGAATCTCACGCACTGTCGCACCGTCACCCCGAGCAGCCAGGCGATTCTCAACGAGTTGGCGCAGGTTGGGTTTCTTGTTGCCCACCATGATGTCGTCGGAGCTAAAGTCGCGGATCATGCGACTGATGCGGCAGAACGCCGGCGTCACCACGATGTCGTCGGCCAGCACATCGAGCAGTTCTCCCTCGGTATAGGGACGCCACTCGCCGCGCTCGTAGCAGCCCACCAGACGCGAGCCCTCGATGAGCGCGCACGGGTAGACCTTGACCTCGTCGGGCATAAAGGCCCCTTCGGTCATAAAGCGTTCGTAGTCGCGCTTGTCCCCCTCGGGCATGGCGCCCAGCAAGTTGAGCATAAAATGCGCGTGGATCTTAAAGCCAAACAGGCGTGCAAGCGAAAACGCCCGCTCGATCTGAGCCACCGAAATGCGACGCTCGTTGATATCGAGCAGGTGCTGGTCGAGGCTTTGGATGCCCATCTGGATCTTGGTGCAGCCCAGGCGGCGGATGAGCGTGAGCGCCTGTGGCGTCACGGCGTCGGGGCGCGTCTCGATAACGAGCCCCACCACGCGATGCTTCGCCGTCTCGTTGATGCGCTGCTGACGCTCAAGCTCCTCCATCGTTGCCGTCTGCCACTCGGCGACCTCGCCCCACGGCGTGCCGGGGCCGTACAGATGACGCACCGCACGGTTATAGCCGCCCACGGCAGCATCCACACGCCCCTGCTCGTCGGCAACACCGCTCGCAAGCTCGGCCTCGTCGGTCGCAATACCGGCAGCCCGATAGCGCTCACGGCGCTCTGTTACCACCGGCGGCAAGGCGTCGGCGGGAGCGTCATCGAGTAGACGCCCTGCCTCGGCACGGCTGATGCCCGGACGCGCCAACATGGGGTTTGCTGCCACGCCGGCGACGGCATCGTCATTGAGCGCACGGAAAAGCTCCGACATAAACCACGTTTGATACCCTTGCGGATAGTCGCTCCAGGTGCCACCGAGCACAATGAGCTCTATCTTGTCGGTCGCATGCCCCATCTGCGAAAGCGCGGTTAGACGAGCGCTCACCTGCAGATACGGGTCGAAGCAGTTTTGCTCCGCACGGGCGCATGCCGGCTCGGCGTGCAGATAGCTTTTGGGCATGCGCAGATCGTTGGGACAAAACAGACAATCGCCCGAGCACGGCCACGGCTTGGTGATGACGGTAATGGTCGCCACGCCCGAAGCCGTTCGGCGCGGCTTCATACGCAGCACCTGCAGCAGTTGGCGTTCCAGATCGGAATCGACATTCCACGCAGCCCACCGAGCCGGCTCCTCACGTTTAACCCGCTGGTAGAACGGCAGCAGACGGCGCTTGGCCAAATCGCGTTTGTCGGCACCCTCACGGCGCGCCTCGGCATGTATCAGTTTGACGAGCGCCTTGTCGTCCACGGTCTCGCCGCGACGCAGGGCCTCAAGTATGTTCAAGATAATCTGTTCCATGCCCCCATTGTAAAGGCAAAGGCGCCGGAGCCGATCTCGGCTTCGGCGCCTTCATCAAACAGCGCGTCTATATCTTCGCCTAGGCTTTCGTCTGCCTCACTACTCCGAATCAAACGACATGTCGCCCGAATCGACTTCAAAACTATACACAGCAGACTTATCCCCGTTATCGAATTCAAGATTCAAAATGGTCTCGCCGTCGTAGCCAAGCGGAAGGAAATCGCTCTCGAAGTCACCGCTGCCCACGGTGAGGCTCGCCTTAAAGCCCGTAGAGTTCGGAACCGTTATCTCCACATCGCCCGAGCCCACGCTCACGTCCATCGACTTCGTGGGGGCCTGGTAGAACTCGAACGTCACATCGCCCGAACCGACCTCAGCACTGAGCGCATCAGTCACGCTGCCCGTAAACTCTACATCTCCCGCGCCCAGGAAAAGGTCAAAACCATCACAGATGACACCGGCAATCTGCAGACCACCCGAGCCCACGTGCGCGTTGATTCCCTTCAGATGTTCGGCAACACGGCGCGGCAGCTCAACCGTAACCGAGCGGTCAATTGCCTTACCGTCATCACTTCCAAACTGAGAAACCTTGAGCGTCGAGTCCTCGACGGATGCGATGTTCTGCGTCGCGGCCTTGGAGGCATCCATACCATTGGCAACGCGTCCCCGCTCGATAACGCGAGCCTTGTTGCCATCAACAACCTTGACGTCCACCGAAGCCGCATTGATATCGAAATCGAGGTAGCGGAACTCATCGGCATCAAAAGTCGTGCTCGAAAGCTGTTGAGGCTGAGCGGAATAATTACCGCTATCCAAGAGATCGTCATCGTCAAACATATCGTCAAAATCAGACAAATGGCCAGAAAGAATACCGGTCGTACGCACCATATCGGAATGAGCCAATAGCCGCGAAGTGCCAAAGACAAGCCCAATGATGAGCACAAACGCTCCGATGCCAATACCCAGGCGTACCTTGGATTCATGTGAAAGCTTCATCATTCATCACCCTCTTTGGCGATCGGGTCAGTGGTAGTTGCGGTAGCCACGTCAGTATCAACCGAAGCGGAAACATTCTGAGTCCTAGCCGCCGCCGGTGCCGGACCAACCTGAATATCCCCGCGTGCCCAATCACCATCGAGTGCACGCGCTACCCAGTGATAGATGGGAATCGTAAAGAAGATCAGCGCGGCAAAGGGGCCGGCGCCAAACGGGAACATCAGCAAAAAGAACAGCAGCCAGCACACGGCCCAATACGGGAACGACTGGAACGGGCCCTTCACCGGAGTCGAGCCAACTGCGCCGCCCCTCGTCGCCTGCGCCGTAGCGGCATTGGCGGCCTGCGCACTCCAGCTTGCCGCTTGCGCCGCCTTGGCGGCGGCATCACTCGCCTGTGTTGCCGCCTCGGTGGCACGTGCCGCCGCCTCATGGGTGCGTGCGCGCTCTGCCGCCTCGGCCTCGCGCTGGCGGGCGCGGTCCTCGTTCTCAAACTCGATATCGTCCTCAATCTCATCGCTCGGATTGAGCAGCTCGTCCAGGCTCACGCCATAGAGCTTGGCGAGCGAGATCAGGTTCTCGGTATCGGGCGAGCTCTCCGCGCGCTCCCATTTGCTGACCGCTTGGCGCGACAGTCCCAGCTTTCGTGCCAGCCCTTCTTGACTAAAGCCTTTGCTGCGGCGAAGGTCGGCGAGCCGCTGCGCAGTTTCTACATTCATGGTTCCTCCTATGTTTTTGCCAGCCGTGCCGCCGGACCGTTTTTGTTCTTAGGCGCCTTGCACAGTTAAAAATGTATCCGCCACCGCCAAAAACATGCCACCTATTTTAGTGAGATTTTTGACAACCGCCGGTTGCGGGTACATATGAGCTGCGGAAATGTGTCCAAACAAAGCAATGGCACCTAGCTCGGTTGTCCCCGTTGCGGCGTTAACGGTAGTATGGTCGTACTGTTAATTCCGCACCGCCAACGGAGGGAGTTCCGCGCCGTGAACCGCGATTTCGCCTCATCGCTCATCCAGCTCAACAACACGTTCTATCGCGAGCACTCCGCCTCCTTCTCCGATACGCGCCAGGCCCCGTGGCCCGGCTGGGTGCGCACCATGGATATCGCGCTCGAACAGCTCGACGTCGCCACGATCGAGCATCCCGTCCGCGTCTTCGATCTTGCCTGCGGCAATATGCGATTCGAGAACTTTGCCGCCGGCGGCGCACTTGCCGCCAAGGGCGTCGACGGCGCAAACCCCTCGGCAGATGCCAGCTGCCCGTTTGAGTTCTATGGCGTCGACTCGTGCCAAGACCTGGCCATCGATGCTCGCGGCCACGCCCTGCGCATTCCCAACCTGCACTTCCAGGAACTCGACGTGCTCGACGCCCTTATGAAGCTCAACCCCGCCGAGACGCCCGACGTGCTTTTCGACGCCCCGCTCGCCGACATCTCGGTCTGCTTTGGCTTTATGCACCACGTGCCGTCGTGCGAGTACCGTGTACGCGTGCTCGACGCCCTGGTGCGCCAGACGCGCCCAGGCGGCATCATCGCCATCAGCTTTTGGGAGTTTATGAACGACGAGCGCATGGCGCGCAAGGCCGTTCGAGCCGAAGCCCGCGCCGAACTCACCCCGCCGTTTGAGGGTTACGATTCCGCGCAGTTTGAAGCCGGCGACCACCTCATCGGCTGGCAAAACGACCGCCACGCCTACCGCTATTGCCACCACTTTGACGATCAACAGATCACCGACCTGGTGCGCGGCGTCCGTACGTTCTACAAGAGCGGCGAGGTCCCCGTGCGCGAGCTTGAGCGCTTCCATGCTGACGGTCGCAGCGGCGATCTCAACCGCTATGTGATTCTCAAGCGTCTGTAGGCACCGACGACTCGTCGTCGAACCGCACCGCATCTTTCGGGCAAGCTATGCCCGCCCTTTTCAACCCATTGACGGAACGCGCAGCTATGCGTTCCATACTTATGACCAAGGAGCCTCATGGGAACCGTCCACGTTCGCACGCCTAAGAACTTTGTGCTCGAGGAGCGCCTGGAGCGCTACGCCGATGCGATTGAGACGAACCCCGAGGCCTATGCCGGAGATTGGCGCGAAGCGTGTGCGCCCGCAGGCAGCAAGCCCTTCGAACGCCTTCACCTGGATCTTGGCTGTGGCAAGGGAACGTACCTTGTAGAGCGCGCGGTCCACGAGCCAAACACGCTCTTTATCGGCATGGACCAAGAGCCCATCTGCATCGCCTATGCCGCGCAGAAATTCTGCGAGCAGGAACTGACCAACGCACTCGTCCTGCCCCGAGGCGCCGCATCGTTGCCGCAGTTGTTTGCCGCAGGCGAGCTCGAAGCCATAACCATCAACTTTCCCACGCCGCAGCCCAAGGCCAAGTACGCCAAAAAGCGACTCGTCCATGTCGACCATTTGATGCTCTACCGCCCGCTCCTTGCAGCCGGCGCTACCGTCACGCTGCGAACCGACAGCAAGCCACTGCGCGACTACGCCCTGGGGCAGTTTGCCGCGGCAGGCTACGACACACTTTGGGTAAGCGACGACGTTCGCCGCGACCATCCCGAGCATCCCGAGACCGAATACGAGCGCCGCACGCGCGAGATGGGTGCCGCCGTCTATGGCATTTGCGCCACTCCCGACACGCTGCCCAGCGATGAACAGCTCCAAGCGGGCCGCGTGCAGGAGCAAAGCCTTGCCTGCTACCTGCCCGAAAACCTCGATGAGCTCACCTACGTGCCCCTCGGCATGGAAGAGGCCGTCGAGAACTTTAAAAACCGCGCCCGCAAGGGCAAGAAGCGCTTACCGCAGGAGTCCCAGGGGCCTCTGATGGTCGCAGCTTCGGCAAACAAGCGCAAATAGGCGCCAGCAAACGTCCCTCAAATCTAAGTGAGTAGACTTTTTGCAATAGCCAAGCACAACCCGCATAACCAATACTAAAACCGCAGGTAGAGCCCTTGCGCAAAAGCCATGTGCTCGCGATATTGCAAAAAGTCTACTCACTTAGCTGGCAACTGCACCAAACGGCTGGGCAGAACGCCCATTTCCTGCATTTTCTTGCCTGCGAACGCATCGATGCGACGCTACGCCATAATAGTTGGCGGACAATCGCGAGAGAAAGCAAACACATGGCACAGACCAAGACAGATACCGCCGCCAGCACCGTCTCCGGCGCCGGGGCCGCCAGCTCATTCTCGGGCGGCACGGGAACCGAAGCTGAGTTCGGCTCGCTCGGCGCGCTCTCCCCCACCTGGTGGGAGCCCGAGGACGGCAGCGAACCCGAACCGTGGCTCACGCCCGATCAGGCCTTCGAACGCTTCTTTGAATGGACGAGCGACCGTGGCATTGAACTGTGGGATCACCAAGAAGAGGCCCTCATGGACCTGGCTGCCGGCGATCACGTCATTTTGGGCACACCGACCGGATCGGGTAAATCGCTCGTCGCGCTGGGCATGCTCTTTATGGGCATGGCGCAGGGCAAACATTGCTATTACACAGCCCCTATCAAAGCCTTGGTCAGCGAAAAGTTCTTCGATCTGGTACAGGTGCTCGGCCGCGATAACGTCGGTATGATCACCGGCGACACGCATATCAACACCAAGGCACCCGTCATCTGCTGCACGGCAGAGATTCTTGCCAACGACGCGCTGCGCGAGGGCGAAGATGCCGATGTTGGCTGCGTCGCCATGGACGAGTTCCACTACTTTGCCGACCCCGATCGCGGCTGGGCCTGGCAGGTACCGCTGCTCACCCTGCCTCACACGCAATTCATGCTCATGAGCGCCACGCTCGGCGATGTCACTGCCATCGCCGCCTCACTCGAGGAACACACCGGCGCTACCTGCGACTTGGTCGTCGATGCCCCGCGCCCCGTGCCGCTGAGCTACGACTATGTGACGACCTCCCTCGAGGGCACGGTCGAGCTCGCCATGCGCCGCGGCGAGGCCCCGCTCTACATCGTGCACTTTAGTCAGGACGCCGCACTTGCGACGGCGCAATCCCTCGCCAACTTTGGCATTGCCAGCAAAGAGCAGCGAGAGGCCATTAAGGAGGCGGCCAAGGGCACGAGCTTCTCGACGGCCTTTGGCAAGATCCTCAAGCGCTTGCTCGGCTGCGGCGTCGGCGTGCACCATGCTGGCATGTTGCCGCGCTATCGCCTGTTGGTCGAGCGCTTGGCGCAGCAGGGCCTGCTGCCCGTCATCTGCGGTACCGATACGCTCGGCGTCGGCATCAACGTACCCATCCACACCGTGGTGCTCACCGCGCTCACCAAGTTCGACGGTTACAAGATGCGTCGCCTGCGCGCCCGTGAGTTTCATCAGATCGCTGGTCGCGCCGGTCGCTCGGGCTTCGATACCGAGGGCATGGTGATCGCCGAGGCACCCGAGCACGAGATCGAGAATGCCAAGCTTATGGCCAAGGCGGGCGACGACCCCAAAAAACTCCGCAAGATTAAAAAGAAGAAGGCCCCCGAGGGCTTTGTCACCTGGAACAAGCAGACCTTTGAGCGCCTGATCGAGACGCAGCCCGAGACGCTCAAGCCGCGCCTGCGCATCACGCACTCCATGGTGATTAGCGTGGTCGAGCAGGGCGGCGATGCCCGAGCCCGCGTGCACGACCTCATCGAGACGAGTCTGCAGACTCCCGAGGAAAAGGCCAAGCTCGAGGTTCGCGCCGACGAAATCTTCGCCACGCTCATCGATTCCGGCGTCGTCGTTCGCACCGAGGTGCCGCCCGCACCCGACGCCCCGACTGACGCCGCACCAGACATCGACTATGCACTGACGGTTGATCTGCCCGAGGACTTTGCGCTCGATCAGCCGCTCTCGCCGTTCTTACTTGCCGCATTGGAGCTGCTCGATCCCGAGAGCGAGACCTATACCATGGATCTGATCTCGATGGTCGAGGCAACGCTCGAGGATCCCAAGCAGGTGCTGCGCGCACAGGAGCGCGCCGCACGCGATCGCGCTATGGCCGAGATGAAAGCCGACGGCATCGAGTATGAGGAGCGCTTGGAGCGCATCCAAGACGTCACGTATGAAAAGCCGCTCGAGGATTTGCTCGACGCCGCCTTTGACAAGTACTGCCAGGAAGTGCCCTGGGCAAACGACTACCAGCTCTCTCCCAAGAGCGTCCTGCGCGATATGCTGGAAAGCGCGAGCGATTTTAAGGGTTACATTCAAAAGCTCGGCATCGCCCGCTCCGAGGGCATTTTGCTGCGCTACCTGGCAGAAGCCTACCGTTCGCTCGACCGCACCGTGCCCATCGAGAAGCGCGACGAGCGTCTGCGCGACATTATCTCGTGGCTGGGCTTTGTGGTGCGCTCGGTGGACTCGAGCCTGGTGGACGAGTGGGAGAACGCCGACAACCCGGCAGCCCTCGATGCTGCGCCGCCGCAGAGCATCGACGAGGTCGTGGCGGACCGCCGCGGCTGCACGCTGTTGGTGCGCAACGCGCTCTTCCGCCGCGTGACCCTTGCCGCCCGCGAGCACGTTCGCGACCTGGGCGAGCTCGACGACGACTGGGGCATGAGCGAGATCCGCTGGCAAAAAGCACTCGACGCTTACCATGAGCAGCACGAGGAAATCCTCACCGACGGAGATGCCCGCAGCGCCGCGATGTTTTCCATTGATGAGTCCGACGAGAAAAACGCGCACGTATGGCACGTGCACCAGATCTTTGCCGACGAGGATGGAGACCACGACTTTGGCATCATGGGCGATGTCGATCTGGACGCCACGCAAGACGGCGGCGAGGTCATCTTCAAAAACTACCGCGTCGGCTTTATCGAGGACCTGCTCGAGGACTAGCCGAACATACTGGAACGAAACGAAGCGGGGCCGTTGGCGATATCGCCAGCGGCCCCGCTTTTGCACTATACGCTATGCCTTACTCGGCATCCTCAACCTCATACGAATCCGCCTCGGCGGGCTCATCGTTTGTCTCTGGCGCAGCCCCGCGTGCCTCGTCAAAGGCCGCCTTCATGGTCTTGTTGCCCCACGTGAGCTTACGAATGGTAAGATCGTCGGCTTTCTTGTTGGCCAGGCGCAGATTGTTCTCGGAGGACAGCAACGCTTCCTTGGTTTTTTGCAGATGGCTAATCGTCTTGTCGATTTCATCGATCGCCGTTTGGAACTTGCGGCTCGCGATCTCGTAGTTGCGACCGAAATCGTTCTTGAACTTCTCCATCTTGGCTTCGAAGTTCGTGACGTCGATATTCTGCTGTTTGTACTCAGCTAGCTCCTGCTTATAGCGCAGCGAACCCATGGCGGCGTTGCGCAGCAGCGTGATCATGGGAATGAAAAACTGCGGACGGATCACGTACATCTTCTCGTAGCGATAGCTCACGTCCACGATGCCGGCGTTATAGAGCTCGCTCTCGGGCTCGAGCAGCGTGCAGAGCACCGCGTACTCACAGCCTTTCTGGCAACGATCGTGATCGAGTTTCTTAAAGAAGTCCTCGTTTTTATGCTTGGTCGCGGTCTCGTCGTTCTCGTTTTTCATCTCGAACATAATCGAAATGACCTCGTTGCCGCTCGCGTCGCACTCGCGGAAGATAAAGTCGCCCTTGGTGCCCTCGGACGCATCGTTATCCTTCTCGAAGTACGCGTTAGGAAATGCCGTCATGCGCAGACGGTTAAACTCGGTCTCGCAGTGCTGTTCGAGCGACTCGCCCACCATCTTGGTGGACAGGCGGACCTTCATGTCCTTCAGGCGCTCGATTTCTTCATCCTTATAGCGAATCAACTCGTCGCTCACGCGCTTGGCCTGCGCAAGCTCAAGCTCGTGGGTCGCCTTGGCCTGTTCCTCACGCGAATCGCGCACCGCCAGCTCGCTCGTCAGTTTGGCACGCGCTTCATCGCGCTCTCGCTCCGCCGCGGCGACCGCCTTCGACAGCTCCATTTTTGCAGAAAGTTCTTGCTCACGAAGCTGTGCACGAAGGCCCTCGGCCTCGCGCTCGGACTGAGTCTTAGCATTCGAGAACTTCTCACGCACTTCTGTCTGGTAATCGGAAAGCTTACGATTCGCTTCGTTTTGCGCAGCCTCGAGCTTACGCTGCGCCTCGGCCGCAGCAGTTGCGAGCGCCATTTCTTGAGCCTTATCTGCGGCGGCAAGCTTTGCCTGTAACTCCGCAATCTGAGCATCGCGCACGGCGAGGTCATTTTGAGTCGCATTGCGTACCGCGGCTTCGGCAAGCTTTGCTTCGTCATCTTTGCGCCCCAACTGCGCACGCAAATTGTCGATCTCGCGCTGAAGCTCGGCGTTCTCCTTTTGAGCGTCGGCACGGGCTTCAACCGCCGCGCGCTGGCTTGCGCTCTCGCGCTCTGCGGCAGCGCCCTCGAGCTTGGCGCGCAGCTCGGCGAGCTCAGCATCGCGCTTGGCGACTTCTTGCGCCAGTTTCTGATCCGCAGTGTTCTTCTGTTCGACAAGCTGAGCGCTGCGCTGGGACTCTGCCTCCTGCAAAGCAGCCGTCGAGCGCGAGCGTTCAAGCTCCAGCGCCTGCTCGCCCTCGCGCTGGACTGCCTTCACACGCTCATCCAGGTCGCGCGAAAACTCGGCATCGCGCACTTGCTTGACGATATCCGCATAGCCGGACGCGTCGACCTTAAAAACTTCGCCACAATGCGGGCACTTGATCTCATTCATAGCAGCTCCTCGATGGACGCAAATTTCAACCGCCTACACTCTACCGCGCCGCACGGACAAAAAGGCGCCGCCATAATGGCAACGGCGCCAGAACCACCACAAAGGTGCCTGTCCCCTTTGTGGCGGTTTGTGTGACGGTTCGAGAATTACAGTCCAAAGAAGCCGAGGATTTGATCACGGCTTACGGGCTTGTACTCGTTGGCATCGAGGCCGACATCGTAGCGAAAGATAGGGCGCTCGCGATCGCGGTTGCGCGCGTTGGTGCGGTCTCCCCTGCTGTGGATATGCCCGTGCAGCATGATGGCGCCACGCGCCTTACCGTTCCAGCTGAGCATGGGGTAATGGCTCATCACCAGACGATGGCCCTTGGCATAGCCGGGGGCAACCTCCAGGTAATCGCGCACCTCATCCCAAATGTGCGGCGCGTCCGGATCTTCCCAATCGCCGTCATGGTTACCACGGATGAGCGTCACGTTCTTGCATTCGATACGCTCGCGCAGGCGCACGGCATCCGCCAGGGGCAAGCGATAGGTAAAGTCTCCCAAGATATAGAGGCGGTCGTCCGCAGCCACGCACTCATTGATGGCATCGATGACCTTGCGGTTCATCTCCTCGACCGAATCAAACGGCCGATCCATATCGTGCAAGATATTCGTATCGCCCAGGTGCAGGTCGGCGGTAAACCATATCATCGTCCATGTCCTCATTTCGCAACGCGTAAAACTCGTGCTAAGTATACAGACACAGCGATGCGGAAGTTATCCAAAGAGCCTGCCGAACAGGCCACGGCGGCGCTTGTCTTGCTTTTTCGAAGCGTCACCCTGAGTTTTCTTGTCCTGCCGCATCTTACGGTCCTGCTCCAACTCATCGTCATCGAGTAACATATCCCACTCAAACGGATCATCCGCCAAATCGAACAGGCCATCGTCATCGAACATGGCAGCCTCCCTTACCGATTAGCGAGCATCCACCACATAGAGGCCAACGCGCACCTGATGCCACGGGCTACGCTCGGGAGCAACCTGTTGCACACGGGCCTCAAATACGTCCTCGTGGCCGTAATACATCATCAAGGACAGTGGGCCGACCTCGTTTCCCGGGACATAGCCGAGTTTGGTCTTGCCATAGTAGATTGCAACCGCCTCGGGGTCATGGGGGTTATCGCGCTCGGCACACAGCGTCAGCTTATCGCCCGCTTTTAGGTCACCCAGGACCAATGCGCCGTCGGCATACTGAAATCCTGCGATATGGAACGACAAAAGAACACGCGAAGGCTCGTACATGGCAGCTCCTCTAACAGCCGGATAAACCGGCGCTTAACCTTACTGAGAAGCTTACGGGCCCGTGCGGACACAAATTCGCCCGCTCGCGCCTTTCAATCGCTCGTCGCTACGTTTGCGAGACAGAGAGCTTGCAGATAAGATAGCGGCATGGATGGCACCCGTGGCAGCGGGTCTTGCCAGCTCCGATACACGTTTTCATCGTAAGAAATGGCCGCCTTCGCTTGCGCGGAGACGGCCATTTTGTTTGCCCTATGTCATCTGATTCTAATGCACAAACATGCGCACGAACTTGTACTTCCAGCTTGCGTAAGGAGCATAGCGAAATGGCACGTCCAGCCACGTCGCCTTGCTCACGATGCTCTTCTTGTGGCTAAACGTATCGAAGCTCTCGCGTCCATGGTACTGCCCCATACCGCTCGCTCCCATGCCGCCAAAGCCCATATGACTCGTAGCCAAATGCATAATGGTGTCATTAACACAGCCGCCGCCAAAGGGCACGTAGCGCACAAAGCGCTGCTGAGCCGCGCGATCCTGGCTAAAGATATACAGGGCCAGCGGCGTCGGACGATCCGTAATAAACGCTTCGGCCTCGTCTAGGCTCTCAAACGTCAGCACCGGCAAAATGGGACCGAAAATCTCCTCCTGCATCACGGCGTCATCGGGGGTCACGCCGTCTAGGATCGTCGGCTCAATCTTGAGCGACGACTCGCGCGCCGTGCCTCCCAGCACAACCTTATCGGGGTCGATCAGCCCACGCACGCGCGCAAAATGCTTGGCGTTGACGATATGTCCGTAGTCCTCGTTATCGAGCGGATGCTCGCCAAACATACGGCGGACCTCCCCCTTGATGAGGCCCAGCAGCTCGTCGTGCACGCGCGCGTCGACCAGCAGGTAGTCGGGCGCTACGCAGGTCTGCCCCACGTTGAGCCATTTACCAAAGGCGATACGCCGTGCCGCAACCTTCAAGTTTGCCGTCGCATCCACGATGCAGGGACTCTTTCCGCCCAGCTCAAGCGTCACGGGCGTAAGGTTTTTACTTGCGTGCTCCATGACGAGCTTGCCGACCGGAACGCTACCGGTAAAGAAGATCTTGTCCCAGCACTCATCGAGCAGCGCCTCGTTCTCGGCGCGCCCACCCTCGACAACCGTCACCAGGCGCGGATCAAATGCCTCTTCACAGATTTGCTTGAGCACCACGCTCGATGCCGGAGCATAGGCGCTCGGCTTGATGACCACGGTATTGCCCGCGGCAAGGGCCCCGGCGAGCGGCTCGAGTGTTAGCAAAAACGGGTAGTTCCACGGAGCCATAATGAGCGTGACGCCATAGGGCACGGCTTGCGTTTTGCACACACTCACGGCGTTGGCAAGGTCACACGGACGCAGGCGCGGACGACTCCATCGAGCCACATGCGCAATCTGATGACGAATCTCGGAAAGCGATGTGCCGATCTCGCACATATATGCCTCGTCATGCGACTTTCCCAAATCAGTCTTGAGCGCATGGGCAATATCGGCCTCGTGCGCCCGTACCGCCTCGCGTAAACTCACGAGCCTGCGACGTCGAGCATCGACATCAAACGTAGCGTGCGTCTTAAAGTAGGTGCGCTGATCGCCGACGATGCGCGCGATTTCCTCGGTGTTCATGGGCCCTCCTAGTTCTTGTCCTCAAACATACCACCCGCGACGACTTCGTACATACGCTCGAGCTCCAAACGGTCCATCAAAAGCGGAACGGGGTACAGCGGATTGGCCTCGGCATCGGCATGTGCTGCCATCTGCGGAATGTCAGAGCGGCGAATGCCCGCCACATATTTGGGAATGTCCAAGGCGGCGTTCATGCGGTCGACCCAATCGATAAAGGCCTCGGCCGCCAGGCTGTCCTGCGCGTTAACCGGCGCGATGCCGGCCATGCGGGCGAGATCAGCGAGCTTAGGAGCAGCAGCTTCACCATAAGCGCGAAGCATGTGCGGCAGGATGATAGCATTGGCCAAGCCGTGCGGAATCCCGTAACGCCCGCCCAGGCTGTGTGCGATGGCATGAACGTATCCAACATAGGAGCGCGTAAAGGCAACACCCGCCTTATACGCCGCCGAAAGCATACTGCGACGCGCACGCATGTCATCGCCATGCTCATAGGCCTCGAGCAAATTGTCGTGGATGAGCTGAACCGCCTGTCGCGCCATCTTGCGCGTATAGGGTGTGGTGCTTCGCCCGATAAACGCCTCGACGGCATGCGTCAGGGCGTCCATGCCCGTTTGTCCCGTAATGGAAGCGGGCAGGCCGCGCGTAAACTCGGGGTCGTGCACCGCGAAGCGCGGGATAAGCACAAAGTCGTTAATGGGATACTTGTAGTGTGTCTCGTCATCGGTAATTACTGCCGCAAGCGTGACCTCACTTCCCGTACCTGCCGTGGTGGGAACGGCGATAAGCAGCGGCAGGCGACGATGAATCCGCAGCAGCCCTCGCATCTTGTTGATGGGCTTGTTTGGCTGCGCGATGCGTGCGCCCACGCCCTTGGCGCAGTCCATGGCCGAGCCACCGCCAAAGCCGATAATGGCCTGGCAGGCGCGCTCTCGATACAGGGACGCCGCTTCTTCCACGTTTGAGACCGTGGGGTTCGCTGATGTTTTGGCATAGACCGCAACGCCAATTCCCTTGGACGCGAGCGCTGTCTCGAGCGGTGCCGTGAGCCCCAGACGGGCAATGCCGGGATCCGTCACGATAAGAACCCGCTGTATCGAACGCTTTTGAAGCACTGTGGGCACATCCTCAGCGTGCTCCAGAATGCGTGGCTCGGTATAGGGCAGCACCGGCAATGCGATGCGAAAAACCGTTTGATACGTTCGGCACCAGGCGCGGCGGGCTAGATGCATAAAGGAAACTCCTTCATTTGTTGATTGGTCAACATTTGCTCGACCGATTGTACTCAGCGGCGGTCAAAGACGGCCCGCCAATCGTTAATCAATCAACATCTTCATATCTCAAAATTGTTTTATTAAAAATCATTCCTAATAGGCTTCACATTTGGTTGCATTTATGGATAATAGAACTCGTCAAGACGCACGTCCGGAGAGGGCCCTTACGGGACCGGACAAGCGCCCCATCGCCATCGATCGAAAGGATCGAATCATGAAGTTTGTTTGCCCCGTTTGCGGTTATGTGGAAGAGTTCGACGGCGACCAGCTGCCCGAGGATTTCAAGTGCCCCCAGTGCGGCGTTCCCGGTTCTCGTTTCCTGAAGCAGGAGGAGGGCCAGCTCGAGTGGGCTGCCGAGCACGTCGTGGGCGTCGCCAAGATGGAGGGCGTCTCCGAGGACATCGTTGCCGACCTGCGCGCC
>DBFBEA010000113.1:0-13150 GCA_048248475.1 Collinsella sp. | reverse complement strand
GACGAACGGAACGCCAGCGCCGGCGGGAAGATTGTTGACACTCACCTCTGCCCCGGTAAGCCCGAGCACTTCGTGCAGCTCGACACGGCTCTCATTACCGATGTGGGTCTTTGCATAATTAGCCATAATGGTTCCTCTCTTGGGGTTAATTTACCTTGTAGGCATCTCCTGCGTGAGCTATATTCAACGCGAAGGCGCATGCAAATACGAGTACGCACATATTTGTAACTGTGTACTTTTTTGTGAAACCGGTATGGTCAAGGAGGTTGGGTCTCCCATGATGGCGAAAGAGGAGCTTCCGGAGTGTCCGGTCGCAACGGCGGTAGCGCTCATTGGCGGAAAGTGGAAGCTGCTCATTATCCGTAACTTGCGCGTACGCCCTTGGCGTTTCAACGAGTTGCGCCGCAACCTTGAGGGGATCTCTCAGAAGGTGCTTACCGACAGCCTGCGGCAGATGGAGGATGATGGGCTGGTCTTTCGCCATGACTATGGCGAGAATCCTCCCCGCGTTGAGTATGGCCTTACCGAGCTCGGCCGCCAGATGATGCCCATCATGGACTCGCTCGCAGACTTCGGCGCCTATTACAAGACGGTCGTTTCGTAGCGGACACGCTGCTTAGGGGGCGGAGAACCGCTACGAGTACGATAGCGATTCTCCTGCGGCTGCCGTTGATTCCGTAGTTATAGAGCGGAAGGAGACTGCAATGGGGTCGTCCGCCCCACAAGAAGGCCCTCCCTTCCCGGTATGGCGCCGACATGCGCACGCCGGCTCAAACTGCTCGATGCGCGAAGTGTTGTTATGGCTTCACTCGGCCTGTGGACGCCCAATCATCCGTGCACCACATTCTGCCCATGTGCATGGGCGGCTGCCCCCACCGCCATATGGTCTCCGGCGTGCGCCGTTGCCCCTGGTTCAAAGACGACCCCGATGCCTACGTCCTCGCCAAAACTCGCGCCGCCCGTAAGAGCCGCCAATAAAACCTCCGGCCCTGCTTGGCCCCGGGAATAAACGTCAGACTTGCCGATTCACGCCTCGCGCAAGGGCCGTTCTACTTCCCAAACCTGATCTGCCTGTCGCACAGCTCGAGGGCGACAAGGGAAGCCTGGGTCACCTCCTTGATATCCTCTGCGAACTACTGGAGTGCGGCACAGTCGGATGACTGGACCGTTTTCGTTGGAGCTTGGTTGTTTGCCTGTGTGAATGGCGTATTTGTTTTAGCTAGCGGTTGCGACGCCTTGTTGCGGAAATGCTA
Source organism: Collinsella sp. (assembly GCA_048248475.1). GTDB lineage: Bacteria > Actinomycetota > Coriobacteriia > Coriobacteriales > Coriobacteriaceae > Collinsella. Next base: position 11,897 of record DBFBEA010000113.1, on the reverse strand, counting down.
ACTGATGCAACTACGCCACCGGCAACACTCAGGGCGACTGCTATCGCGCCGTTGTCGCCCGTAGCGGGTAGGGTGGTCCTGGCTGGTTTAACCGCCGCTACTGCCTTAGTGGAAACGGGATTTGCCGCGGGCTTTTCTGCCTTGGGCTGCGGTGTGGGCTCGGGCTTGGTTTCCGGTTCGGGTTTGACCTCTGGGCTCAGTTTAACACTTGGATCGGGTTTGGAACCGCTCGTATCGGTTGCAATCAAGTGCACGTCGCTGTCGAAGACGTAGCGGATGTAGTAATCGTGCCGCGTCTCGTGCGTAATCCCCTGCCCGCTGTCGAAGTCGCGGTCAACGTGTGTGCCGAGGCGGGTTGAGCTGGTGAGGTTCAGTCTGTAAGGGATTTGGTCGTCGGCGTAGCCGCCTGTAAAGACAGCGGTTGCTCTAACGTGATTGTCGATCATGGTCAGGGCAATAGAGACGCTGGCCTCTTTGGGGTTCTCGGTTTTTATAAGGCCTTCGGTATCGGTGTCGATCTTGAAGAGATGGACGGTGTCGTTAAGCCCGTAGATGAAGTCCTCGGGTTTGTCGGGGAAATCGTATACAAACGCCTCATTCTGGACCAACATGAAGGCAGGAGGGAGCTCCAGGTCATAGTTATGGTCGACAACGGTGGTAGCTGTGAGGCTGCCTTCTGCGTTGGCTTCGTTGCAGGTAATGGGTGCTGCGACATCGGTTTCGGGCATTTCTGTCGCCAGTGCTGCGCAGGGTAGCAAAAGCAGTCCTGCCACAAGAATGCTTACTCCGAAGGCGGCGATTCTGGCGTCTGCATGACGCTTGACGTCGCGGATAGACAGGCCAGTCCGTTTGTTATGGGTCTGCGGTGCAACATGCTGTTCATACATAAGACGCTCCTTGTTCGTAGGCCGGTTTCGCGGATCTATATTGCGCCTGGCCGATGCGGCTAGGCTCTTTCACGCGAACGCTTACGCGAGCAGGGAGAAAGCTCAAGCTAATTTTCCCACAGTCGATACTTTGTGAGCAACGATTTGCTGTTCAATTTTCGGAGAGAGAATCAAGACGGTCGAGGAGTTATCAGGCAATGAGATTGTGTCTAGAGAGCGCGAACGAGAGATGCGATCTACAGACGACTGAATAGCTCCATCTGTTTTGGTTACAACGAAATGTGTGCCGCGCGCCTGCGGCATGAAGAAGGGAGATTCTTATGAATATCGTTGTATTGAGCGGTAGCCCGCGCAAGGGCGCCAATACCGACACTATGGTCGAGGCCTTTGCCGAGACCGCGCGCGAGGCCGGCAATACGGTCGAGGTCATCCGCGTTGCCAGCAAGAAGATCGCTGGTTGTCTGGGGTGCCAGTATTGCTTCGCCCACGAGGGCACTTGCGTGCAGAAGGATGACATGGCCGACGTGATCGAGTCGCTGAAAGGCGCCGATATGGTTGTCTTCGCTTCGCCTATCTACTGGTTTGATATCACTGCGCAGGAGAAGGCCGCCATCGACCGCCTGTACGCCTTCGGTGCCACGGGCTTCCCGTTCACCAAGACGGCCCTTTTGCTCGATAGCCACAGCGAGGGCGTCTATGATGCGGCGATCGCTATGTACAAGTCAACCTGCGCGTACTGCAAGTGGGAGGACCAGGGCATTGTCACCGTTAGCGGTATGACCGAGCGCGACAGCATGGCATCGTCGCCCAAGTTGGAAGAGGTGCGAGAGCTCGCTCGCAAGCTGGCCTAAGGGCAAGAAGAACGCATGGCAATCGGTGTTGGTGGAAAGCCTACTTCCCTTGCCAAGAGGGTTACTGATTGCCATGCATAGTTGCTGACATTTTCTTTTGCAACTTTTGCTATTTTTTGCAAGTTTTGCTACCAGCTGTAACTGGCCTTTATCTGAGGAACGCTCCTTGATTTATTGCTTATCGTTGGTAGCTGTCACGGTCGAAATGTCTTCGCGGCAGTCGATCGGCCCTCGTCGAGCTCCTTCAGCCGGGAGAGGCAACGGTCCAGAAACCCGCTCCTGGCTTGCGCGGCAAGGAGTCCGTCGCAGAAGCGGTCGCCACGAACGCACCACGTGATGCATGCACGTATCAGGTCAATGTCCCCATGGTCGATGTCGCAGCTGTCTATGCCTTCCGAGGTGTCGATGCTATGGCGTTCAAGCGTCTCGAAGTAGCTGGTGTCCGCGAACCCGTCCAGTTCATAGAAATCGTCGACGAAATCCTCGAGTCCGAACGTCCCGCCCCCAAACTCGACATTCATGTTTCTGTCCGCCAGCTTGCCAGCGTACTTGGTTAGTCTTTCGAACATGTTCGCTCCTTAGCTCAAAAGCCCGTTGTCGCCCAGGTAGTCCACGAAGGCATCGATGATCCGTGCCGTGCGAGTCGCGATGTCTATTTCGGTGAAGTCTCCCATGACTTGCGTCAGGCGCTTGAGTTCCGCGATATTTGTTCCGGCTTTGCGCTTGCCATTGCCGTCGGTGTATCCCTCATAGTACTTGCGTTTATCGCAGAATCTGTAGTCGGCCGCGCGGATGTTTACACGCTTCTCGAGCAGCGCCTTGTTACCCAGCGCCTCCAGGCTGGATTGATCGACGAGCGGGTCTATCTCGTTGCGCTTCTTGGCATAGATGTGCTCAATTTCGAGCGTGGTGTCTAGGTCCATGAGTGGTTGATCTGGGTCTGCGTACGCCCACCAAGTGAGCATGGACTTCGTTACAGGCCTGCCGTTGGTGAACACGTAGGTCCGGAATCGCTCAGCAATATTTGCGCGATTGAAGTGGTGGTTAGGAAACTCCACCGGGCGGTGCTCCACGATGTTGATCATCTCGGGATACACTGGCGAACGCAGCGCGTTCACGCCGGGTCGCTCAATGGCGTAGGCGAAAATGAATGCCGTGATCTTGTTTAGAAAGCCGTAGAGTGCCTCGTCATCGAGGACACCTTTGCTGTCGCTGTTGGCAAGGAACCATACGCTTAGCAGATAGGTCCACATGCCGTTGGGGGCGTAGTTCAGCACGAAGAGCCTGCGGAGCACGCGCTCGCTGAATCCTTCCTGCGCGTCGACGCGTTGCCAGAAGCCGAGTAGGGCCTCAAGATCGCCGAGCGTGGCGTCCTCCTTGAGTATGGCGTAGCCATCGGCACCGAAGAAGTCGCGCAACGATGCGGTGGTCGTGTCGCGGATGCCTTTCTTCGCGCGGCGGTAGTACATATAGCGCGTAAATAGCTCATCGGTTGGTGTACCGCGCATGGGCCGGAAGATAGCGTTCGCTCCCTCCTCGAGCCCCTTCCAGCGACGGATGAACTCATCCTTGCGCCCCGTGTCGGAATAATGCTTGTAGAACTGGCTCTTGAAGATGTCGGCATCCGAGAGAGGCAACCCTCGGTCGTTTAGAGTCGAGAAGATGCGTAGCGCGGTGTCCTGCGACTCCGCTTCAATGGGCAACAGTATCACATTGTTGATGACGCGTGTGGCCATGTAGACGGTGTAGGTGGGCCACTCGCTCACCAGTTGCTCAATTTTCCTCTGGAAGAAAGCAAAGTTGCGGGCATAGGCGCTTTTCCAGCCATCGCCTACATTGCCCTCTCGTAAAATCTCGAGGAATTCATTTTTGTCGTTGTCCGATGCAACCTCGGAGTCGATCTTGAGACGCTCCATGTCGGGCTCGTCGAACTCGTCGGTCTTCCATACACAACGGGCGATTGCCTCGCGCATCTTCACAGACTGCTTATCCTTCATGTTGGTGAACTTGTCGTAGAACGCGCGGAGCAGCAGCATGATGGTGGTGAGGCGTTGCTGGCCGTCAATGATCTCGAGTTGGCCAGAGAGGTTCTTAAAGGTGACGATGGGTCCTAGGAAGTATTCGTCGTTCTCGCTGTCGAAACGCTCGTAGTCATCGCCTGGAAAAGCGAACGAGAACAGGTCATCCCACAGCGTTGCGCATTCATCCTCGCCCCAGGCGTAGGGCCTCTGGTAGTCGGGGATGAGGAAGTCTGATCGCTTATCGGTGAGAAGATCGCGAATCGATCGCTGGTCGATGTTGAGCTTGGACATGAGCTGTACCTTCCGCGCGGGAACAATCAAGATGACACGGATTATATCGCCGAAGTCGTCATTCGCTCTATTACTGCGAGCTACTGAATCTAGCAACCTCTGGCCAACCCTTACGGTTTCATGTCGTGATCCATATCGGCGCCGATCAATGCCCGTGATGCTTCTGCTTGCACCTTCTTTGGAGAGCGCGAACGAGAGATGCGATCTACAGACGACTGAATAGCTCCATCTGTTTTGCTTACAACAAAATGCGTGCCGAGCGCCTGCGGCATGAAGGAGGGAGTCTTCGCTTCGCCCATCTACTGGTTTGATATCACCGCGCAGGAGAAGGCCGCCATCGACCGCCTGTACGCCTTCGGTGCCACGGGCTTCCCGTTCACCAAGACGGCCCTTTTACTCGATAGCCACAGCGAGGGCGTCTATGATGCGGCGATCGCTATGTACAAGTCGACCTGCGCGTACTGCAAGTGGGAGGACCAGGGCATTGTCGCCATCAGCGGTATGACCGAGCGCGACAGCATGGCATCGTCGCCCAAGTTGAAAGAGGTGCGAGAGCTCGCTCGCAAGCTGGCCTAAGGACAAGAAGAACACATGGCAATCGGTTGTATCGCGAGTATATGAATAGGGGTGTATTCCCTCAAGTACCGTATAGAACAATTTTTAAACGCAGAAAAATAACTGAAAACAAATTAATCTGCGTTAAAATATTGTTGAACAGAAATTCATGAGGGAAGGTTGCGTATGCGTCGCAAGGCAGACGAGCTCCTTAGGGAATGGCGAGACAAGGCTGATAGAAAACCTTTGCTGGTCAAAGGCGTGCGCCAGTGTGGCAAGACCTATCTGCTCAGAACGTACGCCCAGGATCTTTTCGAATCGGTTGTCTACGTTAATCTTGAGAACGACCGGTCGGCGCGAGCGGATTTTTCGGGCGGTCTTGACCCTCATTCGATCGTACACGCGATCGAGGCTCGCACGGGGCAGCGTATCGTGCTTGGCAAAACCTTACTGTTCATTGACGAGATCCAGGCATGCGAGGAAGCGCTCACTTCCCTTAAATACTTTTGCGAAGATGCTCCCGAGTATTACGTTGCGGCTGCTGGGTCGCTTCTTGGGGTTGCCATTAACCATCAGTCGTATTCGTTCCCCGTTGGAAAGACCGACTTGATTGAGATGACTCCACTCGATTTCGAGGAGTTTCTCTGGGCGATGGGGCACGATCAGCTGGTCGACGAGATACGCTCATCATTCGAGTCAATGGGACCTCTTGCGCCAAGCCTTCATGAAAAGGCGCTTGGGCTCTATCGACAGTATCTTGTTGTTGGCGGAATGCCCGAGGCGGTCCAAACGTACATCGATGATCAGTCAATCATTGATGTGGCCGAAAAGCATCGGATTATTCTCGACGGATATTCCGCCGACACCAATAAATATGCTGATGAACGCTTGAGCACAAAGACGCGTGCGTGCTTCGACTCCATTCCACAGCAGCTTGCCAAAGAGAATCGTAAATTTCAATACAAGGTAGTGCGAGCGGGGGGCAATGCGTCTCTCTTTGGAGATGCTCTCGACTGGCTTGTATTGTCGGGTACGGTGGCGCGCTGCAGCCTAGTCGGGCAGATCGAAAGCCCCTTAGAGGCCTTTGTTAACCCTTCTGCTTTTAAAATCTATCAGGCTGATACAGGGCTGCTCGTCTCCAAAGCCGGTGCTCAACGCGCCGATATTCTTGCCGGTATCGGTGGCACATTCATGGGCGCACTTACCGAAAACTACGTTGCCCAACAGCTTTCAGCCATGGGCTATCCGCTGCATTATTGGGCGCGAGACAATCGTGCGGAAATCGACTTTGTAGTAGAGAAACAGGGATGCTTGTCTGCGATTGAAGTCAAGGCGGGGGAGAACACAAGATCTCGAAGTCTGTCCTCGCTAAAAAAGACCCATCCAGGCGTGCGCCTTATCAGGCTATCGACTAAGCCCTTTGGAATGAATGATGGGCTTATGTCTGTTCCACTTTATGCAGCATTTTGTCTATAGGGATGATGCTGCTGTAATGCATGGGGCCCGGGGCGCGATATTGCTGCGCTCCGGGCCCCGCTGCTTTGTAAAACCATGGCGGTTCTGCCGTCGTCCTAATCAAACAAACTCGGCATGTCGTTTTCTTTCATGAGGGCACCGGCGGAGGGGAGGCTCTGTGCGGTGAACTTCTCGGCCGAGACGCCGGCGCCAAGAATCTCCTCGGTTGTGCCGACGGTGGTGACCGAGCGGCCCTTCTTGGCCGTAAAGGCTTGGACGCCCTGCGTGTTGGTTGTCGTCTTGGTCTTGAGTAGCGACGTGTTGAAGTTCATCAAACGATAGTCGCTCGAGACCAGTGCGATGTCGCGATCTGTGTTGAGTACCTGAGCATACAGCAGTTTGCTGCCGCCGTAGATGGCGTTCTTGAGGCGTTTGCGGTTGGTCTTGGTGACGTATCCGGAAAGCGCGACACGCACCACGCGGCCGTTCTCAAAGACAAACAGCACGTCGGCCTTATAGTCCTCGGGGTCGATGACCCAGATTACGCTCTCGTCGGGTTCCATCTCAAGATCGGTCGGCAGGTACGAGCCCAGCTGGGCCGACTTGGTGTCCTCAAACGCCGCAACCTTGCATTTGTACACCTGGCTCTTGTTGGTAAAGACCAGCAGCTCGTGGGTGTTGGAGGACGGAAACTCGATAAAGGGTTTGTCGCCGTCCTTGTACTTGAGCGTGGTCGCCTTCTTGAGCACGCGGTCCGTCATCTTCTTAAGGTAGCCATCGCGCGAGAGCATGATGGTGACCGGGTACTCCTCGACCTCGGGCTCCAAGCTTACCTCGATAACCTCATGGGGCTCGATCCTGCCCGTGCGGCGCGGCATCACGTACTTCTTGTTGACCGCGGCTAGCTCGTCGCTGATGACCTTCTTGATGTTCTCCTCGCTGGAGAGGATCTCCTCAAGCTCGGCAATCTCGCCCTCAAGCTTGGCAATGTCCTTGGTGCGGTTGAGGATGTACTCCTCGTTGATGTTGCGGAGCTTAAGTTCGGCAACAAACTCGGCCTGGGTCTCATCGATGTCGAAGCCCTTCATAAGGTTGGGCACGACCTCGGCCTCGAGCTTGGTGCCGCGGATGATGGCGATGGCCTTGTCGATATCGAGCAAAATCGCCTCGAGGCCGTGCAGCAGGTGCAGGCGCTCGGACTTTTTTCCCAGGTCAAAGTTAATGCGGCGACGCGTGGACTCAATACGCCACTTGACCCACTCGTGCAGGATCTGACGCACGCCCATAACGCGAGGGTAACCATCGACCAACACGTTGAAGTTGCACGAGAACGAATCCTGCAGCGTGGTCGAGCGATAGAGCTTGGCCATGAGCTTGTCGGGGTCGACGCCGCGCTTAAGGTCGATGGCGATGCGCAAGCCCGAGAGGTCGGTTTCGTCGCGGATGTCAGCGATCTCCTTGACCTTGCCCTCTTTGGAGAGCTTGACGATGCGCTCGATGATGACATCGGTCTTGGTGGTGTAGGGGATCTCGTAGACCTCGATGATGCGCTCTTCGGGAATCCAACGCCAGCGGGAGCGAATCTGGAAGCTGCCCAGGCCGGTCTCAATAATCTTTTCCATCTCCTCGCGGCGGTAGATGATCTCGCCGCCGGTCGAGAAGTCGGGCATGGGCATGTACTCGAGCAGGTCGCAATCGGGATCCTGCAGGTAGTGCATCGTGGCGGTGCAGACCTCGTTGAGGTTGAAGCCGCAGATGTCGGACGCCATGGCGACGCCGATGCCCTTGTTGGCCGAGACAAGGATGTTGGGGAACGTGGTGGGCAGCAGGCGCGGCTCCTTCATGGCACCGTCGTAGCTGTCGACGAAGTCGACCGGGTCCTTGTCGATGTCCTTGAAGATCTCGGCGCTGATGGGGGAGAGCTTGGCTTCGGTATAACGCGAGGCGGCGTAGCTCAGGTCGCCCGAATAGTACTTGCCAAAGTTGCCCTTCGACTCAACGAACGGTGCGAGCAACGCCTCGTTGCCGGTTGCCAGGCGCACCATCGTCTCGTAGATCGCGGCATCGCCGTGCGGGTTGAGCTTCATGGTCTGGCCCACGATGTTGGCGCTCTTCTGGCGCTCGCCCTTGAGCAGACCCATCTTGTACATGGTGTAGAGCAGCTTGCGGTGCGAGGGCTTAAAGCCGTCGATCTCGGGGAACGCACGCGAGACGTTGACGCTCATGGCGTAGGGCATGTAGTTGACCTCGAGCGTCTGCGTGATCGGCTGGTCGGTGACCTCGGAGTGCAGGCCGATGACGTTCTCGGCGTTAACCTGCTTTTTCTTTGGCTGGTTCTTCGTCTTCTTTTTTGCCACGATTTCCTCTTGAACTTCTTATGGGCCGTCGTTATCGATTTGCTGCTACTGCAGGTCCAACTGGTCCAGGTATTCCTTGCCGTGCTCCGAGATATGGCGCTTGCGGCCCGCCTCGTCGTTGCCCAGCAACAGGTTGAACATGGTTTCCATCTTGGTGACGTCCTCGGGCTCCACCTTGATCAGACGACGCGTCTCGGGGTTCATGGTGGTGAGCCACATCATGTCCGGATCGTTCTCACCAAGACCCTTGGAGCGGTTGATGGAACACTTCTGGTCGCCGATCTCTTTGAGGATGCCGTTCTTCTCGAGCTCGGTGTAGGCAAAGTAGGTCTTCTCTTTGCAGTTGATCTCGTAGAGCGGCGATTCGGCGATATACACGTAGCCCTCGTCGATAAGCGTGGGCACCAGGCGGTAGAGCATGGTGAGCACGAGCGTACGGATGTGATAACCGTCGACGTCGGCGTCCGTACAGATGATGACCTTGTTCCAGTTGAGGTTGTCAAGGTCAAAGGCACCAAGGTTTTTGATGCGCTTGTCCTTGATCTCCACGCCGCAGCCCAGCACGCGCATGAGGTCCATGATGATGTCGGACTTAAAGATGCGTGGATAGTCCTCCTTTAGGCAGTTGAGGATTTTGCCGCGGACGGGCATAACGCCCTGGAACTCGGCATCGCGCGAGGTACGAATGGCGCCTGCTGCCGAGTCGCCCTCTACGATGTAGATCTCGCGGCGGCTCTTGTCCTTGGAGCGGCAGTCGATGAACTTCTGCACGCGGTTGGCCATGTCGGTCTTCTGCTGCAGGTTGGTCTTGATGCTCTGACGCGTCTTCTCGGCGTTCTCGCGCGAGCGCTTGTTGATGAGCACCTGCTCCATGATCTTGTTAGCGGCGTCTTTGTTCTCGATCAGGTAAGTCGAGAGGCGCTCCTTAAAGAAGGCCGTCATAGCCTGCTGGATAAAGCGGTTGTTGATGGCCTTCTTGGTCTGGTTTTCATAGGACGTCTGGGTGGAGAAGCAGTTGGTCACCAGCACCAGGCAGTCCTGGACGTCTTGCCACTTAATGCCGCTCTCGTTTTTGTTGTACTTGCCCTGTTGCTTGATGTAGGCATCGATGGCGCTGGTCAGAGCGCTGCGGGCGGCCTTCTCGGGCGAACCGCCGTTCTCGAGCCACGATGAGTTGTGGTAGTACTCCTGCATCATGAAGGTGCGCGAGAAGCACATGCACGCGGTAATCTTCACGTTGTAGTCGGGCAGGTCCTCGCGATCGCGACCGCGACGGTCGGCCTCGATAAAGAAGGGCTCGGTGAGGTAGTCGGTACCGACCTTCTCGAGCACGTAGTCCTCGATGCCCTTGGGATAGCAAAAATCCTCTTCGGAAAACTCGCCATCGTCGCCCTCGATACGCAGGCGGAAGGTCACGTTGGCGTTGACCACGGCCTGGCGGCGCATTGTCTCGCGATACCAATCGTGGGGGATGCTGATGGAGGTAAAGACCTCAAGATCGGGACGCCACTTAATGGTGGTGCCGGTGCGATCCTCGTCGCTGGGCTCAATCTCGAGTGCCTTCTTTTTGGCACCGACGACCTTGCCCTTCTTAAAGTGCAGGGAGTACTTGTTGCCGTCGCGCCAAACCGTGACGTCCATGTATTCGGAGGCGTACTGGGTTGCGCATGAGCCCAGGCCGTTGGTGCCGAGCGAGAAGTCGTAGTCGCCGCCCTGGTTATTGTTGTATTTGCCGCCGGCGTAGAGCTCGCAAAAGACGAGTTCCCAGTTAAAGCGCTTCTCGGAGGGGTTCCAGTCGAGCGGGCAGCCGCGGCCGTTGTCCTCTACCTGAATGGAACCATCGCGAAAGGCGGTAAGGGTGATGAGCTTGCCGTAGCCCTGGCGCGCCTCGTCAACGGCGTTGGACAGGATCTCGAAGGCGGCATGCGCGCAGCCGTCGAGTCCGTCCGAGCCAAAGATGACGGCGGGGCGCAGGCGTACGCGCTCCTCGTCCTTGAGCTGGCGGATACTGTCGTTACCATAGTTTGCGGTGTTTTTTGCCATACTCGCTCTCTCGGTGCTCCTTTGCTGCGTTTAAGTCATATAGATAGTCAAGGTAGCATAGCCCAGCCCACAGACGATTCCACCCAACACGAAATCCATCGAACAATCGTTCGGAGTTCGATGGAGATTCGTTTACTCGGACAAAACCGAGTCGGCTCTGTCCGAGTAAGTTTGAAGACGGCCGAATGTGTCTTGCTGCGTTTGCGGTTGGATACGCTGTCGAAGACGTGTCGTGCGGATTGTTGGCGAAAAGACGGTGTGCCAAGCTCGAGGCAGAACTCGACTCCTCTGACGATATCTAATGCGTAATGGGCTGGCTCTGGGTATCCAGAACCAGCCCATTTTGATGGTCGATGAGCCGAGTCGGCGTCTCTCGCAAAGGTAACTGAGAGCTAGTGAGGCTTATCAGAATTGACCTCATCGGCGGTGTCTTTTTCGAGCGCCGTGCGGCGGGCGCTGTAGGCGATGAGGCCGGCGCCTGCCGCGGCGAGTGCAGCAGCGGCTGCCGTAAGGGGAGCGTTGACATCGCCCGTGCCCGCAAGCGCGCCCGCTTTTCCGGAGCGCTTGTTAGTGCCGTGGTCCTTGCCACTGCCGGAGCTGCTTCCGCCGGAGCCGCCGCCCTCGTCAGTGCCGCCGCCACTCGCGCCGCCATCGCCGTCGACCGTCATCGGGGCGTCGTGAAGTCCTGTCGTATCAGCGCTGTCGCATACGCCGACCTGAACTTCCGAGCGTTCGCATGCCGCGTCGGGCACATGAAGCTCGTGCAGCACGGCACCCAGCGCCGAGTTTGCGCCCGGTCGAATTTCCTCGAGCGTTACGGGATCGAGCGCCACCAGATTACGCGCCTTCGCATATAGCGTTACACGTTTGCCCACTTCATCGCTCCAACTCTCGGGGATGGCGAAGCTCATGCGGAACTGTGCCGTGCAACCCGGTGCCAGCACGGCGTTGCCACTGTCGGCTACCAGCGGGTGCGTTGCAAAAGGTGTGCCCAGCGTTTCGAGCGCGTACTTCACGTGTGCCATGTCGTTGACCGAAGCGTCCTCGGCAAGCTCTGGATCGTAGATCGATGCCATGCGTGTGTTCGCTCCGAACCCGATGGATGCGCTGGAGAACGGCTGGCTGGAGCCCTCTCGGTACAGATCGATTGTGCCGGCGGTCAGCAAGGTGTTGCCGTCGTTTCGCACCGTGACCATGAAGGATTCGCCTGCTGCTCCGGGCACCACCGCGCCCGAGGTAGCGACTGCGCCCGTCGGAGTGGCACACGCCACCAAGGGCACTTCGATGCCGTGTAGTTCTGCCTCGCTCTTCTCCGCGCTCACAATGTGCGTGGCGAGCGCGGAGAGCATGCTCCCCGACGTCAAAAATGTCGTTATCTGATCGACGGGATGGTCCAGCTCGCACATCACGAACGGCTCCGTAAACAGATCGCCTGCC
>DBFBEA010000112.1:0-3717 GCA_048248475.1 Collinsella sp. | reverse complement strand
CCTCATCCACCTCATCGCCGACCATGCGGAGGCCGCGCGCATTCCGGTGCGCTTCGCCGCGACAAAGCTCATCGAAGGTGACCGGCTCGTCATCGACGCGCTTGCGCTCGACCAGAACGAGCTCGACGCCGTTGAGCACATCATCTCGCAGATGGAGGAAGAAGCCGGGCAGGATCGCATGGCAGCCCTGGCCGACATGCGCTTTAGCTTCATCGAGGAGGTGTGTGGCGCGAGCGTGGTGAAGCCACACGAGAGCGTGGAACACCTGCGCTCCGTTGCCGCCGACCGCATCCTTACCGGCAAATACACCGCCATCCCGGTGTTTATCGGCATCATGGCTCTCGTGTTCTGGATCACGTTCGATGCGGTGGGGCAGCGCCTTTCCGACCTGCTTGAGATGGGTATCGCGGCGTTTACCGCGGCGGTGGATCAGGCGCTTACGGCGTTCGGGCTCAACCCCGTGGTGCATTCGCTCGTTATCGACGGCATCTTCGCCGGCGTGGGCAGCGTGCTCTCGTTCTTGCCGATCATCGTAGTGCTGTTTTTGCTGCTTTCGATTCTCGAGGACTCCGGATACATGGCGCGCGTGGCGTTCGTCATGGACAAGATCCTGCGCAAGCTGGGACTTTCCGGCAGGAGCTTCGTGCCCATGCTCATCGGCTTCGGGTGCAGCGTGCCGGCTATCATGGCGACGCGCACCCTGCCCTCCGAGCACGACCGCAAGATGACGGTCATGCTCACGCCGTTTATGAGCTGCTCAGCCAAGTTGCCGGTTTACGGCTTGCTGTGCGGGGCGTTTTTCCCACAGGCAACGGTTCCCGCCATGGTCTCGCTCTATCTGATCGGTATCGTGGTCGGCTGCATCGCGGCTTTGGTGCTCAACCGCACGGCATTTAAGGGCGACCCGGTGCCGTTTATCATGGAGCTTCCCAATTACCGCCTGCCGAGCGTCAAGACGACGGTGATGCTGGCATGGGATAAGGCCAAGGACTTCATCACCAAGGCCTTTACCATTATCTTTGCCGCTACGGTGGTCATCTGGTTCCTGCAGACGTTCGATATCCGCTTTAACGTGGTCGCCGACCAGTCGCAGAGTCTGCTTGCCGGCCTGGGTAGCATCATCGCCCCGCTGCTGGCGCCGCTCGGCTTTGGCGACTGGCGCGCATCCACGGCGCTCGTCACCGGACTTATTGCCAAGGAGAGCGTCATCTCGACTCTCACAGTGCTTTTGGGCGCGACCTCACCCGCGGCACTGTCGACCATGTTTTCGCCGTTTACCGCTTACGTGTTCCTGGTCTTTACGTTGCTGTACCCGCCCTGCGTGGCGGCCATCGGCGCCGTCAGGAGCGAGTTGGGCGCGCGCTATGCCGTTGCCGTGTTCGCGTTTCAAGTGACGGTCGCCTGGATCGTGGCGTTTGTCGTGCATTCGGCGGGCATATTGCTGGGGTTGGCTTAGCTATTTATTGACGGCGCAACCTCTGTGTATCGAATTGTTTCGGTCCCGTGTCCGTTACTGACGGATGTGGGACCGTTGCTATATAATCGCCTCCGCTCAAAATGATTGGAGATGTTATATATGAGTCAGGCAAGGCAAGACGGCATCACGCTCAGGCAGTGGCTCCCACTCGTCGGGCTCACCTGCTGTGCGTTCGTGTTCAACACGTCGGAGTTTATGCCCATCGGCCTTTTGACTGATATCGCCGCGTCGTTCTCGCTCACCGAGGCCCAGGCGGGCATCATGATCTCGGTCTATGCCTGGGGCGTCATGCTGCTGTCGTTGCCGCTCATGGTGTTTGCCTCGCGCTTCGAGTTCAAGCGGATGCTGCTGGGCGTGCTTGCCGTGTTCTCGCTCGGCCAGTTCCTGTCCGCCGTGGCGCCCACCTATCCCATCTTGGTCTGCGCGCGCCTGGTGGTCGCTTGCGCGCATGCCGTGTTCTGGTCGGTCGCTTCGATTATGGCCTCGCGCCTGGTCGACACGCGCCATGGGGCGCTCGCCATCAGCATGATCGCCACTGGCTCGTCCATCGCGCAGATCTTTGGCCTGCCCCTCGGTCGCGCCATAGGCTTGGCCGTGGGCTGGCGCATGACGTTTGCCGTGGTCGGGGGCCTCTCGGCCATCGCGGCCGTCTACCAGGCAGCGGTGTTCCCGGCCATGCCGGCGGGTGAGTGCTTTACCGTCAAGCAACTGCCCGAGCTGCTCAAGAACCCGCTCCTCATCGCGCTCTACGCAGTCACGGTCTTCATGGCGACCGGCTATTACGCAAGCTACAGCTATATCGAGCCCTTCCTGGCGCAGGTCGCGCACGTCGATGCGGGCGCCATTACCATGACGCTGACGGCGTTTGGCTGCTCTGGTTTGCTCGGAAGCTGGCTGTTTGGCCGCCTGTTCGATGGGCATCGCTTCCCGTTCTTGGCTATCACGCTCTCCGGCGTGCCGGTGGCCCTGCTGCTCATGGGGCCGGCCGCATCGTCGCTCGTGACAGTGCTTGCCGTCTGCGCACTGTGGGGTTGCTGCGCCACGGCCTTTAACGTGGCGTTTCAGGCCGAGCTCATCAAGCACACGCCGGCAGATTCGTCGGCCGTTGCCATGTCGATCTTCTCGGGCCTGTTCAACCTCGGTATCGGCACGGGTACCGCGATCGGCGGAGCCGTGGTTTCGGGTCCCGGTATCGCCTGGATCGGCTTCGCGGGCGGTGCGATCGCTGCCGTGGGCGTCATCCTCGCTATCACGGTGATGTTCCCGGCCATTCGTCGCGCAAAGCCTGTCGCCTAATCACGTTTCCTCATCAGTTGCGGTGGAATAGTTCCTGTTTAAGGCCTCTGAAGGCCCAAGCAGGAACTATTCCACCGCAACTTATTTTGGGGGAGAGGATACAAGCTGGGCATACAATGGATGTCGTTGTGTTGCGCTTACCGGGAGGTTGCTATGTGGGCATACGAGACGACGTTCTATCAAATCTATCCGCTGGGCTTTTGTGGAGCTCCGCGCGAAAACGCCGCGCCCGTTGCCGAGGATGAGCTCGCCCAGGCCGCCGATGCCACAGCTAGCCCCGATGCCCCCATCATGAAGATTGCCCAATGGGCCGATTACCTGCAGGAACTCGGTATTGGCGCTGTGCTCATCAACCCGCCGCTCGAGTCTGATAGCCATGGCTACGACACGCGCAGCCTGCGCCATATTGATCGCCGCCTGGGTGGGGACGCCGACTTTGCCGCCGTATGCGACACGCTGCATGCCCATGGCATCCGCGTGGTGCTCGATGCCGTCTTCAACCACGTCGGCCGCGGTTTTTGGGCCTTCCGCGATGTGCAGGAGCGCAAGTGGGACTCGCCGTACAAGGACTGGTTCCACATTAGCTTTGACGGCGATTCCTGCTATGGCGATGGCTTTTGGTACGAGGGCTGGGAAGGCCATTTTGAGCTTGTGAAGCTCAACCTGCAAAATCCCGCTGTGGTCGATTACCTGCTCGAGTCCGTGCGCCGCTGGGCCGAGGTCTTTGGCGTCGACGGCCTGCGCCTGGACGTTGCCTATATGCTCGACCGCGACTTTATGCGCCGCCTGCACGTCTTTACCCATGAGCTCAAGCCCGACTTTGTGCTGATCGGCGAGACGCTCCACGGCGACTACAACCAAATCGTCAACGACGAGATGCTCGACTCCTGCACCAACTACGAGTGCTACAAGGGCCTGTACTCCAGCTTTAACTCGGTCAACAT
>DBFBEA010000111.1:0-8484 GCA_048248475.1 Collinsella sp. | reverse complement strand
CTGAAGGACCTGCCGAGGGACGGCCCCGTCAAGCCGTGACCGGAATCGGTGAAAAAGCGTTAGCGCAACCGGTGAAACCGCCTTTGCGCGAACGGTGCGCCTGTTTAGCGAAACTGGTGAAAAATAGATTGACGCTAACATCCGCCTCGTCGCACTTTCCCTGCCCCGGGCGCCTCCTCTGCATCCTCGCCGGGGAGAGCGCCTCGCGCACGGGCATCCCCAGCGACGCGAGGTGCCTGGTGAGGCCCGCCCCGTAGGACGACGTCCCCTCCATCGCGATGCAGGCCGGCTCCCCGGCCGCGGCGATCGCCCCGGCGAGCGCCTCGTAGCCCGCCGCGTCGGCGGGGAACCGGCGGGACAGGACCTTGCGGCCCCTCCAGTCCAGGACGTACAGCCAGTGCGAGTCGGCGTGGGTGTCGACCCCGCAGAAGACCGGCCCGCGGGCGTCGGGTGTCGATTCGTTTTGCATGTCTCGCTCCGTTCTTTCCGTGCTCGCCTGGACCGGGCAGACGGCACACTGACGGGGCGCGATAGAATGCGGTTGTTCGGGTCCGCGGTATCGCTCCATGCTCCTATTAGGTCATGCGGCGGTCTCGGCTCGCCGCGGCCCGCGCGGGACATGTCAGGAAACGAGGGCAGCCCTGTGGGCGCCAGCGGAATGTGGGGTCACCGCGCGGTCCGCATCTGATGGTGTCGACGTCAATGGTATACGGGTGCATCATCGACGTCTTCAATACAGAAAATATCAGTGCGGAATGTTCTGAAAACCAAGTCCAGCACGGGCCCTGTGTTACCGCTGCAGGGGGGGGCGATTCCTCGATCGCTCACTTAATCTAATAGGAAAGTTAGTGAGGCCGGAGCCTTGGCTCCGGCCTCCTCATATAAGGGCTCGGCAAAGCCGAGCCACCAAATATATATCAGCCCCAGAACATGTTTGAGAACTGTGTCCGGAGTACATACTCCTAGGGCCGGAATGAGGTTGCTTTCCAATGCATTCCGCAGGGGGCGGCATTATTTTGTAGCGCGAAGCGCGGAGCAAAATAATGCCGCATGCCCGAGGACGCGTTGGAAAGCAACCTCATTCCGGCCCGAACAGGTCAGTTTACCTGCGCATTTACAAATTCGTAAACTTTTTTGAAAAAAGTGCTTGCACAGTTCTCGAATCATAGGTTATTATCTTCCTCGTTGAACGCGCGGTTCCAACAAAACGAACCGTGAATCAACAACATAGCATGTCGGAGTGGCGGAATTGGCAGACGCGCTAGCTTGAGGTGCTAGTGACCGCTTTTTGGTCATGCGGGTTCAAGTCCCGCCTCCGACACCATCGCATTTGAGAAGCCTCTTCGGAGGCTTTTTTGTTACCGATAGACGGTGAGGTCCACGATGGAAACGCTTGAACACAACGAGTGGGCAGACGTTGCCCAACTGGTCGAGATCACGAGCGATGCTGTCATCATCTGCGAGCTCGACGGAACCATTCTGCATGTGAATAATCGCTTACTTGGCTTGATGTGCGAGGAACGTGCCGACGTCATCGGTGGAGATGTTAAAGACGTCCTGTACTCGTCCGCTTTTGAACGTGCGACGGAACATCGTCTGCCATTTGAAACTGATGGCTCAGAGAGCGAACTGATGCTCAAGCTGAGTGATGGCTCTTTTATCCCCGTCTTGGTTCGCGCGGGCTCCGTAACGCCTCCACGCATCTTTGGGCGCCGCGCACCACGTGTCCTAGTGGCGCTCCATAGCATCGAGGAACAGTATTCTCACGACCGTCAGCTCAAGCGTGCGTTATCGGAGCTTAGAGTGGCGAACAAGCGTCTCTCTGGCACGCTCTCGGTCATTATGAGCACTGTGGGCTCCGATGAGTTACCCAGCCTGCTTGATACTGTTTTGAACCAGCTTGTAGGAACGCTCGATGCTTCGGGAGCCGCTATCTATTTTTCGGAGAGCGGCGGTTTTAAGCTACGCGGTGTTTCCAAGGAACTGTACGACAGCTACCTGCCCGAGTTTTTGCCGTATGGCGCTGGCATTCCGACGTATGTTCTTCGCGAGTCGCGTGCCTGTCGCTTGTCGATTCAACAGGACCTTGAGGGCGATAGGACCGCCTCCGGTATGTTCATGGACCTGGACAATCGTTCTAAGCACCTGTTGCGCATGCAGGATATGCCTCCGTACCGCAGCGAGATCTGTCTTCCCGTTTTTTACGGTACGCAGATCCTTGGCGTTCTGGAAGTTGGTTGGAAACGCCCCCAGGCGCCACTTGCCTATGACGTTAATGTACTCGAGGTCATTTGCGATTACCTGTCTATCCAGCTGGTCGGCATGGCATCGAGCCTTCGCTCTCGTCGTACGGCCGAGCTTGGCCGCTCGCTTAATGTCTTACGTGATGAGTTGTTTACCTTTCTAGACGATTCCGCCGCGGCTACCCAGGCGGTATCGTCCGAGATCTGCAATATGCTTAACTGCCATTTTTGCCCTGTTGAGTATGACGCCAGTCTGGATTCCTACGTCATAGATTTTGAAGGTGGCAGTCGCGTTGCTTTGCCGGACGATCCCGAGAGGCTTTTCTTTTCCACGACGGCGCCAGCGGCACGTCTGGGGGCTGGCCCTGATGGCTTTGAGGCATCTGTTTTGGGCGGTACGAGTGCCGAAGACCTTAAACACGTCCGTATAACTCGCGTTGACGAATCGATGCCTATGGGAGGCTGGCTTAGGGCGCATGGTCTGCCTTGTCAAGGTCTCTACGTCGACTCCGGCATCGAGGCGGGGCGACCACGCTCTAAGGGTGATGGCAAGCACAGTAACGACGCAATTGTTCCTGCTTCTGTTGCGAAGAGCCCGACGACGCGCGCGCTGCTGCTTCGTGATGGTAGCCAAGAGCCGATTGATGATCTTGAATATGACTACTTGGTGCACTTGGCGCATGACTTTGAACTGATCTACGAAGGCGAATCTCAAAAGCGCGAGGAGCGCCATATCGCTCAGACCCTTCAGATCGGCATGAGAAATTCCCTGGGGGATGTTCCGGGTATCGCAACCGATTCGGTGTACCTGTCAGCCACGAACTCGGCGTTGGTCGGCGGTGATTTCTATACGCTCATCCGTCTTCCCGACGACTGCGCCGTCATGATTCTGGGCGATGTGTCTGGCAAAGGCATTGAGGCTGCATCGATGTCCGCGCTCGTCAAGACGGCCCTGACGGCATATGCCTGGGAGGGCGCTGGACCGGCCCGCATGGCACGCTCCCTTAACAGCATGCTCATGGGCTTCTCGAGGGTCGAGACGTTCGTGACGGCCTTTATCGCCAAGATTGACCTTAAAGCCGGACGCGCAACGTATTGTTCGGCGGGCCATCCTCCGACCATGGTCATTAGGCCAGAGTCGATGCCGCTGGGTGGCGGCGAGGCCCGTGGGGGAGAGGTCGAGCTGCTTGGATGCCAATCGGGCGTAATCGGTGCCTTTGAGAGCATGGTGTACGAGACAGGCGTGTTTACGTTCGCTCCTGGCGACATGCTCTTCATGTATACGGACGGAACGATTGAGGCCCGCGACCGCACCGGAGCGTTCTTTGGTGAGCAGCGCCTTCGTGACCTTCTGCTCTCTGTCTCGGGTGAGGGCGTATCGGGAATCTGCGGCAAGGTCTTGGGCGAGCTTGACCGATTTACCGAATCGGCGCTGGACGATGACATTGCATTGGTGTCCCTTGAGTTTTTACGGGGTCGTTCATAGACGACGCTGGGCGGGCTGAATCCGTACGGTTGGGGAAACGAATGCATCGAGTGGGCTTTTTTGGGGAACCATGGTCGTATGAATGAGTGGAATGACATAGCGGTTTTGACGCCACCAGGCGATATCGACATCGCCACGGTGCCTGCGCTGCGTCGGCGGTTGGATGCTCTGATTGGCCGCGGCGTGCGTCGCGTCGTCATCAACTGTCAGGCTGTTAGCTTTATCGATTCGACGGGCTTGGCATTCCTGCTTACGCGCGCTCGTGAGCTCATGAGGCGAGAAGGCCTGCTTTCGCTCGTCAATGCATCAGGTGAAGTTGTTCGCTTTTTGGAGATTGCTCGTCTTGTCGATATCCTTCATGTCGCGGGGCCGGCACGGGAGTCTATTCCCGCCATTCCGGTGGGGGAGCTGCCTCGCTGGAGTAAGAGCGTCGAGGTCCGTCAGGGTATCGAGAATCTTCCATACTACCGACATCGCATCGCCGAACTCCTTGAATCGCTCCCGTTGCGCCGTGACGAGCGCTACGATGTCGCATTGGCGTCGGGGGAGGCGCTGGGTAATGCCTATGACCATGCGGGCGGTATCGGGTGCGTCCTGACGGTTCAGGCCTATGGCGATCGCGTTGTGGTTGAGGTGCTTGATCGAGGTGCCGGCTATTCTATCGATGAAACGAGCGAACCGGTCGCATCTGAGGAGCGCGGCCGTGGCATCAAGCTTATGCGTATGCTCGTCGATAACGTGGAGGTTGCTCGTCGTACGGACGGCGTCGGCACGCGCGTGCAGATGGTGAAGCTGTTTAGCGGAGCACTGGAATCGTGTGCCTAGCCAATCGCTTTAGCGCGTTTAGCTACTAAGAACATGCGGCAGACAAGTTTTTTGAAAAAAGTACTTGCGTCTTTTGGACAACTCGCGTAAATTAATAACCCGCAAGCGGACATGGCTCAGTTGGTAGAGCACAACCTTGCCAAGGTTGGGGTCGCGGGTTCGAGCCCCGTTGTCCGCTCCATTGCATTTTCGGACCGTTTAGGCGGTCCTTTTTCGGCGAAGTGGCCAAGTGGTAAGGCAGAGGCCTGCAAAGCCTTTACCCCCGGTTCGAATCCGGGCTTCGCCTCCAGGCAACATCCGGGCGCTCCGGCGCCCGTTTTGTTTTACATATGCGGACATGGCTCAGTTGGTAGAGCACAACCTTGCCAAGGTTGGGGTCGCGGGTTCGAGCCCCGTTGTCCGCTCCAAACGCAACAGCCCGGCTACCACGGTAGCCGGGCTTTTTTGTATCCATCGCATGGGCTCGAACCCGAGAGGGAGCGAGCGTTTTGGGTCGTGGCTGTGGCGTTGTTTGCCGCGAATGTCCGCTTTGGGCGTATCATCGTGGGCATCTCGCATAACCTCGTTGCAAGGGAGATACGCCCCATGGCTACAGAAAAGTCTTCTTCGCGCTCATGGATGTCCGATGCCGCGATCTATCAGATCTACCCGCGCTCGTTTAAGGATTCGACTGGTTCGGGTCTGGGCGATATCGCGGGCATTACCCAGCAGATGGACTATCTTGAGCGACTGGGTATCGAGGCCATCTGGCTGAGCCCGTTTTACCCATCGCCTCTTGTCGATGGCGGCTATGATGTGGCGGACTACTGCGATGTCGACCCGCGTCTCGGCTCGCTTGACGACTTCGATGGCATGATCGCTGCGGCTCACGCGCGCGGCATCAAGGTCATCGTCGACATCGTGCCCAACCATTCATCCAACCAGCACCCCTGGTTCAAAGCCGCTCTTGCCGCCGGCCCCGGATCGCCCGAGCGCGCCCGTTATATCTTCCGCGATGGTCGCGGCGAGCATGGCGAGCTGCCTCCCACCAATTGGAATGCCAACTTTGGCGGCCCCGCATGGACGCGTGTTGCGGACGGTCAGTGGTATCTGCACATGTTTACGCCCGAGCAACCGGACTTTGACTGGTCATGCCCCGAGGTTCATGCGCTCTTTTGCGACGTCCTGGCGTTTTGGAGCGATCGAGGCGTCGACGGCTTTCGCATTGATGTGGCGCAGGGTCTCGCCAAGGATCTCGACCGCGATGACCTCGACCGGTGGCATCTCGCCGAGGGCGATGACATGGTTGACGACGGCACCCATCCGCTGTGGGACCGCAATGAGGTCCACGAGATCTATCGCGAGTGGCGCCGCGTGTTCGACCGCTATAATCCGCCGCGCAGTGCCGTTGCCGAGGCGTGGGTGCTGCCCGAGCGCCAGTATCTCTACGCGCGTCCCAGCGAGCTTGGCCAGACATTCAACTTTGAGTTTGCCAAGGCCACTTGGACCTATGATGACATGCACACTGCAATCGAGAAGGGCTTGAAGGCAGCCGTCGAATCCGATTCCGCCTCGACCTGGGTACTCTCCAACCACGACGTGCCGCGCGTGGCGACACGCTATGCCCTGCCGCAAATCAAGGCGACGCGCTACCACCAGATTGCGCTCGACTGGCTCTTGCGCGACGGGTCGTCTTATGACGAGGACCGTGAACTCGGCGAGCGCCGCGCGCGGGCGGCCCTTTTGCTTGAGCTGGCGCTTCCGGGCTCGGCATACGTGTATCAGGGTGAGGAGCTCGGCCTTTTTGAGGTGGCTGATATCCCGTGGGCTGCACTCGAAGACCCTACTGCGACCAATACGCACGGACCGAAGCGTGAGAAGGGGCGCGACGGCTGTCGTGTGCCCCTGCCGTGGGTGGCGGCGGACGATCCCGCGCATGGCGGATCGTTTGGGTTTTCGCCGGCAGACGCCGATGCGGCGCCCCATCTGCCGCAGCCTGCATGGTTTTCCGATTATGCTGCCGATAGGGAAGAAGTGGACCCGACATCGATGCTTGCGCTCTATCGTGACGCCCTCTGGCTGCGGCGCAAGCTGCGCGGGTGCGCCAACGATCTTGCGTGGCTCGATCTTGACGGGCGCACCGGTCTTGCGGATGGTGCCGAGGGCGCTGAGGGCGGCGTCATCGCCTATCGCCGCGATAACGGCTGGGCGTGTGTGACGAACTTCGGTGCAGCACCCGTGGAGCTGCCGGCGGGCAGGGTCCTGCTCACCTCATCACCGCTTGCAGACGGCAGGCTCGCGCAGGACAGCTCTGCCTGGATCATGCTCGGTGAGATGTAGGGGCATCTCGCTGCGAGCCTGCGTTTGTTCGCGCCTTTCGTGACGACTGATGCCCTCGCGAGAGCGTCGCAAAACTTTTCAAAAAAAGTTCTTGCATAGGATGCGGGCATCACGTAAGATTAATCCTCGTAAGCGGACATGGCTCAGTTGGTAGAGCACAACCTTGCCAAGGTTGGGGTCGCGGGTTCGAGCCCCGTTGTCCGCTCCATTTGGGCGTTTAGCTCAGGGGGAGAGCGCTTCCCTGACACGGAAGAGGTCAGAAGTTCAAATCTTCTAACGCCCACCAAATGTTCGCAGCTCAGAGGCTATGTCCTCTGAGCTGTTTTGTTTTGGTCGCCAAATTACGAGTTTTTTGGTCTTCCGGGATGCTTCTCAGTCGTCATCCGAGGAAACTCTCGTCTTTTCCGTTTACATACACATATCTTTCAAGGATTCATGCCGCGTTGCATGGGGCTCGGCAGGACACGACCGCAACATGTTGGTCAAGCATAATCTTTTGGATTCTTTTGGCGTGAGCGGCTTGGTTTTGGTAGGATTTGTCAGCGGCTTGACTAAGGGGGTTTTATAACTGCCATGCAGGTAGCCGTGTTGGTAACGTTTTACCGACTTGCCAAGAACCCCTCATAATTAATGCGTCTGCAAAATGACTAATTGCTTTGACCTGCTGAAACACTATATGTTGTGTTTGAACTAAAAAAAGAATACAGGATATAGATGCGTCTTTGTCGTATGATAGATGGCGGACAGAGAACGAAGACCTTATTCGTCCCATTTGGACACGCCTTTGAGCCGCTTGATCGGCCGCGAGGATTGTCCGCATGAGGACTTATGGTTTATCGAGAACACAGATTGCGCGACGGCGCCGCAAGACAGGGGCAAGCCCTGCCGGGCATCGTTTGGCTCTGAAGCGCAATGAGGCTACGACGCGAAAGAGGCAAGAGGATGAAGATCATCAAGCGCAGCGGCACCGAGGTTGTCTTTGACATCGATAAGATCGTCAATGCCATCCGCGCCGCCAACTTGGAGGTCGAGGAGAGCTCTCGTCTAACCGACCGCCAGGTGGTTTATGCGGCGCAAAACGTCGCCGAGGCATGCGAGAACGCGGGCCACACCGTTTCGGTCGAGGAGATCCAGGATTTGGTCGAGGACGAGATCATGCGTCTCGACTGCTACGAGGTTGCCCGCCACTACATCATCTATCGCTATGTTCAGAGCCTGAAGCGCCAGAAGAACACGACCGATGACAAGATCCTGTCGCTGATCGAGTGCAACAACGAAGAGGTCAAGCAGGAGAACTCCAACAAGAACCCGACCGTCAATTCCGTTCAGCGTGACTACATGGCCGGCGAGATCTCCAAGGACCTGACTCAGCGTGTGCTGCTGCCCCAAGAGATCGTGGATGCCCATAATGAGGGCCTGATCCATTTCCACGATTCGGATTACTTTGCCCAGCACATGCACAACTGCGATCTGGTGAACCTGGAGGACATGCTCCAGAACGGCACCGTTATCTCGGGCACGCTGATCGAGAAGCCGCACAGCTTCTCGACCGCCTGCAATATCGCGACGCAGATCATCGCTCAGGTTGCTTCCTCCCAGTACGGCGGCCAG
>DBFBEA010000110.1:0-8115 GCA_048248475.1 Collinsella sp. | reverse complement strand
ATTTCTTGCTATCATGCAAGGCGTAGGGTAAATCTCCGATCGCAAGGAGACACAAATGGTGAAAAAGTCACCGGAAAACACTACTCCCGCAATTGTGGACAACGTAGAGGCGCTTGAGGCTAAGCTCGCTCAGATGCGAGAGGCCCAGGCGCTTTTTGCTACGTACACGCAGGAGCAGGTCGACAAGATCTTCTATGAGGCCGCCATGGCCGCCAACAAGGCTCGTATCCCGTTGGCGAAGATGGCCATCGAGGAGACCGGCCGCGGCGTTCTTGAGGACAAGGTCATCAAGAACCACTACGCCGCAGAGTACATCTACAACGCTTACAAGAACACCAAGACCTGTGGTGTCCTTGAGCGCGACGAGGCCTACGGCATCACCAAGATCGCCGAGCCCATCGGCATCGTGGGCGCCGTCATCCCGACGACCAACCCCACCTCCACCGCGATCTTCAAGACGCTGATCAGCCTGAAGACCCGCAACGCCATCATCATCTCCCCGCACCCGGCTGCCGCCAAGTGCACCATCGCCGCCGCCAAGCTCGTGCTTGACGCCGCCGTCAAGGCCGGCGCCCCCGAGGGCATCATCGGCTGGGTCGATGTCCCCTCCATCGAGCTGACCAACATGGTCATGCGCGACGTCGACATCATTCTCGCCACCGGTGGCCCGGGCATGGTCAAGGCCGCCTACTCCTCGGGCAAGCCTGCCCTGGGCGTTGGCGCCGGTAACACCCCGGTCGTCATCGACGACACCGCCGACGTGCTGCTCGCCGTCAACTCCATCATCCACTCCAAGACCTTCGACAACGGCATGATCTGCGCTTCCGAGCAGTCCGTGACCGTTATCGACACCATCTATGACCAGGTTAAGGCCGAGTTCCAGAAGCGCGGCTGCTACTTCGTCAAGCAGGGTGCCGAGATGGAGGCTCTGCGTGCCGCCATGTTCAAGAACGGCGCCCTCGATCACCGCATCCCCGGCATGGCTGCTGCCAAGATCGCCGAGCTCGCCGGCATCGAGGTTCCCGCCAAGACCAAGATCCTGATCGCCGAGGTCACCTCCACCGACCCCGCCAAGGAGGAGTTCTCCCACGAGAAGCTCTCCCCGGTCCTGGCCATGTATCACGCCAAGGACTTCCAGGAGGCCGTCGACAAGGCCGAGCACCTGGTGCTCGCCGGTGGCCCGGGCCACACCGCCTCTCTGTACGTGCACCCCGCCCAGGCCGAGAAGATCAGCCTGTTCGAGCACGTCATGAAGGCCTGCCGTATCGTCATCAACACCCCGTCCTCGCACGGCGGCATCGGTGACCTGTACAACTTTGGCATGAAGCCGTCTCTGACCCTGGGCTGCGGCTCCTGGGGCGGCAACTCCGTCTCCGAGAACGTTGGGGTGAAGCACTTGATCAACGTTAAGACTGTGGCCGAGCGCCGTGAGAACATGCTGTGGTTCCGCGCTCCCGAGAAGGTCTACTTCAAGAAGGGTTCCACGCCCGTCGCCCTCGACGAGCTCGGTACCGTCATGGGCAAGAAGCGCGCCTTCATCGTCACCGACCAGTTCCTCTTCAAGAATGGCAACACCCGCGCCATCGAGGCCAAGCTCGACGAGATGGGCATCGCCCACGACTGCTTCTACGACGTCGAGCCCGATCCGTCGCTGCAGTGCGCACGTCGCGGCGCCAAGCAGATGGCTCTCTTTGAGCCGGACGTCATCATCGCCGTCGGCGGTGGCTCCGCTATGGACGCCGGCAAGATCATGTGGATGATGTACGAGCACCCCGAGTGCAAGTTTGAGGACATGGCCATGGACTTCATGGACATCCGCAAGCGTATCTTCACCTTCCCCGAGATGGGCAAGAAGGCCTACTTCGTCGCCGTCCCGACCTCTTCGGGTACCGGCTCCGAGTGCACGCCGTTCGCCATCATCACCGACAAGGAGACCGGCATCAAGTGGCCGCTCGCCGACTACGCGCTGCTCCCCAACATGGCTATCGTCGACGCCGACAACTGCATGACCGCCCCGCGCGGCCTGACCGCTGCCTCCGGCATCGACGTCATGACCCACGCCATCGAGTCCTACGTCTCCATCATGGCTTCCGACTACACCAAGGGCCTCTCCGAGCGCGCTGCTAAGCTCGTCTTTGAGAACCTGCCCTCCAGCTTCACGAACGGCGCCAAGGACCCGCACGCTCGCGAGGAGATGCACAACGCCTCCTGCATGGCCGGTATGGCCTTCGCCAACGCCTTCCTGGGCCTCAACCACTCCATGGCCCACAAGCTCGGCGCTTTCCATCACCTGCCCCACGGCCTCGCCAACGCTGTCATCCTGACCCGCGTTATGCGCTACAACGCCGCCGAGGCTCCCGTCAAGATGGGTACCTTCTCCCAGTATCCTTACCCCAACGCGCTGCACAACTACGCCGAGATGGCCAAGTACTGCGGCATCGAGGGCAAGGACGACAAGGAGGTCTTCGAGAACTTCATCACGAAGCTCGAGGAGCTCAAGGACTTCATCGGCGTCAAGAAGACCATCGCCGACTACGGTGTTGACGAGCAGTACTTCCTCGACACCCTCGACGAGATGACCGAGCAGGCATTCAACGACCAGTGCACCGGCGCTAACCCGCGCTACCCGCTCATGAGCGAGATCAAGGAGCTCTACCTGGACGCCTACTACGGCCGCGAGCCTCAGGACTACGCCGTCTGCTAGTTTTAGCACGGTTTTTAACGGCGGGGGTGCACGGGTGTTTCACACACCCCCGCCGTCGCTTCTATCGCATCGTTGAAAGGATGCAACCATGCTGCTACCCGATTCCAAGACCGAGCTCGTCCGCCGTGGCAACAAGATCGTTTACGACCTGGGCGACAAGATCGTCAAGGTCTTTAACGAGACCAAGCCTGTCTCTGACGTGTTCAACGAGGCTTTGAATCTTGCCCGCATCAATGAGTGCGGCATCCGCAGCCCCAAGGCTCTCGAGGTTTCCCAGCTCGAGAACGCCAACGGCTGGGCGCTCGTAACCGAGAAGGTTCCGGGCACCACCCTTGCCGAGAAGATGACTGCCGAGCCCCAGCGCTTTGGTGAGTACCTCGAGATGTTCGTCGACCTCCAGATCGAGATCCACGGCTACACCTCCCCGCTGCTCAACCGTCAGCGCGACAAGTTCGCCCGCATGATCGACAGCCTTGATCAGCTCAATGCCACCACGCGCTACAACCTTCAGGAGCGTCTGGACGGCATGACCAAGGAGTTCAAGGTCTGCCACGGCGACTTCAACCCCTCCAACGTCATCGTCGGCGACGACGGCCAGCTCTATGTGTGCGACTGGGCACACGCCACCCAGGGCTCCCCTGCTGCCGACGTTGCCACCACCTACCTGCTCTTTGCCCTCAACAGCAAGGATCAGGCCGAGGCCTACCTGGAGCTCTACTGCGACCGCGCCGACATGCCCATGCAGGTCGTGCGTCAGTGGACGAGCATCGTTGCCGCTTCCGAGCTCGCTCGTAAGCGCAACGTGAACGATGAGTTCCTGAAGAACTGGATCGACGTCGTCGATTATCAGTAATATCTGAGCGATTTATTTCGCATCGGAGGCACAATGGAAAAACCCCGCAGCTCGCTTGGGCTGTGGGGTTTTCCTTTTAGATATCGAGGATGCCACAAGATAAAAGGACGGCCCCGCATCTCCCCGATTGGAGAAATGCGGGGCCGTCCCTCATATCGAACTACAAGCGAAATCGTCGATTAACGGCGGGCTGCCTTAACAAGCTCGGCAACCTTGGCAACGACCTCGTCGATCGCCACGTCCTCACGCTCGCCGGTAGCACGGTCCTTGAGCTCCACCGTGCCATTCTTGAGGCCACGCTTACCCAGAACGACCTGATACGGGAAGCCCATAAGGTCGTTGTCAGCAAACTTAAAGCCGGGACGCTCGTCGCGATCGTCGACGACGACCTCGATACCCTCAGCGCACAGGCCATCAACAATCTGCTCGCAGACGGTCGCGCACTCCTCCTTCTTGGGATCGAGCGGAATCACCGCGACCTCGTACGGAGCGACAGAGACCGGCCAGACGATGCCGTGCTCGTCATTGTGCTGCTCCACGACGGCAGCGAGCGAGCGGGACACGCCCACGCCGTAGCAACCCATGATGAGCGGCTTCTCCTTGCCGTCCTCGTCCATAAAGGTGGCACCCATGGCCTCGGAATACTTGGTACCCAGTTGGAAGACCTGGGAGACCTCGATGCCGCGGGCAGCAGAGAGCGGCTTGCCGCAGTGCGGGCAGGGATCGCCGGCAACGACGGTGACCAGGTCAGCCCACTCATCGACGGTAAAGTCGCGCTCGGGGCAGGCGCCGGTAAAGTGATAATCGACCTCGTTGGCACCGCAAGCCCACTGCTTGGACTCGCGCAGGCTCTCGTCGCAGACCAGACGGATGCCCTCGGGCAGGTTAACCGGTCCGATAAAGCCCTTATGCAGCCCGTAGGTCTGGAGCTCCTCGTCGGTCATCATGCGATAGCCCTTGCCAAAGACGTGCTCGGCCTTGCAGTCGTTGAGCTCATGATCGCCCGGAACGATGGCCACAACCGGCTTACCCTCGGCATCGATGAGAGCCAGGGACTTGCGCGTGCCGTTCTCGGGGAAGTTGAAGAACTTAGCAACAGCCTCGATGGTGCCCATGCCCGGAGTCTCGACCTTGGTGAGCGTACCGTCGCCGGGGCCCTCAGTCACAACGACCTTGGTGCTTGCCGCCTCGTCATCGGCAGCAAAGCCGCAATCGTCGCAGTAGACCAGCGAAGCCTCGCCGGCGTCGGCCAAAGCCATGTACTCGACGGAGGTATCGCCACCGATCTCGCCGGAGTCGGCAACGACGGGCAGGGCCTTGATGTAGCAGCGCTCGCAGATGTTAGCGTAGGCCTGCTTCATCTTGTCGTACTCCTCCTGCAGGCTCTCCTGCGTGGCGGAGAAGCTGTAGGCGTCCTTCATGATGAACTCACGACCGCGCATCAGACCAAAGCGGGGGCGGAACTCATCGCGGAACTTATCCTGGATGTGATAGAGGTTGACGGGCAGCTGCTTATAGGAGCGCAGTTCATTGCGCACCAGGGCGGTGACAGTCTCCTCGTGGGTGGGGCCCAGCACGAACTCACGGCCGTGACGGTCATCAAAGCGCACGAGCTCCTTGCCATAGGCGTCGATGCGGCCGGACTCGCGCCACAGCTCAGCGTCGACCATAATGGGCATCATGAGCTCCTGGGCACCGGCGGCATCCATTTCGTCGCGCACGATGTTCTCGATCTTGCGGATCGAGCGCCATGCGAGCGGCAGATAGGAATACAGGCCGGCAGCCTCCTTGCGGATCATGCCGGCGCGAAGCAGCAGACGGTGGCTCGCAAGCTCGGCGTCCGCCGGATCCTCTTTGAGCGTCGGCGCGTAAAGCTTAGACATATACATTGCTCGAGTCATTTATTTCTCCTCAATAAGCTTGTCGACCTCGACCATGAGCGCGTCGACAATTTGATCCTCAGCTACTTTACCAATGATCTGGCCATGCGAAAAGAGCAGGCCCTGACCTCGTCCGCAGGCAACTCCCAAGTCGGCATCAGAAGCCTCGCCGGGGCCATTAACGGCACATCCCATCACGGCGATCGAAAGCGGCGCGGAGTAGTTCTTGAGCCGTTCGGTGACCTCCTCGGCAATGGGAATGAGGTTGACCTGGCAACGAGCGCACGTGGGACACGAGACGATCTCGGGACCACGACGACGCAGGCCCAGGGACTGCAGGATGCCCCAGGCGACCGGCGGCTCCTCGACCGGATCGGCCGTGAGCGACACGCGCATGGTGTCGCCGATGCCTTCGGAAAGCAAGATGCCCAAGCCCACAGAGCTCTTGATGGTGCCCTGCAGCTTGGTACCCGCCTCCGTCACGCCCAGGTGGAGCGGAACATGCGGTATCTCGCGCGACAGAGCTCGATAGGTATCGAGCGTCGTTTGCACGCTATGGGCCTTGGCGGAAAGAACGATGTTGGTGAAACCGCGGTCCTCAAAATGCTTGACGAAGCGCTCGCTCGACATCACGAGCTTTTCGGGCTGCGTAAGATCGTCGCGCCCGGCAATATCCTGCTCGAGCGAACCGGCGTTCACGCCGATACGAATCGCACACCCGGCAGCGCCCGCAGCATCAATCACGGCATCGACCTTGGCCCAATCGCCGATGTTGCCGGGATTAATGCGGAGCTTGGCAGCACCGGCCTCAACGGCACCAATGGCGAGCTTATGGTTAAAGTGGATATCGGCGACAATCGGCACCGGAGACTCGGCACAGATAGTGCGGAAACCCTCAAGCGCGGCCTCGGTGGGCACGCTCACGCGCACGATATCGCAGCCAGCCTGCGCCAAAGCGCACACCTGCGCAAGCGTTGCCTGGGCATCAGCGGTATCGGTGCAGGTCATGGATTGGACCACCACCGGAGCGCCGCCACCGATCTGCACGCCGCCCACGTGCACGGGGCGCGTCAGCTCGCGCGGCAAAGGATGGGATAAAGACAATCCAAACACTCCCCTACAGAATAAATCGAAGGATGTCGGAACGAAGCATGTAAATAAACAGCAGCGCAAAGAGCGCGATGCCCACATAGCTCACGATCGTCTGAACCTTAAGCGGCAGCTCGCGGCCCGCAACCTTCTGAATGATCTCGATAACCAGCTTACCGCCATCGAGCGGCGGAATGGGCAGCAGGTTCATAAAGCCAAGCGAGAACGAAATGAGGGCGGCAAACGAAAGGAACGTGGCAGGGCCGGCAGCAGCAGCCTGTGAGGACATAACGCTAATGCCCACGATCGAAGAAGACTGATCAAGAATCTCCATCGTATGCTGCGGCTGGAGCAGGCGCATCACACCCTCCGCTGTCTGCACGACATAGGAGAACGAAAGTCGAGCAGACGTGATGGGGTCTAAACGGACCACCTGCGTAGAGGCATACACACCTAGGCGCTCGTCCTCTTTGAGCGCAACCGCGGTCGAATGCTGCTTGCCGTCACGCTCGTACTCGATGGCGATATCGTCCTTACCGGCAGCCTTACCGATGGCATCGTAAACGTCCATCCAGGTAGAGCACGATACTCCGTCAACCGAAAGGATCGCGTCGCCGCCCTCGATACCCGCCTTGGCGGCAATAGACCCCTCGTCAACCTGACCGATCACGTTGGTATCCATCGGCACGGTGACACCCGCAATAGAGTAGATGCTCATAAGCAGCAAAAAGCCCGTCAGGATATTGACGAGAATGCCCGCGAGCAACATAAAGGCGCGCTTGAGAAAACCCTGGCCCAGATAGGTATGCGAACGCTCTTGCGCAAGGAACTCGGCTTCGCCGCACGGCAGCTCCCACACATCGCCCTCGGTAGTCGCATGCTCTCGATCGAAACGGCGGCCGTCAAAGGTGGTGTAACCCGCCGCGTCTCGCGGCAGCGTCTGATACTTGGTGGGATAGTAGCTCGGCGAGGACTTCTCCCCTTCCTCATACCAAGGCGCGATAGAGCCCCAACCCAAGAGCAAGGCGCATGCCTCGAGCACATCCTCCTCGGATAGCTCGAGCTCGGCGGCAAGGTCGGCCACGGTCACGCGACCATGACGATAGATAGCCGCGAGCACGCGGTCGGCACACGAGACGTCGGTCGGATCCATACCGCAAATGGCAGCGTAGCCACCCAGCAGCAGCGGGGTCACGCCAAACTTGGTTCCAATGCAACGCGACGTGTAATGGATGTCAAAGCGGCACGGCAGGCCCAAAAAGAACTCGGTCACACGGACGCCGCAGGCACGTGCCGCCAAAAAGTGGCCGCCCTCGTGCAAAAACACGAGGACGGAAAGCATCAGCAGGCCCCAAAAGACCGATGAGAGAACGCTCAGAACAGTATCCATAAAACGAAAAAGCAATCCTTATGGTTAGGAACGGGTTGCGGCGAGCACCTGCGCAGCTTTTTCACGCGCCCACGCATCGATGTCGCGAAGCTGCTCAAACGAATCGACCGCCTGCATATCGTGGGCATCCATGCAGGATTCCACAATGCAATCGATATCGGTAAAGCTGCAGCCATCGTGCAGGAAGGCATCGACGGCG
>DBFBEA010000109.1:0-8618 GCA_048248475.1 Collinsella sp. | reverse complement strand
CCCTCGTCGCCCTCATACTCATCGATAGGAGAGTTGGCGGCATCGAAGTGCGAAAGGATGGAACGCAGGATGGAAATCGCAACATCGGCAATGGTGTCGAGCTCCTCATCGGTCAGCTCTTCACCAGCCTTGTAGCGCTGTGCAATCTCGGGATAATCGCCCGCGTCCTGCGGGGCAACCTCCTCAAGCATATCCTCGATGATCTCTTCAGACATAACGTACTCCAAAAGTTAGGTACCTAAATAAGATTGATATCCCGTTACTTCTTCTTGTGCGGGCGCGGCTTCTTCTCTCGACGAATGACCTCAACCTGCAGCGGAGCGTTCTTAAGACGCTCCTCCTCATCGGCCTTCGCCTTGTCGATGACCTTCTGCGTCACAAAAATCTGCTGGATAACCTGCCAAGCAGACGAGACGTCGTAGTACAGCAGAACACCAACGGGAAGGCTCCAGCCCATCCAAAGCATCATGACCGTCATGACAACGGCCATCATACGCATGCTCTGAGCCTGCTGGCCGGTCTGGTTGCGCGACATATAGAGC
Organism: Collinsella sp.; assembly: GCA_048248475.1. Taxonomy (GTDB): domain Bacteria; phylum Actinomycetota; class Coriobacteriia; order Coriobacteriales; family Coriobacteriaceae; genus Collinsella. The sequence goes on along the minus strand of DBFBEA010000109.1, from coordinate 8,076 downwards.
TGCGGAATCAGGGTCAGGACGGCGAACAGGATCAGGCAAACCAGCGCAGGCAGTGCAACCATAAAGCCATCGGCAAAGGAAGCGCTCGGCGTGGTGGTCAGGTCGGGCAGGATGTTGAAGAACGAGAACGTGCCGTCGTTAAAGTACTGCGGCAGGTTGCGCAGCAATGTAAACAGGGCGAACAGGATAGGCATCTGAATCAGCAGCGGCAGACAGCCAGCCATGGGGTTGAACTTGTTCTCGCTGTAGAACTTCTGCATCTCCTCGGCCTGACGCTGGGGATCGTCGGCATAGCGCTCCTGGATCTCGAGCATCTTGGGCTGCAGCACCTGCATGCGAGCCGTCGACTTGGTCGACTTGAGCATGAGCGGCGTCAGCAGCAGACGGATGATGACCACCAGGATGATGATGGACAGGCCCCAGTCGACCGCAAAGGTCTGGATGAGCTTGAGCAGCTCGAAAAGGATGTTAACGATCCAATCCCACATGTAAGTTTTCCTCCGATAGCGAGTGCCCGCTAGGGCACAGGGTCATAACCGCCGACGTGCAGGGGATTGCAGCGAGCGATGCGCCTCACGGCAAGCCAGCAGCCTCTCAAAACACCGTGCTTCTCAATCGCCTGGATGGCGTATTGCGAGCACGTTGGGTAATAAATGCAGGCGTCAGGCAATAAGGGCGAAATAACCTGTTGATATATGCGAATAGGAGCGATGGCAACACGTCGCAAAACGTGATTGCTCATCGCTCCTCCCCGGCAACGCCGGCGCGCTTCATAAGCGAACGCAACGCCTTGTCCATCTCCTGCGGCGAGGAAACCCTCGTCTTGGGAGTTGCAAACAAGATGATGTCATAACCCGCAACGGGAAATCCACAGCTGCGGGCGGCCTCGCGCATCACACGCTTAGAACGGTTGCGCACGACAGCACAACCGAGCCGTTTAGCACCAACGAAGGCGACCCTTCCGGAGTCGCCTTCGCCAACCGATTCACATATGGTCATTCGAATCAGAGGGTGATTGAAACGACGCCCCTGACTGAACACATGCTCGAAATCTTGCCGAGACTTAATAGTCTTCATGCGAGATGTGTGTATCGCTGCTAGACAGTGAGACGCTTGCGGCCCTTGGCGCGACGACGGGCGAGCACGGCACGACCACCCTTAGTGGCCATACGGGCACGGAAGCCATGGGTCTTGGCACGCTTACGCTTATTAGGCTGATACGTACGCTTCATCTTAAGTTCCTCCTGCTGCATTTCGAGTGTCCGCGGGGACGCGGACGCAGATATAGACACGTGAGCTTGAAGATTGTAGGGAAATCAATGTTCAAATGTCAAGAAATCAAAGGTAAAAGGTTGCGCAGTTCACACGGTTCCCCCATAAGCCAAGCTCGATTTAGCGGTGCATGGCAACTTTTCACGATATTTCATCGAGTTTTCAACAGGTCATGTTGGCAATGTTGAGAACTTTTCGTCCGTTTTCCAAAGTTTTCAACAGGTTTTGAAAGTTTGTCGAAAGATGAGAAACATTGCACGGTGAGCTACTATTTGTTCAAAACCTTTTGGAAGATTGCGAGCGGCATGTCTGACGACTTTTACACCATGGTCGATTCCGGAGACCCGGCACCCGACAACGAGCACATCACCGGCGTGCGCGAAGAGCGTGACGAAGGTGAACAGACGACAACGCAGGCGCCAAAAGCCATGTACGCCGCGCGCATCGCCGTCTATGACGACATGCTGTCGACACCGCGTGTGATCGTCATTGATCCGCAAGATGTCCGCACGTATTTGGAAGAGACGACCAACACCGTCTACCAGTGCATGAAAGAACAAGGTGGCCATATCTCGCTCATGGTCATCCGCGAGATTGTCGAAAACTTTATCCACGCACACTTTGCAGAGCCCATCATCTCGATTCTGGACGGCGGAGACACCATCCGCTTTGCTGACCAAGGACCCGGCATCGACGACAAGGAACGCGCTTTCGACTTTGGCGTTACCAGCGCAAACAGCAAGATGAAGCGCTATATCCGTGGAACCGGAGCAGGGTTTCCCATGGTGCAGGAGTATTTGGAAAACGCCGGCGGTGCCGTATCCATCGAGGACAACATGGGCAACGGCACCGTGGTTACGGTAAGCCTGAACCCTAAACGCGTGCAGGAAATCGAGCGTGCCGGCGGACGCGGTGCTGCCGTGCGGCCCGAGACGGAGCAGCCCACATATCCCCTGCCGGGAGCTTTTGCGCAGCAGCCCATGGCAACGCAGCAGATGCAGCCCCCCGTGGGGCAGATGCAGCAGCCCGGAATGCTTCCCACACAAGAGCCCCAGGCGGCATCTATGTCGATGACGCCAAACATGCCAGAGGCCATGCCGCTGGCAGATCAGGATGCAGCAGCAATGCAGCAGGCGACGGGGGCACCGGGTGGCCAGCAAATGGGCTATCAGCCGTACCAACGGGGATATCCATATCAGCAGATGACGCCACTGGGGTATGGCCAGCAGTTCCCGCAGCAGTACCAGCAGGGATATCAGCAGCCGTACCAGCAGATGCCGCAGCAGCAGTACAACCCCTGGGCCCAACAGATGCCTCTGCAGCCTTACCAACAGTGGCCTCAAAGTTTTCAACAGCAAATGCCGCCGATGCAGAGTTCTCAACAACCAGCAGCTCAAATGATGTATCCTAATGCAGCAAATCAGTATGCGCAGCCACAACCGGACGTGTTCGTAAGCGATCGCGGCAACGCCGCGCTGGGCTATCTGGCGCAAAATCAAGCGTGCGGTGCAACCGATCTGGCGAGGGCGTTTGGAAACTCGGCCCCCACTTGGTCACGCACGCTCAATGACTTGGCGCAGGCCGGCTTGGTCATCAAGCATGGCCAGAAATACCATCTGACCGAACTCGGCGCCGCTCGCGTGCGAGCTCAGAGCTAAAGAACGGGAGAGACAGTGGACGAGGAAGCAAGCATCATCCTGGGGGATGCCATCGCCTTTTGCCAGCGCGACGGCCAAGATGCACGCCTCATCAACATGCTGGGGCAATCGCGGGCCATAAGCCTGACCGAAGATACGCTCACGATCGAGGCCCCCTCGCGCTTTGCCATCGCGCAGCTCAAAAAGCATCAGCCGACTATTGAGGCCTATCTGGAAGAAATCGCCTTTGCACCGATCGCGCTCGACATCGTGGCACCGCAAGGCGCCGCAACGGAATCCGCTGCCGCGACGGCGCCCGCCACGGCTCCCGCCGCTTCCCCGGCGGCACCGACCTCCGCAGGCGACGTGCCGACAATCGAGCACCAGCACAGCGATGTTTCCCGTGAAACCATGGCACCGTTGCCGACCGCGGCGGCGACGCCAACGAACGCGCCCGTCACGCACATGCCCATCGCTCACGACGCAGCGGCGGGCGCGGACTCGGGCATTGCAATCAAGAACACGCTCTCGGCCGATGATTTTCGTCGCATGATGAACCAGATGAAGGGCGGAGCGCCGACCAAATCCACGCAAGCTGCGACCCCCGCTTCACCCATGCCAGCACCGACCGTGCCGGCCGAGCAGAATACGGATGGAGCCCCGCTCGCCGCGAACTCAAAATTTACCTTTGAGAACTTTGTCTACGGCCCCGAGAACAGCCATGCCTATCGCTCGGCACTCAAGTTTGCCGCCCTCGCGGACGAGCGCGGCACATGCACATCACTGTTCATCTACGGCAAATCGGGCCTGGGCAAGACGCACCTGCTGCTTGCCATCAAAAACGAGCTCGCCGAGAAGTCGCCCGAGATCAAGGTCAAGTACGCCAACTCCCAGGCATATCTGGACGACCTGATGACCGAGTTCGACCGCCAAAAGAAGAGCAACGCCCCCATCATGCAGGCGTACCACGGCGTGGACGTGCTCATCATCGATGACATCCAAAACATCATCGGCAAGCGCGCGAGCGTGGACTACTTTTTCCAGCTCATGGACGAGTTCATCCGCAACAACAAGAAAGTCGTCATCGCGGCAGACCGCGCCCCCAAGGACCTGAGCATGGACGAGCGTCTGACCAGCCGCTTCAACGCCGGCATGCTCTGCCTAGTCGCAGAGCCCAGCTACGAGATGAAATACAAGATCTTGCAGCGCTATTACGAGAACACCATCGTCGCCGCTCCCGAGGCAGGCGACGACTCGCTGCTGGCGGCCTATGGGGGCGACGGCGGGCACCTGACCGATGAGCACTTTAAGCACATGGCAGAGGTGTCGGGCACCAACATCCGCGAACTCGAGAGCTTCTGCGAGCGCTGCGCCGGCGAGGCGGGCGACCGCGAACGCGAGGGCGGGGAGCTCACCTTTGACGATATCGACGCCATCGCCAGCCAGTACTTCGACACATCGGCCAAAAAGATCAACGTGCAAACGGTTCAGTCCGTCATCGAAGAGCAGTACGGCGTGACGCACGAGGAGCTCATCGGCCCGCGTCGCAACGCCAATATCGCCAAAGCACGCCATATCGCTATCTACCTGGCCATCGAGATGTGCGAGATGACGACCACGGCGGTGGGCGCCGAATTTGGCAACCGCAACCACTCGACCGTCAGCACGAGCTACAAAAAGGTCCAGAAGATGATCCAGGAAGACCGCACCGTCACCGAAGACCTTAAGTCGCTGCGCGATAAAATTACACTGCGCTCGTAGGGAAATAGAGACACCTGTTGAAAACTTGTCGAAACCACGGGCATAAGGTGTCTAAAACCCAACCCGCGGTGATGAAAAGTTTTGCGCAGGTTTTGAACGTGGAAAACCACCCCTGTTGCACACAGGTTGCTGTCGATTCTCTTTTTGGGTCTGACCTGCGTCTTTGGGAGTAATCAACAGTTTCGTCAGTGCTATTACTATTATTAAGATATTTATATCTATAGAAAGGTATTAAAAGATGAAGTTCACCGTCAGCCAGAGCTCGCTTACACAAGCCATCGGCGTCGTTATGAAGGGTGTCGCTTCGGCATCCACCCTCCCCATCCTGTCGGGCGTGCTCGTTAAGGCCCAAGACGGCATCTTGGAATTCCAGACCTCTAACTACACCATCTCGATCCGTCATCGCATCGCGGCGCATGTCGAAGAAGAGGGCGAGATGGTTATCCCCTGTAAGATGCTCTCCAATATCACCAAGACCCTCCCCGATGCCCCGGTCACCTTTGAGCTGTCCGAGCGCCAGGTGCTGATTGGTTGCGAGAAGAGCTCTTTCCGCCTGAACACGCTCGATGCTAATGACTTCCCCGAGTTTCCGGCCTATGCCATCGAGAGCGCCGTGGAACTGCCGACCGATATCTTGTCCGAGATGGTCGGCCGCGTGTGGCGCGTCACCTCGACCGACAAGGCCCGCCCCATCCTGGGTGGCGTGCACATGAAGGTCGAGAACAACACCGTGCGCCTGGTGGCGACCGATTCCTTCCGTTTGGCCGTGTGCGATACGCAGGTCGAGACCTCGACCCTCGACGGCTCCTTTGAGCTCAACGTTCCGGCTGACGCCTTTAACGACGCACTGAACATCATGGCCAGCCAGGCGACCATCATGATCGGGGCTACCGACACCCAGGTCGTCTTCGAGGCCGGCAACACCACCTACGTGTCGCGCCGCATCGAGGGCGTGTACCCCAACTACAAGCAGCTCATCCCCGATTCGTGCGTGACGAGCGTCAAGATCGACGTCGCCGCCTTTAACGCCGCCCTCAAGCGCGTGGCCGTTATCGCGAGCGCCAACCCCGCCGTCAAGTTCGAGATCGATGTCGAGAACGGGCAGATGGGCCTGTCCTCCATTTCCAATGACCAGGACCTTGCGCAGGAGACGATCGATGTCGAGGCCGAGGGCGAGTCGGGCACCATCGCCTTCAACTACCACTACATCTTCGGCTGCCTCAATGCCCTGTCCAAGGAGAAGGAGATCACGCTGGAGCTCAAGAGCTACTCGCAGGCGGGCATCTTCAAGTCCTACGACAAGATCAACTACCTGTACCTGGTCATGCCGGTCCGCATCTAGCGCTGCGCCATGACCATGTTCGCCCGCGATCTTTCCGTCGCGCACTACCGCAGCTTCGATAGCTATCGTCTTGCCCTGGACGAGGGCGTGACGATACTTGCGGGACCCAACGCGGCGGGAAAGACCAATCTCATAGAGGCGCTGCAGCTGCTGACGAGCGGCGCCTCGTTTAGGCATCCGACCGCAGCCGAGCTCGTCCGTGACGGCGTGGGATCGTGCAAGGTCGAGCTGAGGCTCGAGGGCGACGGCCGCGTGCTTGATATGGGATTGAGCGCGGGGGACGGTAAGCGCTCGTTTAGCCGCAACGGCAAGAGATGCTCCGCCGCCGGTGTGCGCGGGGTCCTGCCGAGCGTGCTGTTTTGCCCCGACCATCTGGACATGGTTAAGCGAGGCGCCAGTGTGCGCCGCGCCGCCCTCGATGACTTTGGCATGCAACTGAGCGCACGCTATGCCGATCTTGCGAGCACCTATGGGCGCTGCGTGACCCAGCGTAACGCCTTGCTCAAGGAAACCTGGTGCTGCCGTGAGATGCTCGGCGCGTGGAACGATTCGATTGCCCGCGCGGGCTCGGCCCTGCTCATGCACCGGTTGGCCCTGCTCGACCGGCTGGCGGGCCATGTGCGTACTGCCTACGGGCAAGTGGCGTCCGGTGAAGCCGCCAACGTGTCCTATGCGTCCACACTGGGGGATTTGCCCCAGGTCGAGGATCGCGAAGAGCTGAAGGGCTGGGCGTACGAGCGCATGCTGGCCGCCCTTGATGAGCACGCCGACGAGGAAATTCGCCGCGGCGTGACGTTGGTGGGACCGCATCGCGACGAGATTGAATTTACCGTGGCGGGCCGCTCCGCTCGTTCATTTGCCAGCCAAGGACAGCAGCGAACGTTGGTGCTGGCCTGGAAGGTGGCGGAGGTGGCCGTAGCTCGCGATGTCCTGGGCACCGCCCCGCTGTTGCTTCTGGACGACGTGATGAGCGAGCTCGACGGCGAGCGCCGCGGTGCTTTTCTGCGGCTGATCGGCGATGATATCCAGACGGTCATAACCACGACCAACCTGGGATACTTTACCGATGACCTGCTTGATCGAGCCAAGGTGGTGAGCATGGGTGAGACGTGCTAATTACGAGCGCGAGAGCGAGACGGTCGCCTTCAGTGGGTTTTTGAACGCAGAGCGCCAGCGCATCCTGGCGTCGGCGACGCCTGAGCGCCGTGCGCAGATGGAGGCTGCCGAGGAGTCGCGCGCGGTCTATCGCGCGTGGAACGCGGTGTGCTCGGGCACGCGCGAGGGGCGGCATGTGACGGGTCTGCGCTACCTGCCCGAGTCCAATGAGCTGCTGGTATATCTCGATTCGCCCTCGTGGACGCAGGAAATGACGCTGTTGCGCGAGATCATCCGCGCGCGCATGGAGCGCGCCGGCGCGCATGTGGACGGCCTGGTGTTCAAAACCACCGCACCCGGTCACACGCCGCCCGCCGCCAAGGAGCGCCTGCGCCCGGCGACGACCGAGCGCCCGCCGGCCCCGCACGCCGACCTAAGCGAGGCCGAGCGCACCGAGATTGAGCGTCAAGTGGCACCCATCGAAGACCAAAAACTGCGCGAGGCCCTCGAGAATGCCATGAGAGCCAGTGCCGAGTGGGCCAAGGGCGTGCAAAGCAAAAAAGAGCCTTAAATCGCATCTGGTGGCCTTGTAGAGCCAAATACCCTCGTTCCCGAGGGTATTTTTTTACGATAAACTAGTAAGGCTGTACACATTTTCTTGACTGAAGGAGGACGTGTGGCAAACGAAAACGATTACGATGGCGGCGAGATTAAGATTCTCGAAGGTCTCGAGGCCGTTCGTAAGCGCCCGGGCATGTATATCGGCTCGACGAGCGCCAGCGGTCTGCATCACCTGGTGTGGGAGATCGTTGACAACTCCGTCGACGAGGCCATGGCCGGTTTCTGCACCGAGATCCAGGTGACGGTCCACGCCGACAACTCCATCACGGTCGTCGACAACGGGCGCGGCATCCCCGTCGACGAGCACCCTGTTAAAAAGATCCCGACGCTCGAGGTCGTCATGACGAT
>DBFBEA010000108.1:0-25552 GCA_048248475.1 Collinsella sp. | reverse complement strand
CCCGACTTTAAACCCGTGAGTGCCATCGCCATTATCGCCGGGGCGACACTCGGTCGTCGTAACGGCTTTATGGTCGGTGCGTTGGCGGCGCTGACCAGCAATTTCTTTTTTGGGCAGGGCATGTGGACGCCGTGGCAGATGAATGCCTGGGGGCTCGTGGGATACGTTGGCGGTGCGCTGGCGTATGCGGGTGCGTTCGACCGCGCCGACGGCACCGTGCGCATGCCGGCGCTGCTGGCGTACGGCTTTGCGTCGGGCCTGCTCTATGGCGTCGTGATCAACGCGTATGACATCATTGGGTTTGTACAGCCGCTTACTTGGGCGGGTGCCGTGGCACGTCTTGCCACGGCAGTGCCGTTCGATATTACGCACGGACTCGCGACATGCGTGTTTTTGGCCGCCTTGTACAAGCCCTGGTGCCGTCGCATTAACCGTGTCGTCGTGAAATACGGGCTGTAAGGCATTTCGCGTTCCCTCACGAACTTGCGGTGGAATAGTTCTCGTTTTTGGCTATTTGCTGCCCAAACAGGAACTATTCCACCGCAACTTATAGGGGGAGAGGGGTCACATGATCTGTTTTCCTCTGTCCCCCAGGAATTGCTTGGCGCTAGAGCTCTAGCGTGAGGGTGACGGGGCAGTGGTCGCTGCCGAAGATATCGCCGCGGATACCGGTGTCGCGCACGGTATTGGCGATTGAATCACTTACCAAGAAGTAATCGATGCGCCAGCCGGCGTTGTTCTTGCGGGCATTAAAGCGATAGCTCCACCAGCTGTAGACGCCCTCGACGTCTGGATTAGCCGTGCGCCAGGTATCGGTAAAGCCGGCGTTGAGCAGCTCGGTAAACTTGCCGCGTTCTTCGTCCGAAAAGCCGGCGTTGCCGCGGTTGGACTTGGGGTTCTTAAGGTCGATCTCCTCGTGCGCCACGTTAAAGTCGCCGCAGGTCACGACGGGTTTGCCACTCTCGCGCTCAAGCGCGCTCAAAAAGCCGCGATAGGCATCATCCCAGGCCATGCGCACGTCGATGCGGGCGAGTTCGTTTTGCGCGTTGGGAGTGTAGACATCCACAAACCAGAACTTGTCGAACTCCAACGCGCAGACGCGGCCCTCGGTCGCGGCTTGGGCGACGAGTTCGGCCGCCTCGCCCTCGCCGGCGTAGGGTAACAGCGCGTCAGCGTGCAGCACGCGCAGCGGTTCCTGGCGGCTAAAGACCGCAGTGCCCGAATAGCCTTTACGCTCGGCGTAGCTCCAGGTTTGGCGATAGCCGGGCAGGTCAATATCAACCTGGCCTTCTTGCAGCTTGGTCTCTTGCAACGCCAGGATATCGACGTCGAGTTCTTGCGCGATCTGGATAAAGCTCGGGTCCTTTTTGAGCACGGCGCGCAGGCCGTTAACGTTCCACGAGGCAAAGGTGTAAGTCTGAGGCATGGTGTCCTTTCGACGGGGTTGGCAGGCTTAAGATTAACGCAACAAGAGCGGGGCGGAGTCCGCGAGTGATAGTGCGAACGCCGCCGTCCCGGAGACACGGACGGAGGACATATATGACGCAGGAAATATCAAACCCCAAACAGGCGTCCGCCGCGCTGGCGGAGCTGTTCGAAACCCATAGTCACGTGGTCTTCTTTGGCGGCGCGGGTGTTTCCACGGCGAGTGGCATCCCCGATTTCCGCAGCGTGGACGGCCTGTATCACCAGCAGTTTGCCTATCCGCCCGAGACCATGCTCTCGCACAGCTTTTACGAGGCGCATCCTGCGGAGTTCTTCGACTTTTACCGCACCAAGATGATCGCGCTTAACGCTAAGCCCAACCGCTGCCACATCAAGCTGGCCGAGCTGGAGCGCGCCGGCAAGCTTGATGCCGTGGTGACGCAAAATATCGACGGCCTGCATCAGATGGCCGGCTCGCAACGCGTGTTCGAGCTGCACGGATCGGTCCATCGCAACATTTGCCAGTCGTGCGGCGCGGTCTATAGCGCCGAGTGGATTTGCTCGCGCGAGCACGAGGACGCCGCGGGTGCGCCTGTGTGTCCTGCGTGCGGCGGGCGCATCAAGCCCGATGTAGTGCTCTACGAGGAGCCGCTCGACGAGCACGTGCTGACCGGTGCCGTTGCCGCCATCGCCGCGGCCGATGCCCTCATTGTGGGCGGGACCTCGCTCGTGGTGTATCCGGCGGCAGGCCTTACGCGTTACTTTACCGGCGATACGCTGGCCATATGCAACCTTGCTCCCACCGATCAGGATGCAAATGCCGACCTGCTGATTTCTTGCGACATCGCGGCCGCGTTTGCGTTCTAGCCCGCGCGCGCGGATACAATAGAAAGACTGAGTGCAAAGCGACCCCGCCGCCAGCTCCCCAAGCTCGGCGGCGTGGGCATTTTAGGAGGATGTTCATGGCGAACGACAGCAAGACATGGCGGTGCGGAAAGTATGAGCTCAGCTTTGACCGTCCGCGCATCATGGGCGTCCTCAACGTGACGCCCGATTCGTTTAGCGATGGCGGGGAGCACTTCGATCCGGATGCCGCCATCGAGTACGGCCTGGCGATGCTCGACGCCGGCGCCGACATCATCGACGTGGGCGGCGAGTCCACGCGCCCTGGTTTTACCCCGGTCAACCCCGACGAGGAGGCTCGCCGCGTGCTGCCCGTGGTGCGCGCGCTGGCCAAGGAGGGCGCCATCGTCTCGATCGACACGCGCCACGTGGCGGTTGCCAAGGCGGCCGTGCGCTGCGGCGCCTCGATCGTCAACGACGTGACGGGCTTCACCGATCCCAAGATGGTCGAGTTTGTTAAGGCGAGTACCTGCGGCGTCATCGTGATGCATGCCGGCGAGGTCGCCGCGCCCGCACGCACGCACGCAACGGTGCAGCTCGATACCTCGGCAGCGGCGTTTGTTGCCGAGAAGGCGCGCGAGGCGGCTGCCGAGGCCGCGCGTGAGGCCGAGAAGCCGGCTCGCCGCCGTCGCGGCAAGTTGCTGGGCGAGCCTAAGCCGGAGGCCAAGCTTCCGGGCGGCGTGGTGCAGCCCTCGTTGCCGTTTGGCGAACCGGAGCCCACGTCCGAGCCTGCAAGCGAGCAGGAGACGCCCGCCGCCGAGCAGTCTGCCGCCGAGACCGTCGCGCCCGCGTCCGAGGCCGCGCCCGCAGCCACCGAGGCCGCATCGGAGTCCAATGACCGCCTGGCCGCCATGATGCGCCGCAGCGCCCGCCGCGAGGAAGCCTACGTGCCCACCTCGCAGCTCCGCCGCTTCACCCTGCCCGATTCGGCGCCCATCATGCGCCGCGTTATGGGCTTTCTGTCCGACCAGGCCCGCACACTCATCCATGCCGGCGTGTCGCGCGATCGCATCTGCATCGATCCTGGTCCGGGCTTTGGTAAGTCGGCTAACGAGGACATCGTCATCCAGCGCGAGACTGCCAAGATGGCGTCACTGGGCTATCCGCTCATGTGCGCCGTGTCGCGCAAGCGCTTTGTGGGCGCCGTCTCGGGCGTGACCGAGGCCGCCGAGCGCGATGCCGCTACGTTTGGCGTGTGCCTGGGCGCCATCCAGGCCGGTGCCAACATCGTGCGCGTGCACGACGCTGCGGGTTTTGCGCAGTTCCTGAACGGCTACTGGGCGGTTGCCAAGCCACAGCCGCGCCGCGCATTTGTGGCCGTGGGCTCCAACCTGGGGCATCGCTGCGACAACATCCGCGCCGCACGCGAGATGATCGCCGAGATTCCACTCACCTGCGTGTCTAACTCCTCCAAGATTTATGAGAGCGAGCCGGCCTACGAGACGCGCCAGGACGCGTTTGCCAACGCCGTCATCGAGATCAAGACCGAGCTGGCGCCGCTGGTACTGCTCGATGAGCTCATGAAGATCGAGGCCGAGCTGGGGCGCGACCGCTCCAAGAAGGCCAAGGCCAACGGTCCGCGCACCATCGACCTGGACCTGCTGTGGATGGATGGCGAGACCCACGGCGGCAAAAAGCTGCGCCTGCCGCATCCTCTCATTGGCGAGCGCGACTTTGTGCTGGTGCCGCTCGAGGACCTGATGCACGACCCGGCGCGGTTCTTCCGCTACAACGGTGTCGAGGTCAAGGAGCCCGAGGACCGCGTGGGCCATATCGTGGGCGAATTGGGGCGTATGTAGATGATCGAGATGAATGCTGTTGTCGCCGGCACCGAGCTCGACGCGGCGCGCGACGCGGGCCGCGAGGGCGTGTCCGCGGGCTGGTGCGCGTGGAGCGCGGGCGATGCTTCGCTGACGTTTTCGCTGGTTGTGCGCCCCGATGTGAACATGCATGCCTTCCACGGCCTGCCGTTTGTGGCCGCGATGGGCATGATGGACGCGCTCGTGGGCACGGCATCGACGCCGGGGTTGGGCCTTGCCGGTAAGGTGGGTATCCAGTGGCCGAGCGACATTGTGTGCGGCGCGCCCGCATTTGAGACGTCGTTCGCGCGCGTTACCGTGAACGGCGGTGCCGGTGCCGCGGGCATGTTCGGTGCCGTGACGGTGGATATTGAGCTTTCGGCGTTGAGCGAGCTCGGTGTGGATGCGGCCGACGAAGCGCTGGTCGAGGAGTTGGCCGCCGCCGTGCTGACCCGTGTGGACACCTGGGCGGTTGTTGCCAACACGCCGCAGGGCGCTGCCGGTCCGCTGGCTCCCGTGCTGGGCGAGTACTTCGACATGGTGCCGCTGCTGGGCCGCCAAGTTGCGGCGGTGTCGCCCAACGGCTTGCCGCTTGCGGTCGGTGTGTTTGCGGGCCTGGACATCTGGGGTCGCGCGACCATCAAGACCGATGCCGGCGAGCAGGAGTTTCCGCCCGAGGCTGTACGAATTCGCGGACTGTAACGCGAGGCGCCCGCGCTCAAAGATAACGATGACAACAAGACCCTCCTCGGCCTGTGCCGGGGAGGGCCTTCGCGTGACTGCAGAGCGGCATCTCAGCCCTATTCCTCAAAATTGATAATTATTCAGTTTTGAGGAATAGGCTTGGCGAACGTTTGCGGGGGAGCTGTGGCATCGGGTGTACTCGACTTAAGCCCCTGCTCTATCCCAGCTCCTGCATGCGGCGGTAGATTTCGCAGATACCCTTGATGGTGAGCTGTCCGTCGACTACGTCGAAGGCATCGGTCGAATCGGCGACGATGCCGGCGAGACCGCCCGTGGCGATAACGGTGGCATCCTCGCGGCCCAGCTCGCGCTTCATGCGCGCGACCAGGCCCTCGGCCATGGCGGCGGCGCCCATCACGGCGCCGACCTTGATGCACTCCTCGGTATCGCGGCCGATGGCGTGCTCGGGCGCCTCGAGCGGCACGCTGGCGAGCTTGGCGGCTCGGGCGGCGAGCGCGTCCATCGAAATGCGGATGCCCGGCGCAATCGCTCCACCAATGTAATAACCGTCCTCATTGATGACGTCGATATTGGTCGCGGTGCCAAAGTCCACCACGATTGCCGGCGCGCCGTAGAAAGTTTCGGCCGCAACGGCGTTAGCGACGCGGTCGGCACCTACGGCCTGGGGACGCGCCGCGCGCAGCTTGGTCACCGCGGCCGTCTGCGGTCCGATGACGATGGCATCTGCGGCAATGCGGTCGGCCACGGCGTGCCATTCGCGCGAGAGCTGCGGCACCACGCCCGCAAAGGCGATCGCGTCGACCGCGTCGAGCGAAAGGCCGCACATCTTAAAGAAACCCATCAGGCGCACATGGATCTCGTCGGCGGTATAAGAGCGGTCGGTGGGCATGCGCCACGACTGCACCAGCTCGTCTCCGTCAAACAGGCCCATGGCCGTCTGCGTGTTTCCCATATCGATAGCGAGCAGCATGTCTACTCCCAGTGTTGGCATAAAAGGACGCGCACCATTGTATACGCGCCGCCGACGGCTCTCGGCTGCGATTCGTTTACGGTGATAGGGGCTGAGGGGTTTAAATATGAAGGAATTATGCTCCACGAGATTTTCCTTGCCGTTTACCGAACTCCCGCGTAATATTCTTTCTTGCGCACATGAGGCGCCCAGACATTGCGGGGTGGAGCAGTCTGGTAGCTCGCCGGGCTCATAACCCGGAGGTCGTAGGTTCAAATCCTGCCCCCGCGACCAAGAACTTGCAGCTCGTCGGCCTAGCCGGCGAGCTTTTTTGTTATCTGGGGACCGTGTTTTCGGTCCGATTCTCGGCCTTTCAAACAAAATCTCGATCTGTAACATCTAGACCCGATTTGGGCGGCTAAGTGTTACAGATCGAGATGTTTCGGCAGGACGGTCTTCGTTTGTCTAAATCTGTAACACGAGGGACGGATTTTGCCGAGTTGTTGTTATAGATTGAGATTTTCTAGCAGGCGGGTTTGGTTTGTCTCGATCTGTAACGGGTAGGGGTCAAAAGTGGGTCTAGCTGTTACAGATTGAGATTGTTGAGGTTGGGTCGAGGGGAATATCTCGATCTGTAACAGTAAGACCCGGTTTTGCCGAGTAACTGTTACAGATTGAGACGAACCGACGGGCCGCTCTGCCCCATCCACCTGCCGCCACCTGATATTCGCCGATTTCCGTTGTGCCGCCGTGCTCCCATGCCATATCCTCTAGACAACTACGCGGCATCATCGCCGCCGCGCCTACAAGAGAGGAATGTCCATGACCACACCTGCATCCAAGCTGCTCCAGCCCATTACGGTTGGCCCCCTTGAGCTCAAGAACCGCATTATGTTTCCGCCGCTGACCACCGGCTACGAGGAGCGTGACGGTTCCATCGGCGAGCGCAGCCTGGCTTTTTACGAGCGCTTGGCCCGTGGCGGCGTGAGCTACATCGTCATCGGCGACGTTGCTCCCGTCATGACCGCAAGCCCCACGCCCAAGCTGGCAACCGACGCCCAGATCCCCACGTTTAAGGCGCTGGCCGATGCCGTCCACAAGCACGGCGCCAAGGTCGCGCTGCAGCTGTTCCACCCCGAGTACGATGTGCCCGGTGTCGGCCGCATGGTCATGGGCTCCATGGCTGCCGCCAAGGCCGCGCAGGAGGCCAAGGCCGCCGGCGACGAGGAGACCTTTGCCGCCAAGATGGCCGAGTCCAACGAGATCCGCAACCAGGCCTACGCCAAGCTGCATCACGACATGCAGCACTTTGTGAACGAGGCGAGCGTAGAGCAACTCACCCAGATCAAGGAGGCCATCGCTGCCTCGGCCGCCCGCGCGCAGCAGGCCGGCATCGACGCCATCGAGGTCCACGGCGACCGTCTGGTGGGTTCGCTGTGCTCGGCCATCCTCAACCAGCGCACCGACGAGTACGGCGGCTCGTTCGAGAACCGCGTTCGCTATGCGCTGGAGGTCGTCGCTGCCATTAAGGAAGCCGCACCGCAGCTGATGGTGGAGTACAAGCTCCCCGTGATCATGGAGAACCCCGACGGCACGCCGCGCGGCAAGGGCGGCCTGCTGCCCGACGAGGCCTGCGAGTTCGCCAAGCTGCTCGAGGGCGCGGGCATCGATATGATTCAGGTCGCACAGGCCAACCACACCGGCAACATGGGCGACACCATTCCGCCCATGGGCGCCATGCCCTACAACTGGACGCTGCCGGTGGCCGAGCGCGTCAAGGCCCTGGTCTCCGTGCCGGTGGCTACCGTCGGCCGTGTTGTCTCGGTCGAGGCCGGCGAGAAGATTCTGGAAGACGGCGCGGCCGACATCATCGCCTATGGTCGCTCGCTCATGTGCGACCCCGACATTGCGCTGAAGGCCGCCACGGGCGAGCCCATCCGCGAGTGCCTCAACTGCAACAAGGGCTGCGTCGACGCGATTCAAAACCGCAAGTACATCTCGTGCGTGCTCAACGCCGAGAACGGTGACGAGGCGACCATCGCCATCAAGCCGGGCGAGGGCGACAAGAAGGTCGCCGTGGTGGGCGGCGGTATCGCCGGCCTGGAGGCCGCACGCGTGGCGGCCAAGCGCGGCTACGATGTGACCGTCTACGAGGCGAGCGATCACTTGGGCGGCCAGATCGTGCTGGCGGCTGCGCCTCCGCGCAAGGACGAGATCATGCGCTCGGTCGAGTACTACGAGAAGATTCTGCCCGGCCTGGGCGTGAAGGTTGAGCTCAGCCATGCCGCTACCGCTGAGGACCTCAACGCCGCCGACGCCGCGATTGTGGCTGTGGGTGCGCACGACGTGGTCATCCCCGTTCCGGGTGCCGATTCGGACAAGGTCGTCTCGAGCTGGGACGTGCTGGCCGGCAAGGTGGAGCTCAGCGGCCGCGTCGCCGTCATTGGCGGTGGCCTGGTGGGCACCGAGACTGCCGAGTACCTGCTGCAGCACGGCTGCGAGGTGGCGATCGTGGAGATGCTCGACAAGATTGCCGCGGGCGAGTCCGAGACCATTCTGCCGCTGATTATGAGCGACTTTGCCGAGCACAACGTGGAGCAGCACGTGAAGACCCGCCTGACCGCTATTACCGACGAGGGCGTGGAGGCTGTTCGCACCACCGAGGACGGCGCCGAGGAGCCGGTGAAGATCGCCTGCGATTACGTGGTGATGGCCGTGGGCTCCAAGGCCAACGCGTTTGACCTGGATGGCGTGACGGTGCCCGTGACCTGCGTGGGCGACTGCTCGGGTGAGCGCACCGCCGACATTGCGAGCGCCATTCGCACGGCGTATCACGCGGCCAACGAGCTGTAGTTGAACATCGCGGCCAGGCGGGGCGGTAGCACGGATCCGCCTCGCCCGGCTGTGTCCCGTCGGGTGTCAACCGGTGCGGGGCCTGCAAGCGCAGTAGGTCCCGCCCTTTTTGTTTTGCTCCGGTGGATGGCAATGCGCGGTAATCATGAGGAGTGAGGACGTCTGCTGCCTTGCAGATCACTCAAAAATATTGAGGGAGGGGTTAATAATTATATCCTCTATACCAAAGGACATAAAGAGATGCCAATTTTGTTGACAAGCGAATGACGATTAGCTGCGAGTCAGCTACCAGCGTAAATAATCGATAAAGAAATGTCGTAATTTGGTGCCAAATGCCCAGATAACGCCGCGTCTATTTTAATTAACTGCTTTGAGCAAACAGTAAAATGCTACTATCTAACTTGCACGTAAGAAAGCAGATTAACGGCTAAGGCTAAGAAGTGGCAGGTATGTCGGAAGCAACTAGGACTCGCACGCATGCGCCCGAGGTTAGGCAGCGCGCCGTCGAGATCCTCCAAGAGGGGGTCGGTCATCGCGCTCTCGCCGCGGAGCTTGGCATTCCCCAAGCCACGGCTCGTCAGTGGGCCCGCGCGTATGCCGTGGGCGGTGCCGACGCCGTTCTCAATGCCGGTTCGCATCATCACACCTATTCGTACGAAGTTAAGCTCGCCGTGGTCAAGGACCGCTTGGAAAACGGCTTAACGGTTCGCGAGGCCATGATTAAGCACAAGATTCCCAGCGAGTCTTCGGTCAAGGCTTGGTGTCGCCAGTATCGCGAGAGCGGTGAGTCCGCACTGGTCGATAAGCCGCGGGGTCGCAAGCCGCGCGTTAAAAAGGCGGAATAGCGAACGGGATGGTGCGCCCACAGGGGCGCATTTTTCTTGCCGCCCCTCTACTCCAATGCGGACAGACTCCTTGCCCCGTATGCCTAAAACTCCCCAGTTGACCGAAAACCCGCTGCCGCTACTCATCAATTGAGCTATAACGTTAAACAATTGCAGCGTTTTTGCATGGGGGAGTGATGGTATGACGCTACTGTATTTCCTTACCCTGTTTCCGCTGGTACCGGCGCTGGGCATGCTGTTCGCGCGCGGCGACCGCGCCCGCGATGCGGTGGGGCTCATAGGTTCCGGCATTATTATGGCGGTGACAGTTGTAGTCGCCGTCATGTTTTGTGGCATGGGTCCGCAGAGCTTTGAGGTTGCCTCCGGCACCTCGCATGTGCTCTCGATCATCAGCTCCGTCATCGACGTCATCCTGTGCGCCGTAATCCTGTACAACGCGTACAAATATAGGAACGCGCTCACCACGGTGCTCGGCATAGTCCAGCTGGTGGGCTCGCTCGCCTTTGCAGCCATGACGTTGCCCGCGGCCGAAGCCGTCACGGCGACGCCGCTCTACCTGGACTACATGAGTGTGATCATGGTCCTCGCCGTCGGTATCGTCGGCAGCCTAATCTGCGTGTATGCCCTGGGCTACATGAAGGACTTCCAGGCCCATGACGAGCACGAGGCCGCGCTGCGCGGGCAGACCGCGCCCGACCGTCGCCCGCAGTTCCTGGCGCTTATGTTCCTGTTCCTCTCGGCCATGTTCGTCATCGTGACGAGCGATAACCTTGAGTGGCTGTTCTGCGGCTGGGAAATCACCACCGTGTGCTCGTTCCTCATGATTGGCTACACGCGCACGCCCGAGGCCATCAAGAACGCCTTCACCCAGATCATCCTCAACATGCTGGGCGGCATCGCGTTTTTGGCCGGACTCATGTACCTGCACGTTAACGGCATGCCGCTGACCATCTCGGGCATGATCGAGCTTTCCGGCGCCGGAACCGCGCAATCCGCGCTGCTGGTGATGCCGGTCGTTCTGCTGTCGCTCGCCGCCCTTACCAAGGCCGCGCAGATGCCGTTCCATACCTGGCTGCTCGGCGCCATGGTTGCCCCCACGCCCACGAGCGCCCTGCTGCATTCGTCCACCATGGTCAAAGCCGGCGTGTTCCTAATGGTCAAGCTGAGCCCGCTCTATGCCATCTATCCCGTGACCGGCTTTATGGTTACGAGTGTGGGTGCCATCACGTTTTTGCTCGCGGCCCTCATGGCCATCTCGCAGAGCAATGCCAAGCGCGTGCTCGCGTTCTCCACCATTTCCAACTTGGGTCTCATCAGTGCCTGCCTGGGTGTCGGCGCGCCCGAGGCCGTATGGGCGGCCATCTTCCTGATCTTGTTCCACACGGTGGCTAAGTCGCTGCTGTTCCTGTGCGTAGGCACCGCCGAGCACCATATCGGCAGCCGCAATATCGAGGACATGGACGGCATGTTCAGCCGCATGCCGCATCTGACGCGTCTGATGATGCTGGGCATCATGGGCATGTTCGTGGCGCCGTTTGGCATGCTCGTGTCCAAATGGGGCGCCCTGGTGGCGTTTGCCCAGACCGGCAACGTGCTCATGATCATGGTGCTGGCCTTTGGCTCGGCCGCGACGTTTTACTTCTGGGGCAAGTGGCTTGCCAAGCTTTCGGGCGTTGACCCCACGGCTCAAAACGTTGAGGTCAATGTCCATAAGACCGAATGGATGGCGCTCAACACCATCGCCTCACTGCTGATTCTGTGCTGCGTGGCGTTCCCGGTTATCTCGAGCGGTCTGGTGTCGCCTTACTTGGCCATGGTGTTTGGCCGCGTGCCGTACGTTATCGGCAAGGACGCCATGTATCTGATGGTGGTTATCGTGGCGTTTATCGCCGTGGTGCTGCTGACTTCATTCCGCGTGAGCAATAAGCCGCACGTCAACGTATATCTTTCGGGCGTGGGAACTGACAATTACCGCCATTTCCGCGGCTCGATGGGACACGAGGTGAAGGCCGAAAAGCGCAATTGGTACTCGGAGGACGCCCTTGGCGAGAAGCGTATTGGCCCCGCGGGTAGCGTCGTGTGCTGCAGCATTATCGTGTTTGCGCTGCTGTGTTGCGCGTGGATTGGGCCCGAGCGGCTTGCCATGAGCGCGCCCTCGGTGCTGCGCGGCAAGTATTTTGAAGGCTCGGGCGTCGTGGGCATATTTATTGGTACCGTGGTGTTTGCCCTGCTAGCGCCGCTTGCGGGCGGCCTGATCGACGGCGTTGACCGTAAGCTTTCGGCTCGCATGCAGGGCCGCGTGGGCCCGCGCCTGCTGCAACCCTTCTACGATGTGGCCAAGCTCCTGCGCAAGGCCCCTGCCAGCGTAAACACCATGGACGATACCTACATGGCGTGCGCGCTCATCTTTACCGTGGTGGGCGGCGGCATCTTTGTGTCGGGCTCCAACACGCTGCTGTGCGCCTTTATGGTTACCCTCGCCGCGATCTTTGTGGTGCTGGCGTCCGCCTCGACGCAAAGCCCGTTTGCCCAGGTCGGCGCCGACCGCGAGCTGCTGCAGGTCATGAGTTACGAGCCCGCCGTTCTGCTGATGAGTGTGGGCCTGTACCTTGCCACCGACAGCTTCGATTCCATCGCCGTGACGGGGCAGTCGGCCCCCATCGTCGTGTACAGCGCACCCATTTTCCTCGCACTGCTCGCGGTGCTTACCATCAAGCTGCGCAAGTCGCCGTTTGACCTTTCGTACTCGCATCACGCGCATCAGGAGATCGTCCAGGGCGTCGCCACCGAGATGAGTGGCGACACGCTGGCCAAGATGACCCTCATGCACTGGTGCGAGACCGTGCTGTTTTTGATGTGGGTGGGCATGTTCTTTGTTTGGGACAACCCGGTGAGCTGGGTCGTAGCCCTGGTCGTGATGGCTGCGACGTATTTTGTCGAGGTGCTGATCGACAACACCTTCGCACGCAGCACCTGGCGCAGCTGCTTTAAGCTCGGATGGGGCGTGGCGCTGGTGTTTGGCCTGCTCAACCTTATGCCCATCCTCGTCGACGTGTTTATTTAGGAGGCGGCATCCATGGATCATAAAATGTCGCGCTCGCCGTGGGTTATTCATTACGACGGCTCGAGCTGCAACGGATGCGATATCGAGGTGCTGGCCTCGCTCACGCCACTGTTCGATGCGGAGCGCTTTGGCGTGGTCAACACCGGCAACCCCAAGCATGCGGATATCTTTTTGGTGACGGGGTCGGTCAATGCCCAGAACCTGCCCGTCGTGCGCCAGATCTACAACCAGATGCTCGAGCCCAAGTGCGTGGTGGCCTGCGGTATCTGCGCGTGTTCGGGCGGCGTGTTCCGCGATGCCTATAACGTGATCGGCGGCGTGGACCGCGCGATTCCCGTGGACGTGTACGCGCCCGGGTGCGCCATTCGCCCCGAGACCGTGATCGATGCCATCGTGGAGGCGTGCGGCATCCTGGACCAGAAGGAGGCCGTGATGCGTGCCGGCGGCGACCCGCTCACCGTGGGCGGCGCCGCAACCTGGGACGGTGGCGTTGAGCTGGGCGAGGACGGGTTTGTGGCTGCGGGGGCCGGGGCTGATGGTGCCGGTGACGCGCCTGCCGGGAAGCCCACCGCGCCCGCCGCTGGCGACGCACCTGCTGGGACGCCCGCCGCTGCAAAGGAGGCCGAGTAATGCAAAAGGCTATCTATACCATCGTTGGGATCGACGAGCTGTTACCGAATGTGCAGGCGCTCAAGGGTGCCGGCGCGCGCTTTGTGCAGATGCATGCCGAGCGCTGTGTGGACGACGGATCGTATCGCCTGGTCTATACGTTTATCAACGTCCGCGCTGCGCAAGAGCAGATCGCGCGGGACGGCAGCTATGCGATCGACAACCTGGTGGTTGAGGGCATCGGCCAGTACCAGGAGATTCCGTCCATCAGCTCGTACTATCCGGCGGTATTCCCGTTTGAAAACGAAGCGCACGACCTATTTGGTCTTGCCATCACCGACATGCAGATCGACTTTAAGGGCTTTTTCTACCAGGTTTCGACTGCCGAGCCCATGAGCGTTATTACGCCCGAGGTGAAGGCTGCGCGCGAGAAGGCCATGAAGGTCCGTGCCGCTGCCGAGGCCAAGGCGCGCAAGGCCGCAGCCGAGAAGGCCGCTGCCGCTGCTGCTGCAGGGGAGGGCGCCGCAGGTGCCGGCGATGCTGCGAGCGCTGCTGCCGCTCAGCCCGCTGCGGCTGCCGGCTCCGATGCTCAGCACGATGAGGCTGCTGCGAAGGCGGCGCTCAAAGCCGCCGAGCTGGAAGCAAAGCTCGCCGCCATGGATCCCGAGAAAGCGGCCAAGGTCCGCGCGGCGCTTGCCGCCAAGGCCGCCCGCGACAAGCAGAACAAGGAGGCGTAAGGTCCATGGCACATCGCTCCGTTATTCCGTTTGGCCCGCAGCACCCGGTGCTGCCCGAGCCGCTTCATCTGGACCTGGTGATCGAGGACGACCGCGTCATCGAGGCAATTCCGCAGATTGGCTTTGTGCACCGCGGACTCGAGAAGCTCACCGAAAAGCGCGATATGCATCAGTTTGGGTACATCGCCGAGCGCATCTGCGGCATCTGCGCCGTGGGCCATAGCTACGGCTATGCCAGCGCCTGCGAGCGCATGCTCGACATCGAGGTGCCCGGCCGCGTGCAGTATATCCGCACCATTTTGCACGAGCTTTCGCGCATTCACTCGCATCTGCTGTGGCTGGGCCTGCTCGCCGATGCCTTTGGCTTCGAGGCGCTGTTCTATCGTTCGTGGACGCTGCGCGAGCAGATTCTCAAGATTTTTGAGAGCACCTGCGGCGGCCGCGTGATCCTTTCGATTAACGAGATCGGCGGCCTTAAGCACGATATCGAGGACTCCGAGCTGGCCGGCATTGTCCAGACGCTCGATGCCATGCGCCCCGACTACGAGGCCCTGGTGCATACGTTTTTGGACGACAATAGCTGCGGCGAGCGCCTGCATGGCGTGGGCGTGATCAGCAAGAAGGACGCGCTGGAGCTTTCGATGGTCGGCCCGTTTGGGCGCGCCTCGGGCGTGGATTACGACGTGCGCATGTTCGGTGACGGCGCCTATGCGGATCTGGCTGCGTTTGAGCCGATTGTTGCCACCGATGGCGATTGCTATGCCCGCTGCCAGGTGCGTTGTGCCGAGGTCACGCAGGCCATGGACATCATCAAGGAGCTTGTCGGCAAGATTCCGCACGACGGCATCGGCGGGCGCACCAAGCTCACGCCGGCCGACGGCGCGCGTGGCGAGGCTGTGATTGAGCAGCCGCGCGGCGAGGCGTATTACTATGTGCGCGGTAACGGCACCAAGAACTTGGACCGCTTCCGCGTGCGGACGCCGACGTCGCAAAACCTGGCGGGTCTGACGCATGCGCTGCAGGGCGTGCTCCTTGCCAACGTGCCCATGATTATCCTGACCATCGACCCCTGCATTAGCTGCACGGAAAGGTAGGCACGGCATGAGTTTGCTGACATTTGCCAAGACAGCCTTGGGTTCCATGGTCAAGCAGCCGGTCACGGTGTGCTATCCGCAGGAGAAGCTCGCGGCGCCCAAGCGCCTGCGCGGGCACATCGTCAACGACATGGACGTGTGCATCTGCTGCGGCATGTGCGCGCGCCGTTGCCCGGCGGGCGCGCTTGCGGTCGATCGCAAGGGTGGTACCTGGTCGATTGATCCGTACGCTTGCGTGGTGTGCGGCGAGTGCATCGAGAGCTGCCCCAAACACTGCCTGACTATGGACACCGCCCGCACCCCAGTCGCAGCGGACAAGACTCCCACAGTAGAAACCAAGCCGGAGTAACGCTGGGATAGAACTGGAATAGGGGCCGGTGGGGCAATTTTGCCCCACCGGCCCCGCGCTTAAACGCGCGGTTGTGCCGTCGCGAACAAAACTATGCCGGATTACTACGATAAATCGCCCACCTCCAACCACACCGCATTTGGCAAAATCAAAACCGCAGGTAGACGGCTTGTAGTTTTGCGAAAAAATCACGCGTGGTCGGGAATCTCGTTTTTATCGTAGTAAACCGGCATAGTTTTGAAATGACACCATATTCGTAACAGCACTTGATCTCCCGTGGACAGAGGGAAACGGATCATTTTTGCCTCACGAGGGCTGCCGCGTGACCCGTCTGCCACGAAATGGGCCTATCTACTACGTTTAGGCGGCAGCCCTCGACCACGTCAAGTAATGCGAAATGAAAACCGCAGGTAGAACGCTTGCGGTTTTTCATGAAAAGCGGCTATGGTCGGGGGTATCGAGTCAAACGTAGTAGATGGCCCGATTTCGTGGCGAGCGTTACCAACTGATCCCCCGGGGACGGAGGAAAACGGATCATTTTGACCTGTTGGCTCCGAGTCGCATCCGTTTTCCTGCGAAAACTCTCGTGTCTCAACTTTGGTGAGACATTTGTCTCACGCCCAAAATCAAATCTGGAACGTGTGTCACCTGCCCTAATTGTGTCTCATTTCGTAACTTTAGGCTGATGCAAGGTCTGAGACCGCGAGAAGGGAGACACGATGGGTAAGTACACGAGGGGTCTCTTGGCGGTGATACTGGCCGTAGTGCTGGTGTTGCCAGCCGCAGCATTCGCCATGCTGCCCGAGGCCAACGCCAGGTCCAGCACAGGAATGGACGGACCGATAATGACCGGAAAGGTCGCCGACCCCGACACCAGCGGTCGCTGGGAAATCTGGGCGGCAGGCCACGGTGGCAATAAGGTAACGACCCAAAACGTCGGTCGAATCTGGACCGACAAGACGGTCAAGGCAACCGAGGAAAACGAAGAGTCGGACTTTTTGACCACGCTTTCGGCGATGTCCTCGACGTCTAATTCAACCGTGACGGTTACCACGCCGCTCGACATCGTGATGGTGCTGGATGCCTCTGGCTCGATGGATCATGAGATGGGCGGTGGAGATCCCACCAGGCGCATCGATGCGCTGGAGAGCGCTGCCAGCAGCTTCATCGACGCCATTGCCAAACAAAACGAGGGCATCGAGGGCGTGGATAGGCAGCATAAGGTTGCTATCGTTAAGTTTGCGGGCAAGACGTCCAACAATATCGGCAACGAGACGTATCGTGACGGAGGATACACCTACAATTACACACAGGTTATGAAAGACCTGACCGATTGCTCCGGCGGCAACGTGAAAGCTCTTAAGCATAGGATTGCCCAGATTACACCCGCTGGTGCAACGCGCGCCGACAATGGTCTGCAGCTGGCAGAGGGTATCACTTCTGGTCGCGCGGACGCCAAGAAGATTGTTGTGTTCTTTACCGACGGCACGCCAACGAAAATTGACAAGTTTGATCCTACGGTTGCTAACGCTGCCGTGGCGGCTGCCAAGAACATGAAGGACAGCAAGGCCACCGTTTATACTATCGGCATCTTTGATGGCGCGGATCCCAGCGCTGGTATCCAGGATTCGGGAAAAAGCCAAAAAGAGAACAAGTTCATGCAGGCCGTTTCGAGCAACTATCCCAATGCCACGGCATGGGATACTCATGGTGCACGCGCGGAAAACGCCGACTACTACAAGTCGGCGACCAATGCAGAAGAACTCAAGAAGGTTTTCGACGACATCTCGCAGGCCATCACATCGGAGGCGCCTTATCCGACCGAAATCCATAAGGGCTACGACGAGACCAAGTCCGGCTACATCACGTTTACCGACGAGCTGGGCGACTTTATGCAGGTCGACAGCTTCACCGAGGTCGTCATCAACGGCACGCCGTTTACCAAGGCGAGCAAGACGGTCAACAAAGAGACCAATACCGATACGTACGAGTTCGATGGCAAGGCAAAAGACCTGCTCATTACCGCGCAGCGTGCCGGCGACGACAATCCCCAGAAGGGCGATATCGTAACGGTCAACATTCCCGCGTCGTTGATTCCGCTGAGTCACTTTAAGACCGTAGACGGCAAGCTTTCGGTCGATACCGTTAAGCCCATCCAGGTGAAGTATGCCTCGAGCGTGAAGAAGGTCGCACTCGACAACCTGTTTACGCCCGAGAAGGTAGCGGGGCTCAAGGATTACATCGAGCATAATACGACCGTCGTTGACGGCA
The DNA here is from genome assembly GCA_048248475.1 of Collinsella sp. Classification (GTDB taxonomy): domain Bacteria; phylum Actinomycetota; class Coriobacteriia; order Coriobacteriales; family Coriobacteriaceae; genus Collinsella. The sequence goes on along the minus strand of DBFBEA010000108.1, from coordinate 7,949 downwards.
CCAAGACCGTGAACTTCTTTGCGAACAAGTGGAGCGGTGGTGCGTTGGGCGAAACGGTTGCGACCTTTGAGCCGGCCGACACCAACCGCTACTACTACTTCCAGAAGCAGACTCCCATTTACACGGACAAGGACTGCACACAGCCTGCAAAGAATTCACTGGCAGAAACCGGCACCTATTACTACAAGGATGAGTTTGAGGAGCAGGGCGAAAACGGCGAGGCCAAGCCCGCCTCTGCCGTCATCGAGTTTATCGGCGGCGACGCTGCGAAGTTTGACGGCGCTATTGTTGCCGACGAGGACGGCAACCTTTCGTTTAGCGTGGGAACCGCGCGTCTGGCCTTTATCGACGAACTCCATACCACCAAGAAGAGCGTGGGCGGCAACAACACTGGTACCGCGACCGACGTTCTCAACCCCAAGTGGAACAACGTGTCCGCCAAGGCGACCGCGACGCATGTCAATTCCTACCTGGGCAACAACGGCAAGATCAGCTTTGCGTATGACATGATGCCGGCAATGGTGAACACCAAGGCCAGCTTTGGTCTAACCAAGGTGCTCGAGGGCCGCGCTTGGACGGATACGGACACGTTTGAGTTTGGGCTGACGTCCGAGGGCAATGCTCCGATGCCTGCGACTACGACTGCGATCGTGCACGGGGCCGACCTGGACGACAAGGGCAAGGCTGCCATCGACTTCGGCACGATTGAATACACCGAGCCTGGCACGTACGTCTACAAGGTTAGCGAAAAGCACGCCGGGACCACGATTGACGGCATTGCCTACAGCGGTAGCGTCGCGGAGATCACCGTGACGGTGACGCCCAACAAGAAGGGTGAGCTCAGCGCCGCTGTGAAGGTGGCCTGGAGTGAAGCCGAAGTGACCGAGTTCAAGAACGTCTACGCTGCGGATCCTGTTGAGTCCAGCGTTACCGACAAGATTGACGTGACCAAGTCTCTGACCGGGCGCGACCTTACGGCCGGTGAGTTCAGTTTTGAGCTGCGCGAGGTTAAGGGCGAGGACTCTGAGCTTATCGAGACCGTTGCGAACGGCGCCGACGGCAAGGTGACGTTCAGCGCCATCAAGTACACCGAGATCGGCCAGCACATCTACATGCTGCGCGAGGTCAAGGGCGACGCTGGCGGCATCACCTATGACGATACGACCTACACCATCGTGACGACCATCAGCGATAACGGCAAGGGCCAGCTGGTTGCCACGCACGAGCTGAAGGACGCCAAGGACGTCAAGAGCATCGAGTTCAAGAACGCCTACACCACGAATGCTACCGAGGCATCGCTTGTGGGCATTAAGAACCTGCAGGTCGCCGACGGCTTGATGCCGGTCGACATCAACGGCAAGTTCACCTTTACCGTGACCGGTGAAGAGGGCGCACCCATGCCCGCGAACGCGAGCGTGACCAATGATGCCAAGGGCAAGGTCGACTTTGGCAAGATCACCTTTACGCTCGACGACCTTAACAGGGCTCTGGGCGAGAAGCCCGAGAAGCGCGAGCACACCTTTACCTACACCGTGACCGAGTCCGGCGAGGTCGCTGGCGTGACCAACGACGCCAAGCCGTCGCGCGAGGTTTCCTTCACCGTGACCGATGACGGCAAGGGCAATTTGAGCGTGTCCCGCAAGCCGGACGGCAACGCGGCATTTACGTTCACCAATACCTACAGCGCGACGCCTGTCGAGACGAGCGTCACCGACCAGATTACCGCGAACAAGGTTCTGACCGGGCGTGAGCTTGCTGCCGGCGAGTTCTCCTTTGAGCTGGTCGAGGGCGACAAGGTCGTCGCCAAGGGTACCAACGCTGCTGACGGCACGATTGCCATGGACAAGATTGCCTACGACAAGCCCGGCAAGCACACCTACACGCTGCGCGAGGTCAACGGCGGAACCACCAGCAAGGGCATCACCTACAGTGACGCCAAGTACGCCATCGAGACCACCATCACGGACAATGGCGACGGTACGCTCAGTGTCACACATGTTCTGAAGGGCACCGAGCCTGCCGAGTTCAAGAACACCTACAGCGTGACCCCGCTCGATGCGGAGCTCGACTTTGGCCTGAGCAAGGCTATTGACGGCCGCGACTGGACGGATGGGGACGAGTTTAGCTTTACCATCACCGCTCCCGAGGGCGTCCCACTGCCCGATCCCGCAACCGTAACCGTGAGCAAGGGGGACGCGGAGGACGGCATTGCCGCCATCAAGTTCGGCAAGATTCACTACGCTGCCGCCGGAACCTATAAGTACGAGATTCGCGAGAACGCGGGCAGCACGGTCGGCATGACGTATGACGCGCATGTCGCAACCGCCGAAGTGACCGTGACCGAGGACAGCGAGGGCAACCTGACCGCAAACGTCACCAAGAAGGAAAACGGACGCTATACCAACACGTACCGCACTGAGCTCGATTACGCCGCGGCCGGCGGCCTCAAGCTCAGCAAGACCCTCTACGGACGTCCCATGACCGAGGGCCAGTTCACCTTTACCGTGACGCCCGCCGACGATGATTCGGCTCGCGCACTTGGCCTGCTTCCCGGGGCCAACAACTTCGAGTCCCCTGCAACGATAGAGGGAACGGTCGGTCAGATTGACATCCTGGCGGGCCATGAGGCCAAATTTACGCAGGCTGATGCCGGCAAGACCTTTACGTACACCGTGGCCGAGAAGAACGACGGCCAGCCGGGTTACACCTACGACGACGCTGTCCGCACCGTGACGATCGCCATCGCCGACGACACCGCCGGTACGCTCACCGCCACGACGACCGTCTCCGGCGGTTCCGAGGGCACGCTGGTGACCGAGTACAAGACCGGCGCGGCTGCGGTCGAGAGCGCCGTGGTTCCGTTCGTCAACAGCTATAGCGCTACGACCAACACGCCTGGTGGCACCGCTGCTCAGGTCGTTGCCGCCAAGACCCTGACCGGTCGCCCGATGGTCGACGGCGAGTTCTGGTTCGGTATCGCCTATCAGGGTGAGCTTGTGGGTTATGAAAATCTCAAGCCCAATATCGGCGGGCACGTGAGCTTTGATGCTCTGCACTACGACACCAAGATGCTTGCCGATCTTGAGTCTGCTGGGCTTGCCCATCGTACCGATAAGGACGGCAAGCTTGCCTGGACCATTAACTACACGGCCTACGAAGATTTATTCGGGCTGCCAAATGGCGTTTCCGCTACAACGTGGAGCTTTGGCTTTAAGGTTATCGTCGTCGACAACGGTGACGGTACCCTGACGGCGACGGTCGACTACGGCGGCGTCGAGCCCTTGTTCGAGAACGCCTACGGCGCCGACGCCGTGGATGCCGCGCTCACCGGTACTAAGAAGCTCCAGGTTGCCGAGGGCCTGACCCCGGCCGACATCACGGGTAAGTTCACCTTTACCGTGACCGCCGACGAGGCAGGTGCCCCGATGCCCGAGCGCACGACCGTAACCAACGACGCAGCCGGTAACGTGGACTTTGGCAAGATCCACTTTACGCTCGAGGACCTCAACCGCGCCCTGGGCGTGACGGACGATGCAACCGATAGGGCCGAGGCAGACGAAGCTGACGAGGTCGAGGCCGACGAGGCAGAGGCTGAAGAGGCCGACGCCGACGTTGATACCAACGCCGATGAGCCCAGCGACGAGTCCGAGCCTGCGGCCCCCACCGCTCCGCGCTCGCACACCTTTGCCTATACGGTGACCGAGACCGGCAGCGCCCCTGGCGTGACCAACGATGCCAACGCCACGCGCAAGGTTTCCTATACCGTGACTGACGACGGCGCCGGACATCTGAGCGTCAAGCGCGAAGGCGACGACGGTGCTGCCTTCACGTTCACCAACATCTACAGCGTAACGCCTACCGATTCGTCCGTGACCGATCAGGTCAAGACGGTCAAGCGTCTGACCGGACGCGACCTTGCAGTCGGCGAGTTCACGTTTGATCTGCTCGAGGACGACGTGGTTGTCGCAAGCGGCACCAACGACGCCAACGGCACTGTGACACTGAGCCCGATCCGCTACGAGGCGCCCGGCACGCACACGTACACGCTGCGCGAGGCTTGCCCCAATGCGCTCGGCCTGTACAAGGGCGTCACCTATGACGGTACGACCTACACCGTCGCGGCCACCGTCTCTGACAACGGCGATGGCACGCTGGCCGTGACGCACAAGCTCGAGGGAACCACCGAGTCGGCTGGTTTTACCAACAAGTATCACGCCATGCCCACCCAAGTCTCCATCGGTGCCATCAAGGTGCTCGAGGGACGCGAGCTCAAGAAGGACGAGTTCAGCTTTAAGCTCGTTGGCGAGGGCATCGAGTCCACCGTCACCAACGATGCCGACGGTAAGATCAGCTTCGACAAGTTTGAGTACGACGAGCCCGGTACGCACGTCTACACCATCAGCGAGGTCAAGGGCGACGAGGTCGGTATGACCTACGACAAGTCCGTCTTTACCGTGACCGTCAACGTGGTCGATGACGGCGAGGGCAACCTCAAGGCGAACGTCGCCTTTACCAAGGGCGACAAGAGCGTCGAGGGTATCGTGTTCAACAACACGTACAAGAAGCCCGAGACGCCCGTGCCGACGCCCGATCCCGGCACGCCCAAGACTGTGACGAATATCGTCAAGACGGTCAAGGGTTTCCTGCCCACCACGGGTGACCAGCAGGCCGCCGCTCTGCCTATGACATTTGTCATCGCCATGGCCGGCGTCGGAGCCCTGGTCTGGGGTATCCGTAAGCGCTAGGCACGTCGACAGCGCCCGGGGCCAAAAGGCCCCGGGCGGCCGGCAGGGCTAAATCCCGACCTACTCCTACCCCCAGCCGCCACGGAGGCATCTCCCTCCTCCGTGGTGGCGCTTTTGTGCGTTGGGGAGGAGGGCGCGCCACGAAACCGGCCCATCTACTACGTTTAGCCCCTTACCCCCAACCATGCCAAAAAACGCGAAAACAAAACCGCAGGTAGAACGCCTGCGGTTTTGTTCAAAACGAAGGTATGGTCAGGGGTATCGAGTCAAACGTAGTAGATGGGCCGATTTCGTGGCGGGCGCCGTCAGCCGATCTCCGCGGCGGAAGAAAACGGATCATTTTGGTCCCGCGAGGCTTGCGGAGGTACTCGTGCAGGGCCGCCCGAACAAAACTATGTCGGTTTACTACGATGAATTCGACATTCCCGACCATGACTGCATTTTTCTAAATATTGCAAGCGTTCTACCTGCGGTTTTGCAAGCGTGCAATTTGCCGTGGTCGAAGGTGGACGATTCATCGTAGTAAATCGGCATAGTTTTGAAATGGTATTAAATCGGTGGTAGCCATTTTGCTATGCCGGGGTGGTCGGTCGTTGGGTAATTACCCTCGCAGGTAGGCGATGGCGATTTGGGTGCGGTTGCGTAGCCCCATTTTGGCTAGGATTGAGCTGATGTGGTTGCGCACGGTGCCTTCGCCCATATAGGCGGTGGCAGCGATCTCCTTGTTGTCGAGGCCGCGGGCGATGAGCTCGGCGACTTCGAACTCGCGGTCGGTCAGGCCGGCAAAGGCGGCGGGCCGGCGGGTCGCGCCGGCCTCGACGTCCGCCCCATCAAAGTTGATATCTTCGATCGCCTTGCCCTCGAGCACGCGTTTGCCGTCCATGACCTGCGCCAACGCCGGCGGAATGGCAGCGACATCGGTCTTGATCAGGTAGCCGCGGGCGCCCAGCTTGAGCGCCGACACAATGTACTCGTCATCCGAGAACGTCGTCAGAAACACCACGCGCGCCGCAGGGTCGTGCTCAAGGATCTCGCGCGCGGCCGAAAGGCCGTCGCGTCCCGGCATCTGGATGTCGAGCAGCGCAATATCGGGTGCGTGCTCGGCGTAGAGCGCCACCGCATCGTTGCCGTTGGCACCGGTGCCCACCACTTCGATCTGCGGCTGGGCGCCCAAGATAATCTTGAGCGAATCGACCACCAAGCGGTCGTCGTCGACAACGATGAGCCTCATCGGCCCTCATCTCCTTGCTGTTTGGGAACGGTGACAAACACACGCCAGCCGCCGGTGCCGGCGCGCGGGCCGGCGGTGAAGGTGCCGCCAAGCGCCTCGACGCGCTCGCGCATGGAGGCGAGCCCCATGCCCTCCGCAGCGCCGCGGCCGCTTGCTTGGACCCCGCCCGCGCCATCGTCGGTAACGACAAGCTGGTAAAACGACGGATGTTCCATGCATCGTACGGTGACGGTTTGGGCGCAAGCGTGGCGCATGGCGTTGGAAAGCGCCTCGCGCAGCACCGCCGCAAAGCAGTTGGCGACGTTGGCGGGCGCATGCTCGGCCAAAACCTCAAGCTCAATCTGCGGACCGCTGTCCGAGCGTGCGCCTTCAACGATGCGCTCGAGCTGCACGGAGAGGTCAGTTGCATTGTCGTTGAGCGCGTGGACGCTGGCGCGCACGAGCTGGAGCGCCTCGTCAACCGTGCGTTTGACGTCGGCGAAATCGGCGGCGACGCCGGGCTCATCGGCATGGACCACGCGCAGGGCCTCGGCTTGAAGCGAAGCGCGCGTGAGCTGGTGGCCCACGTTATCGTGGATCTCGCGCGCGATACGGGCGCGTTCGGCGAGTGTCGCGAGCTCGACTTCGTAGTCCTGGCGGTCGGCGAGGTCGCGGTTGCGTGCCTCGAGTGCCAGGGCGCGTTCTTGCAGCTTGTCGCGGGTGCGACGCATGCGTTCCTGTTCGCGCTCCAGCTGCGCGGTGCGCAGCGACAGCAACGTGGCGGCGACCGAAAGGATGGCGGTTAACAGCAGCGTTCGGGTGGTGAGCACGCCACCACGAAGGTCCGCGACAAGCGCGCAGACAAACACGGCGCCAATCGCCAGCGCGGGCCAGATTCGTTCACGGCGAACGCGTCGCGCGATGTCATAGAGAGCGAGAGGCGCAAACGGCACAAACGGCGGCACGAAGACAGCCGCGATGATGCAGGCGTAGCTCGCGGCCTCGCTCACACGGCGGGCGCGGTTTCCCTGTACGACCTCGGCCAGCGAGGTGGCAATAACGCCAAGGCAAAACGCCGCGACCAGGCGAGCGTCCACGGCAAGACCCATGGCGGCCGCAATACAGCACGCCAGCACGATCGATTTGTCGAAAAGCCTGTTCATACGGGTATTGTACGCGAAGGCGCGCGCGGTGGAGGGGCTGCCTGCGCAACCGTGACATTCCTCCCGCGCGGCAAAGCGGCGTCGATCGCTCGCGCGAGCGGGGGTTTCACCTCTGCCCCCTCGCACTCGTGACAAAGCTCACTGGTGCGCGTCGGCAGCTCCTGCGATGATGCAATCGTACCGGGCCGCAATCAACAGAAGGGCCGCCTCATGACAGACATCGTCCACGTCGAAAACCTCGTCAAGCGCTACGACGATCTTATTGCGCTCGACCACTTTAACCTGAGCATCGCCCCCGGCGAGATCTTTGGCCTGCTGGGCCCCAACGGCTCGGGCAAGACCACGTCCATCAACTGCATCCTGCAGCTGCTCGCCTACGACAAGGGCACCATCGAACTGTTCGGCGAGCCCATGACGCCCGCCCGCTACGACCTCAAGCGCCGCATCGGCGTGGTGCCGCAGCAGGTGGCGGTGTTCGACGAGCTTACGGTGCGCGAGAACATCGACTATTTCTGCAGCCTCTACGTCAACGACCGCAAGCGCCGCCGCGCGCTGGTCGACGAGGCCATCGACTTTGTCGGCCTGGGCGACTTTGCCAAGTTCCGCCCCGGCAAGCTCTCGGGCGGCCTGGCGCGACGCCTCAACATCGCCTGCGGCATCGCGCACAAGCCCGAGCTCATCTTTTTTGACGAGCCCACGGTGGCGGTCGACCCGCAGAGCCGCAACGCCATCCTGGAGGGCATCTGCCGCCTGCGCGACGAGGGCGCCACGGTGGTGTATACCAGCCATTACATGGAGGAAGTCGAGCAGATCTGCAGCCGCATCATGATC
>DBFBEA010000107.1:0-29206 GCA_048248475.1 Collinsella sp. | reverse complement strand
CATTGTCGACGCCGAACCAACTCAGAAGCTATATCGATACAGAAAGGTCCCCGGACGGAGGGGCCGGATATAAGGTTTCCTGCTCTACAGTCCTGCGCAAGACGAAGGCCACATTAAGTGGCCTTCTTTGCGTGCGGAACTCGCGATAAACCTTATATCCGGCCCCTCCGTCCGGGGACCTTTCTGTATCGATATAGCTTCTGAGTTGGTTCGGCGTCGACAATGTCCAGCAAGGTTAACAAGCTAGCGTCGAATTTCCGGCGTGCTTTAGCTGAAAGAAAAAGATGGTGTGCGGAGCTTTGCTCCGCATTTGGGATGGGAGCCCCTGAGAGCCGCGGGAGCCGGGCGGCGCATATGAACTATATCGCGAGTTCCGCACGCAAAGGAAAGCACTTAATGTGGCCTTCGTCTTGCGCAGGACTGTAGAGCAGGAAAGTTCATATGCGCCGCCCGGCTCCCGCGGCTCTCAGGGGCATCTCTCATGCAAAAACTGTCGTGGGGTAAAGTCCGAGGTCAATGGCGTTTTGTACCGAGAAATTCAAAAAAAGTTGAAAATTCATTACATATTTGCGTTGACTTTAGGTAACTAAAGTTTCATACTCCTTTTCAACCACTGGGGGATGTGAACACGCATGGATCGTTCACATCATGATTGAAGAGGATTTCTTAGACATGTTCACGCATCAGCTAAACATTATCAGCGTAGTAATTATCTGATGCGGGTTAGCACATACAGCTAGCCCGTACGATAACGGGCGGCTGATGAAGATGAGGGCCGTCGAGCGCAACCGACGGCCCTCATTTTTTATGTCTAGGAAGTTCTTTTTAGAGGAGGAAATGTAATGAACGGAGTTTTGCTCATGGTTGTGGCCGCGGCGGTGCTCGCCTGCGGCTATCTGGGCTATGGCCGCTGGCTGGCCAACAAGTGGGGCGTTGACAAAGAGGCCCTCACGCCGGCCAAGCGCATGAAGGACGGCAAGAGCTTCTCGCCCGTCTCCGCCTTCACCGCGTTCTCGCACCAGTTCAGCTCGATCTGCGGTGCTGGCCCTGTCACGGGTACGATCGTCGCCATGGCCTTTGGCTGGCTGCCCGTCGTGCTCTGGGTCCTCGTCGGCGGCATCTTCTTTGGTGCCGTCCACGACTTTGGTGCCCTGTACGCTTCGATGAAGAACAACGGCAAGTCACTCGCTCAGCTCATCGAGAAGTACATCGGCAAGACCGGCCGTCGCCTGTTCCTGCTGTTCTGCTGGCTGTTCTGCATCATCGTCATCGCCGCCTTCACCGACATGGTTTGCAAGACGTTCATGTTCACCCCGGCCGTTGACGCTTCTGGTGCTGCTACCGGTGCCATCGACTTCACTAAGTCCTATGCCGCCGGCTGCGCTGGTACCATCTCCATCCTGTTCACCTTCGTCGCTATCGCCTTTGGTTGGGCCCAGAAGAAGTTCAACCTTACCGGTGCTGCCGAGTTCGTCACCGGCGTGGTCCTCATGGTTCTCATGTTCGCCGTCGGTATGCAGTTCCCGGTCTACCTGGATAAGTTCCAGTGGTTCGCCGTCGTCATGGTCTACCTAGTCTTCGCTGGCGCTATGCCCATCCAGATGCTCAAGACCCCGCGTGACTACCTCACTTCGATCATGATGATCGTCATGATCGTCTGTGCTGTTCTCGGCATCGTCGTCCTGGGCGTCAACGGTCAGGCCACTATCACCGCTCCGGTCTTCACCGGCTTCTCCACTGCCTCCGGCATGATGTTCCCGGTCCTGTTCGTCTCCGTCGCTTGCGGTGCTCTCTCCGGTTTCCACAGCCTCGTTTCTTCCGGCACCTCTTCCAAGCAGGTCGAGAAGGAGCAGGACGCCGTCAAGGTCGGTTACGGCGCAATGATCGTCGAGTCCTTCGTCGGCATCCTTGCCATCATCGTTGCCGGCATCATGTTCTCCGATATGAACACCGCCGGTACGGGCGCCCTCAACGCCGGTGTCGCTTCCACCCCGTTCCAGATCTTCGCCGCTGGCATCTCCCGCGGTATGCAGGCCTTCGGTGTTGACGGCACGCTCGCTACCGTCTTCATGACCATGAACGTCTCCGCTCTGGCCCTGACCTCGCTCGACGCCGTCGCCCGCATCGCCCGCACCTCGTTCTCCGAGTTCTTTGCCCAGACCAACGATGCTCTGGCCATCGAGTCCAAGGCCGGCTACATGAAGGTCCTCGGCAACCCCTGGTTCGCCACGGTCGTTACCCTGCTTCCTGGTCTCGCCCTCGCTTTTGGTGGCTATGCCAACATCTGGCCGCTCTTTGGCGCTTCCAACCAGCTGCTCGGCGGCATGACCATGATCACCCTCGCCGTGTTCTGCAAGTGCACCGGCCGCAAGGGCTGGATGCTCTACGTGCCCGTCGCCTTCCTGCTCTGCTGCACCTTCACCTCGCTGGTCCAGAGCGCCATGGGCTGCATGGCCGCCGTCCAGGCTTACGGCTTCTTCGGCACCATCCCGGCTACCGCCACCACGGCCGCCGTCTCCGTCGCCGCCACCAAGGGCCTGCAGCTCGTCTTTGCCGTCCTGCTGATGGTCCTGGGCCTCATCGTCGCCGTCAACTGCCTCAAGGAGTTCTTCGGCAAGGAGGCTGGCTCCATGCCTGATGAGGAGCCCGAGTGGTCCGAGATGGGCAAGGCCGAGTACGGTCGCGCCGCTGCCGCCGAGGCTCCCGCTGACGCCGAGGCCGCCAAGGCCTAGTCAGCTTGATGGACTAACCGTTCCATCCATATGACTCGGAAAGATCGGGTCCGCGACTTCGCGGGCTCGGTCTTTTTTTCATGCGAAAGCGGGTGACGCTCGAGTGTTCTCGCAGATGTTTTGCGTGGATAAGGGCGCGCGTTGTACCATATAGACGTATATGTGTACATATGAAAGGGGCCCCGTGGCCAAGACGGTATATTCCGATAACCAAAATAATGTCGATGCCCTGGCTGAACGTCTGAGCAGCCAGACGTCGCTTTCTGCTGAGCGTGCCAAGCTGGTTGCCTACGACCTGCTTTGCCGCAAGGCGCTCAAGATTAAGTCGAGTGCGCTGGCGCAGATTTTCCGCTCCGTCGATAAAGAGTGCGACACCAAGGCGATGCGCGATGAGCTTATCGCGGCAAATATCGTGACCAAGATCGAGGGTAGCGGCATTAACGGGCGCCCGGCGTTCTATACCATCAATGCCGAGATCCGCGATGCCCAGGAGCAGCCTGCCGAGTCCGTCGAAGATTTTGTCGTCGACGATTTCGCTGACGTGCCTGCTGTGGAAGAAGTTGCTCCGCGTGGGCATGTCGATACCGATGAGTTGCTCGATGAGAACGTCGTGCGTGCCTTTACGGCCAAGGCAGGACGCGGCGGTTTTGGCGGGGGTGGCAAGCGCGATGCGCAGCGCCGCGCCCAGCAGGAGCGCTTCCGTCGCGCCGTTGCTCAAAAGGGCGAGACGGATGCCGAGGCCGTCGAGGAAAAGCCCGTCGGGATGCAGGAGCCGACTCGCACTCAAGAACATGCTGAGATCCAGGAGCCCAAGCGTCGCCGCGGTGCCCACTTTAAGGCCGAGCAGCGAGGTATTGCATGCGAGGTCCAGGATTCCGTCGAGGCTGCTGACGCGTCCGATGAACCGGTCAAGAAGGCTCCGGGTTCATGCCGTCCCGGACGTGGTTTTGCGGGGCGCGCGTATCCCGTAAGGCGTCAGGAGAAGAGCGAACCGGCTTCGACCACTCAGGGCGAGAAGGACGAGAAGGCCGTTGAGCCGGTGGCTCGCGAGCAAAAGCCTGTTGAGCCGCAGCTTGAGGTTGATGCCGAGGCCAAGGGCCAGCAGCCTACTGATGAGCAGACGGAGCAGGGCGCGTCGAGCAAGCCTCGCCGCCGTCGCCATCGTGGGGGCCGCAGTTCCCATGCCGAGACTGCAACCGAGAAGACCACGCCGCAGAACGAGGATGCGAAGGCCGAGGTTTCTTCGGGGCAGCCTAAGCGCCAGTCAGCGAAGGAGAGCAAGTCCGATCGTCCGCAGAAGCAGGCGTCTATGCCGAAGCGCGAGCGCAATCCCCAAGGCGATTCTAAGCGCAAGTCTCAGAAGAAGCCGGAGTCTGCCGCAGTAGATACTGCTGCCCAGCAGCCCAAGTCGGCAGTCCACGGCGAGGTCTCGGCGTTTGCCCTTGCCCGCGTTTTAGGCAGGCAGCTGCTCAAAGTTGTCCCTACGCCTACGGCGCTCTCTAAGATCAAGGAGCAGCAGACACAGATCGTAAAGGTTGAGGGCAAGGACGGCAAAAAGGCTCCGCAGCGCACTCAGCACAACGAGATGTCCAACCGCAAGATTGCCGAGGAAATCGCAATCATCCAGGCTTGGATCGAGCAGAACCGAGGTGCCGATACGCCGGTTGCCTCGCGCCGCCAGCGTGCCTACCAGATCTTTAACGACGAGAAGGCTTTTGACGGCAAGCACGGTGAGCGCCTGATCAGACGTATGACCGAAAAGGGCATCAGCATGCAGGCGATCAAGGTCGCCCCCAATCGCCCCGTGCACTTTACGGGCTTCTTTACGCTGGGTGCCGACAAGCCGTTCATTATGGTCGAGAACCTGGATACCTATGACGAGATCGTCAAGCTCCTGCGCGGACGCAAACATGCCAAGCTCTTTGGCATCAAAGTGGGCGGCGTGATTTTTGGCGGCGGCTGCAAAGCGAGCGTCTCGCATGCCCTGGACGATTATCTGGCCGAGATTGGCTATCGCTTTAACTACGTCTACTACGTGGGCGATATCGATCGCGAGGGCGCGCGCATCGTCGAGCAGACTCGCAATGCCAATGTGGTTGAGATTCGCCTGCATGCCGGCATGTATCGCGCTATGCTCGCCGAGCATAAGCGTCGCGTGAAGGCCGGCGGAGAGTGCGAGCCCGCGGCTGCCAACCAGGGTGTGCCGCAGAACCTGGCAGCGACGATCAAGGATCTGCCCATGGTTACGCGCGTGCAGTTCCGCAACGTGCTGCGCGAGGGCGGGCGCATTCCGCAGGAGATTCTGATGACCGCAGACTATCGGGATGGCGACTCGGGAAGCTTCGACCGCATGCTGAACAATTAGATTCCGCCGTTCTACCGAACGGCGGTCTTCTTGACGCTGCGAGGGGCCCTGGCACGGCAATCTGACGTTCAACTTCGGCGGCGCGACCAGAAGGTCAGCGCCGCCTTGTTTCACGTCACCTTGCCATACCAGGGCCCCTCTCGCTGTCACGTCCAAAACATCGAGGTTAAGTGGCCTCCTGTTCGTGCGGAACTCGCGATAAACCTAAGCCGGTGTCCCCGCTCTCCCGGGGCCTGTGGTTACCTGGTTGTTGCATGCGGCTCGCTTTTCGGAACTGGGCTGATATTTTCTTGATGTTAGGCGCTCTTGGTCCTAATGGGCTTGGGGCGCCTTCGCGTTTCCTCAGCTCCGCACCCTTGCGGGTTCGAATCCCTCCGCATGCCCACAAGAAAGCGCCCTGGGCCGTTATGGGCTCAGGGCGCTCAATTTTAATGGCTGGGACGGAGGGATTCGAACCCCCAACAGCCGGCACCAAAAACCGGAGTTCTACCGTTGAACTACGTCCCAATGTGTGGTGTTGCCCAAAAGCAACTCGTTTAGTTTACCTAATCTGCGAGGGCATCGCAAACGCCATCGAGCAGGCGTACGGCGAGTGTCTGCGCGTCGCTGGCCGTGAAGGTGCCGTTGTAGCGCGTCATGCCCGTGAGCTCAATGCGAATGCGTGCCGGCTTCTGCTGCGCGGCGACATTGGCAGTGCGGATGCGCTGGGCCAGGTTGTGGCACTCGGCGAGGGCGATCGTGGCGCGCGGCGCTGCATCTGCGGGCAGCTCATCGCTTGCGATCTCGAGCACCAGGTCAACGTCGGTTGGGACCTCGGAGTCGCAGAGCATCATGCCGCTGTTGTCGGTCGTTGCCGTGGCGATATTCCACATGCGCGACGCAACACTGCGTGCGATGGGGTCCTCGCCGATAACGGCAATCTGGAAGCGCTCGAGCACGTTGGCGGCGCGAGCAAAACCGATGCGGGACTCGGCTTCGGTGACCGAGGGCTTGCCCTCCCACACATGGTGCAGGCGGTTGATGTAGGCGTAGGTGTCCTGGAAGGCCATGCCGTCGGCAAACAGGCCGACATTTTCCTGGAACTGCTGCAGGGCGGCCTCGGTATGCGGACCAAAGTAGCCGTCGTCTTCGCCACAGGCAAAGCCCAAAACGTTGAGAGCGCGCTGCAGGGCCTGCACATCGGCGCCATGGAAATTGGGCATGCGCAGATAGAGAGTGCGGTCGCCCAGCTTATACGAAGCGTCTACAAGGGCGCTCCAGCAGGGGATATCGACGGCATGACCGGCAGCAAGGCCGCTGTCGAGCCTGAAGGTGCTGACGGCCTGCTCAGTGGTGGCTCCAAAGTACTTGTCGGTGACTTCGGCGGCATCAATCGTGTAGCCGAGCTGCAGGAGACGAGACTGCACGTCCTCGACGGCTGCTCCTTGCATGCCCGTTGTAATAGGTTCCATGAACGAACCCCTTTCGGCGTACCATTCGTACTATTTGAGCGTCTGTCGGATAGACAACGCAAAGGGATGCATAAACATGCACTCAACAGTGTAGCAAGTTGTGCCTAAATACGCTGCTGACAGGTTTTATAACCCCCGTTAGTTAAGACGCTCCACAAAGAAATCTGCCATGGAGAGGAACAGCTCGCGTGCGTGCGGATCAAGCTCAACGTTCTCGATGGCCGCTTTGGCCTTAGCGGTCAGGTCGAGCGCGTAAGTGTGGGCGTAATCGATGGAGCCGGTCTCCTGGAAGATCTCCACGGCGCGTGCGAGCTGCGCGGGATCATCGGTGCCTGAGGAAAGAATCGCCTCGACCTCGTCGTGGTGGCGCTCATCAGAGAGGGCGTGTACGGCGACAAGCGTGCGCTTGCCCTCGGTGATGTCGGTGCGGAAGTCCTTGTTGGCGGCTTCCTTAGTGCCGACAAGGTTGAGCAGGTCGTCCTGAATCTGAAAGGCGAGGCCTGTGTGTAGGCCAAAGGCGCGCAGCGCTTCGATTTGCTCATCGCTGCCGCCGCCGATAATGGCTCCGGCGGCAAGCGGCGTGGCTCCGCTGTAAAACGCGGTCTTGTGCGTCGCCATGTCCAGGTAGTCATCAACCGAGATATCAAAGCGCCCGTCACGGACCCAACCCAGGTCGAGCGCTTGACCCTCGATGGTGCGGACGATCATCTCGGTAAGCTCGTGGAGCACGCGCAGCTTCACGTCGGACTCCAGCGTGGGGTCGTCGAGAACCGTCTTGGTGACCATGGTGAGCGCCAGGTCGCCGCAATTGATGGCAAGGCCCGTGCCCTCGGTAAGGTGCATGCAGGGCTTGCCTCGACGAAGCTGTCCGTTGTCGGCGATGTCGTCGTGGATCAGCGCGCCCGACTGGAAATGCTCGATGGCTGCCGCGGCGCTGCGGGCGCTCTCAAAGCTACCGCCCACTGCGGTTGCGGCGAGCATGCAGATAAGCGGGCGGTGGCGCTTGCCGGCGTTGGCCGTAAAAGCCGAGAGCGGCGCGTACAGGTAGCGCTCGATATCGGCAGAGGTCGCCTGTCCGTCAAAGAACGTGGCCAGATAGTCGTTAATCTGGTCAAAGTGCTGGGCTAAAAAGCTGGTAAACGGACTGGACACGGGTTCTCGCATTCTTTCTGAGGTTGCGTTGATGCAATATGCAGACAACATATTGCCACATTAGGGCGTTTGGCGCGGCAGTTTTGGCGATTTAGGACAACGGGCGTGCGTTTGATGGAGCGCGCCTAAATCAGCCTAAAATGCTCGAGCGCCGCAACGACACCGTCGTGATCGACGGTGTCGGTCACGTAATCGGCCTTATCCTTGAGATAGTCCGGTGCATTGCCCATGGCGATACCGACATCGACGGCGTTCATCAGCGAGACGTCATTGCTGGCGTCGCCGATGCCGTATACGGTTCCGTGGTGGGGATCGAGGGCGTCGAGTACAGACTGGATGCCCCCGCGCTTCGTGCATTCGCGGGGCGAGATTTCGGTTACCTCGAGTTCGAGCTCGTTAAAGCACAGCAGCGGCTCAAGTGCCTTATCTTGAGCGATGTGGTTGGCGAGCGATGTAGACATCAAGATCTTGTAGACACTGTAATGTTGCAGCTGCGTGACTGCGTCGCCCAGGGTGCGCGCGTATCCGGGGACATCGGGGGCATCGGCACTCATGCGCACGACGCCGTTGAGGCCCTCAAAGCGGATGACCTCGCCCGATTGCTCAAGGTAGGGGGCAAGACGCTGCAGCATACTGGGCGTCATCGACAGATCGCGAATTGCGTGTCCGTTGATCTCGGCGTAACCGCCCGCAAGACAGACGATGCCGGTCCAAGGCAGCTCAAGAAGTTTGGGGTGGATGCAGCTCAGGGTGCGTCCCGTGCAGATAAAGGCCATGTTGCCGTTGGCGACAAACTCGCGGATTGCCTGCGAAACCGCCTCGTTGGGATAGGGGGAGAGGTCCCGCTCGTCTTCGGGAAGGTCTTGGGCGAGCCTGGGGTCTTGCCAGGCGAGCGTTCCGTCGATATCGAAGAAGCAAATAGCGCCGCGCTTATGGGCTGCGCTGGCGGCAGGGGAGGCCGAGGTGGTGGGCACAAATTCCGGCTCGAGGCCCATGATCTGGTCAAAATGCTCTTTAACGCGGGGAACGGAGATGCCGATGATCACCTGGGCGGTCTTGCCCGTAATGATGAGGCCCTTGGCGCCCACCGCGACAAACGACGCGTTATCTGCAACGATGGAAGGGTCTGCGACCTCGACGCGCAGGCGCGTGGCGCAGTTGGTTGCGCCCACGATATTGCCAACGCCACCTAAAAGCTGAATTACCCGCTCAGCGAGGACGTGATCTTGATCGGATCGACTATCGACCTCGTCATTGGGGGATTGCTCTTTGGCAAAGTCGCTTCCCGTTAAACAATCGATTGCCGCGCGATTGGCAACATGATCCTCGCGGCCCGGTGTCTTAAGGTCATAGACCAAGATGAGTGCTCGAAAACTAACAAAAAAGATGAGGCTAAAGGCAAGGCCGATACCGAGCGCCAAAAGATAGGCACCGGCATGCGTGCGCATGAGCGGAATAAAGTTGAAGGCTGCCATCTCCATGAGGCCGCCCGAGAAGATGCCGACGATGCCAAAGAGATTCATGGTTGTGGCAAGGCAAGACGATAAGACGGCGTAGAGCAAAAAGAGCCCGGGGTGGGTGAACATAAAGAGAAACTCGAGTGGCTCGGTAACGCCGCAAACCACCGAGGCGACGATGGCGGGCAAAAGGATGACCTTAAGGCCGGCGCGGCGCTCTGGTTTTGCGGTGGAGTAGAACGCGGCTGCGATGGCGGGAAGGCCAAAGAGCTTGACCCAGCCGGTGGCGGTAAAACCGGCCCACGGCGCAAGTTCATTAAGGGGGCGCGTGCTATGGGAGAGGATGGGGAGCAAGCTGCTCCACGTGGCGTAGATGCCGTCGTTAATGACCAGGTTGTCGTAGTAGATCGGCATGTAGAGCAGGTGGTGCAGCCCCATGGGCTCGAGCGCTCGCTCCAAAAGCACAAAGATGCCCACGCCAAAGGGGCCGACGCTCGTAAGTGCATGGCGCAGCGTTTCGGTCATTGCGTATACGGAGGGCACGATGGCGGCCGAGATAGCGGCAAGGGCAAACACGGCAAAAAAGCTGATGAGGTAGACCAGCGAGGAGCCCGAGAAGGTGCCGAGCCAATCGGGAACCTTGGCATCGTAGAAGCGGTCATGGATGGCGACGACGGTTGCCGATACCGCCAGCGGGCCGATAATGCCGGTGTCGAGCGTCTTGATGCCGTCGATGATGGTGATGCCGCTAGCGGAGGTCAAAGACGACGGGTACTTAAGTCCAAGATTGTCTCCGCTCAGCTTAATGATCTCGCTCAAAAAGAAGCAGTAGGCAAAATAGGCGACGAGAGCCTCGAGGCAGCAACGAGCCGGTTGTTTTTGGGCAAGACCGATGGGCAGCGCTACGGCAAAAAGGAGCGGGAGGCGTTTAAAGACCGTCCACGAGCCGCGCTGGATGATGGTCCAAAAAGCGTACCAAGGGGTTCCGTATACGGCGAGATCGCCGACGATGTCCGCAGTCGTTGCGAGAGCGGAGACGCCGACCATGAGGCCTGATATAGAAAACAGCATGGCGGGCGCGAACATTGCCCCGCCAAAGCGTTGGATTTTTTGCAGCATGTTCTGCCTTCCGAATATCGAGGCGCGTTGCGCGTGGGGAAACGTTTAAACAATGGATTCATTGTAGAGGACCAGACGAGTGTCGTACCGGCAGTTTTGAGCGAAACCGATTTGGGCATGACAGAAACCGTCAACGGCTAAATCCTGTCGCTTCACCGATATTCGGTTTAAACAACTTTAAGAAATGCTATCGTGCCTAGCCGGAAATGAATAATGTAGAGGTGAAACAATGCCAAAAGCGATATACGAAGGAATCTACCGAGAAATACGCTCGCGCATCATTAATGGGACCTATGCGTTTCAGGAGATGCTGCCAACCGAAGCCGAGCTGACCGCGGAATTTGGCTGCACGCGCAATACCGTCCGCCGCGCTTTGAGCATGCTGGCCGACGGGATGTTTGTGCAGCCCATACACGGCAAGGGCGTGCGCGTTATTTGGCTTAAGGGCGAAACCGACATGTTGGGCGCACTCGAAGAGGTTGAGTCGTTTGGCGAGTTTGCAAAGCGCAACAATGCCGTTGCATCGACGGACGTTAAGTCTTTCGAACATCTGGTTTGCACCGAGCAACTCTCTCGTCACCTGGGCTTTAAGGTGGGCGAGGAGTTGATTCGCGTAGTGCGTGTCCGAAGCCTCAACGGCAACGCGCGCCAAGTGGACCATGGCTGTTTTTTGGCGTCGATCGCCAAGGGCCTGACTCCCGAGATCGCGGCAGATTCTATTTACGGCTATCTGGAGCACAAGCGCGGTGTCAAAGTGATGGCGAGCCGTCGTACGGTGAGTGTCGAGCTCGCCAACGATGAGGACTGCAGCTATCTTGACCTCGGCAAATACAACTGCGTTGCCGTCATGGAGAGTCAGTCGTACACCTCGGATGGCATCTTGTTTGAGGTGACGCACACTCGCACACACCCCGAGATCTTCCATTACCGCGTCAATTCCAAGCGATAGCCGGCTAGCTCGCAGCCTGACGAGACTCATGGCCTCAAAGAGAAAACGCCCGGTCAAACCGACGGTACATCGGCTTGACCGGGCGTTTTCTCTGCATTAGATAACAAATAATTGTTTATACAAAACTTGTCAAGTATCAAGTTGAAATTACCGTTCACCGAAGTTTTTCTACCGCTCTAGTAATACTTGTTCAAACAACTAGCCAAATAGCGTATCGTTCAAATCAGCAAAAGGGGCAAAGTCCCCGAGCCAATCTCCGAAGGCGGCGGCAAAGGGTGCCGCCACGGTGTGAAAGGGTGGATTGTAATGAAGAACGAAATGAGCAGAAGGCAGTTCCTGGGCTTTGCTGGTTCCGCGGCTGCAGTTCTTGGTCTGGGCCTCGTGGGTTGCGGTGGTTCTGCCGGCTCCGGCTCCTCTGCTTCTGGTGACGCTGCCGAGGTCTACTTCCTCCAATTCAAGCCCGAGGTCGACAAGGAGTGGAAGGAGATCGCCAAGGCTTATAAGAAGGAGAAGGGCGTCGAGGTCAAGATCGTGACCGCTGCCTCCAACACCTACGAGGAGAAGCTCAAGTCCGAGATGTCCAAGAGCTCCGCTCCGACCCTGTTCCAGGTCAACGGCCCCACCGGTCTTAAGAACTGGAAGGATTACTGCGCCGACCTGTCCGATACCAAGCTCCGCGGTGAGCTCATTGACGACTCCCTGGCTCTGCAGTCCGACGGCAAGGATGTGTGCATCGACTGGGTTCAGGAGAGCTTCGGCATTATTTACAACAAGCAGCTGCTCGAGAAGGCTGGCTACAAGGCCGAGGACATCAACTCCTTCGACAAGCTGAAGGCTTGTGCCGACGACATCCAGGCCCGCAAGGACGAGCTTGGTGTCGAGGGTGCCTTCACTTCCGCCGGCATGGACGACTCCTCCAGCTGGCGCTACACCACCCACCTTGCCAACATGCCGCTCTACTACGAGTTTGAGAAGGAGCACAACCAGGAGGACGACGAGATCAAGGGTGAGTTCCTCGACAACTACAAGCAGATCTTCGACCTGTACATCACCGACTCCACCTGCGATCCTTCGCAGCTTGCTTCCAAGACCGGCGACGACGCCACCAACGAGTTCGCAACCGGCAAGGCCGTCTTCTACCAGAACGGCTCTTGGGCCTACTCTGACCTCGTCAAGGCCGGCATGACCGACGATCAGATTGGCATGATGCCGATCTACATCGGTGTTGACGGCGAGGAGAACCAGGGCCTGTGCTCCGGCGGCGAGAACTACTGGTGCGTCAGTTCCCAGGCTTCCGAGGATGCCCAGAAGGCCACCGAGGACTTCATGTATTGGTGCGTCACCGCTGACACCCCGACCAGCATCATCGCCGACAAGATGGGCCTGACCGCTCCGTTCAAGAGCGCCAAGGAGACCACCAACGTCTTCTCGCAGCAGGCCGTTGCCATGGCCAAGGACGGCAAGAAGACCGTCGCTTGGGACTTCGTCTACATTCCCTCCGAGGAGTGGAAGAAGAACCTCAAGCAGGCTCTGATTGCCTACGCTGCCGATAACAGCAAGTGGGACGGCGTCAAGAACGCCTTCGTCGATGGCTGGAAGACCGAGAAGGCCGCTTCCGAGTAAGCAGTTGCTGCCCAAGCTATCTGATTAGCGACAGGGGGCGGGCAGACGTTGGTTTGCCCGCCCCCTGCATATTGAAAGGACCCTTTTATGGGCAAAGCACTCAAGCGCTGGTGGCCGCTCTTTATGCTGCCCACGTGCCTGGCGTTTATGATCGGGTTCGTGATCCCTTTTATCCAGGGCTTCTATCTCTCGTTCTGCCAGTTTATTATCATTAGTAACGCGCACTTTGTCGGTATCGAGAACTACGTGCGCGCGCTGTCCGATCCGCAGTTCTCCACGTCGTTCTTCTTTACCGTGGCGTTTGCCTTCCTGTCGACGGTGCTCATCAACGTGATCGCCCTGGCCATTGCGCAGGCGCTCACCCGCAAGGCGCTCAAAGGCACCAACATCTTCCGTACGATCTTCTTTATGCCTAACCTGATCGGCGGCATCGTGCTGGGCTACATTTGGCAGATTCTGATCAACTGCCTGCTCTCCAACGTGGGCGCCCAGCTCATCGCTCTTAACTCTGCTGCTGGCTTCTGGGGCCTTATCATCCTGACCCTGTGGCAGCAGGTCGGCTACATGATGATCATCTACATCGCTGGTCTGCAGTCCATTCCGTCCGACTACATCGAGGCCGCCAAGGTCGACGGCGCTACGGCATGGCAGACGTTTTGGAAGGTTAAGATCCCTAACCTGATGCCGACCATCACCATCTGCCTGTTCCTGTCCATCACCAACGGCTTTAAGCTGTTCGACCAGAACCTCGCCCTTACCGGCGGCGCCCCCGCGCACTCCACCGAGATGCTCGCCCTGAACATCTACAACACGTTCTATTCGCGTGCCGGTATCGCATGGCAGGGCATTGGTCAGGCCAAGGCGGTTATCTTCTGCATCCTGGTCGTGGCCATCTCCATGATCCAGCTTAAGGCCACGAGGTCCAAGGAGGTGCAGCAGTAATGAAACGCGATAAGGTTATCAACCGCGCGCTCTCGATTTTCTTTACGATCCTGTCGCTCGCGTGGATCTACCCCGTGTTCATGATTGCGCTTAATTCTTTTAAGAAAGCGACCGCAATCAGCACCACCACGGCATTCGATCTGCTCACGCCCGAGACGTTCAACGGCCTCGCAAACTACATGCACGCCCTTAACGAGCAGGGCTTTGCCTCGGCATTTATGTACTCGCTCATCATCACGGTCACGTCGGTCGTGCTGATCTTGGTGTGCTGCTCCATGTGCGCTTGGTACGTGGTTCGTGTCAACAACAAGATCTCGAACTTCTTCTATTACCTGTTTGTGTTCTCGATGGTCGTGCCGTTCCAGATGCTCATGTTCACGCTGTCCAATTTGGCGGACCGCATCGGCTTTAACACGCCGTTCAACATCTGCTTTATCTATCTGGGCTTTGGCGCGGGCCTGGCGGTCTTTATGTTCGCCGGTTTTGTAAAGAACATCCCGCTCGAGATCGAGGAGGCGGCCATGATTGATGGCTGCAACCCGGTCCAGGTGTTCTTTAAGATCGTCCTTCCCATCATGAAGCCCACCTATCTTTCGGTCGGCATCCTCGAGACCATGTGGGTCTGGAACGACTATCTGCTGCCCTACCTTACGCTCGACTCCACCAAGTACAAGACCATTCCTATCTTGATTCAGTACTTCCGCGGCGGCTACGGCCACGTCGAGCTCGGCCCCATGATGGCCTGCATCATGATGGTCGTTATCCCCATCGTTATCATGTACATCCTCTGTCAGAAGTACATCATCGACGGCGTGGTGGCAGGTGCCGTCAAGGGCTAATGCCGTAACTGTTTTGCAAGTTTCTGCGGCGCCCCTCAGCGCGGCGCCGCATATCGAAAGGTAGAGACATGGCCGAGATTGTTCTCAAACATGTTCAGAAGGTGTATCCCAACAACGAGTCAAAAAAGAAAGGCTTCTTTGGCAAAAAGAAGAAGACCGAGGAGAAAAAGCACAACCTCAAGGTTACCGAGGACGGTGTGCTCGCTGTAGAGGACTTCAACCTCACCGTTCACGACCAGGAGTTCGTCGTCCTCGTTGGCCCCTCTGGCTGCGGTAAGTCCACGACGATGCGCATGGTCGCCGGCCTGGAGGACATTACCTCGGGCGATGTGCTCATCGACGGCAAGCGTGTCAACGACGTGGCGCCCAAGGACCGCGACATCGCCATGGTGTTCCAGAGCTACGCTCTGTACCCCAATATGACGGTGTACGAGAACATGGCATTTACGCTCGAGCTCAAGAAGGTTCCCAAGGACGAGATCGACCGCAAGGTTCGCTCTGCTGCCGAGATTCTGGGCATTACCGAGTACCTCGACCGTAAGCCCAAGGCGCTCTCCGGCGGCCAGCGCCAGCGTGTCGCTATCGGCCGCGCCATCGTGCGTGACCCCAAGGTCTTCCTGATGGACGAGCCGCTGTCCAACCTGGACGCCAAGCTTCGTAACCAGATGCGTGCCGAGCTCATTAAGCTGCGCCACGAGATCAAGGGCACGTTCATTTATGTTACTCACGACCAGACCGAGGCCATGACCCTTGGCGACCGTATCGTGGTCATGAAGGACGGCGTCGTCCAGCAGATCGCCACGCCGCAGGAGGTCTTCAACCATCCCGCGAACATCTTCGTCGCCGGCTTCATCGGCGTGCCGCAGATGAACTTCTTCGATGCCCAGCTGGTGCGCTCGGGCAACGGCTTTACCGTCAAGACCGAGGATATGAACGTGGCACTCGCCCCCGAGACTTGCGCTCAACTTGCCCTCAACTGGGACGGCGGCGACGTGAAGGAGATTACGGCCGGCGTGCGTCCCGAGCAGATCCTGCTTGCCGACAAGGGCGAGGAGGGCGCGCTCCAGGGTACCGTCGAGGTGACCGAGCTCATGGGCTCGACCGAGCATGTCCACGTGACCGCTCCCGACGGCCAGTTTGTCCTGATTATCCCCGTCGTCGACCTCGAGGCCAAGGGCGCGCTCAAGGCTGGCGACACCATCTGGTTCAAGTTTGAGAAGAACGCGACCCACCTCTTCGATAAGGTCTCTGGCAAGAACCTAATCTAGGCCCGGTGCATCCAGGCCCTCCCTTTGGGCGACTGCGGTATTGCCATCCTTTTGCCGCGGTCACATATAAGGCTCCCCTCCCGTCCACTGGGCGAGAGGGGAGCCTTTCTTTGTGTTGGGATTGTCTGACCGGTCGTTTGTCTCGATCTGTAACGGGTAGGGCCGATTTCGGACGTTAGATGTTACAGATCGAGACGGTTCCGCTGAGCTAACCATTTCATCTAAATCTGTAACACCAAAGGTGAATTTCAGCTGCTAGATGTTACAGACTGAGATAAACCCAAGGGAAGGGGCCGGTATGTCTCAATCTGTAACAGCTGGGACCGTTTTTACCGAGTAGCTGTTACAGATTGAGACGATTTAGTCGAGGCGGCTCACAGGGGCAACGCACGGGCACAAAAAAACGGAGCCGTGTTGCCACGACTCCGTTCCTCAAGAGGATGGTAAGGGGAATGGGTTAGTCCAGGTGCCAAATCTCGTCGTTGTACTGGGAGATCGTACGGTCGGACGAGAAGGCGCCGGCGTTGGCGATGTTGATCAGCGCCTTGCGCATCCAGGCATCCTGGTCCTCGTAGTCGGCCAGCACGCGCTCCTTGGTCTGGATGTACTCCTCAATGTCGAGCAGGGCCATAAACCAGTCCTTGCCCTTGATGTCGTCGTGCAGACGCTGCAGGCGCTCCGCGTTGCCGGTCGCCATAAAGGCGGGGTTGGTGATGAAGTCCACCAGCAGTTTGATGCCGGGCTTGCGGTAGAGCGTGCCGGCGTCATAGGTGCCGTCGGCGTAGAGCTGCTCGACCTGTTTGGACGAGGCACCAAAGGTATAGATGTTCTCGTCGCCCACGAGCTCGGCAATCTCCACGTTGGCGCCGTCAAGCGTGCACAGGGTTAGGGCGCCGTTGAGCATGAACTTCATGTTGGAGGTGCCGCTCGCCTCCTTGGAGGCCAGGCTGATCTGCTCGGAGATATCAGCGGCGGGGATCACGCGCTCGGCGGCGGTGACGTTGTAGTTCTCGATCATGACGACCTGCAGGTAGGGAGCCACGTCGGGGTCGTTTGCAATCCACTGCGACAGCGTCAAGATCAGATGGATGATGTCCTGCGCGATAGTGTAGGCAGGCGCCGCCTTGCCGCCAAAGATGATGGTGACGGGGTGCTTAGGTCTGTTGCCGTTCTTGATATCGAGGTACTTCCAGATGATGTAGAGCGCGAGCATCTGCTGGCGCTTGTACTCGTGGATGCGCTTGACCTGGACGTCGATGATGGCGTTGGAGGGAATGGTCACGCCCTGCTCGAGCGCCATGAACTGGCGCATGATGGCCTTGGCCTCGACCTTGGTGGCGGCCAGGCGCTCAAGAACGTCCTTGTCGTCGGCGAACTTGGCGAGTTTGCTCAGATCGCCGGTGCTGCGCCAATTGGTGCCGATCACATCGTCTAGTAGGCTGGCGAGCGCGGGGTTAGCGCCATGGATCCAGCGGCGGAAGGTGATGCCGTTGGTCTTGTTGGAGAACTTCTCGGGATAAATCTCGTAGAACGGATGAAGCTCGGTGTCCTCCAGGATCTTGGTGTGGAGTGCGGCGACGCCATTGATGGAGAAGCCAAAGTGAATGTCCATGTGGGCCATGTGGACGGTGTCGTGCTCGTCGATGATGGCGACGCGCGGGTCGTCGTGCTCGGCCTTGGCAACCTCGTCGAGCTTGACGATAATGTCGGCGATGGCAGGGGAGACCTTCTGCAGGCTGGTGAGCGGCCACTTCTCGAGCGCCTCGGCAAGGATCGTGTGGTTGGTGTAGGCGACCATGGAGCGCACGATGGTAACGGCCTCGTCAAACTCGATGCCATGCTCGGTGGTGAGCAAGCGAATGAGCTCGGGAATGACCATGGTGGGGTGCGTGTCGTTGATCTGGACAACGGCGTAATCGGCCAGATCGTGCAGGTTGCTGCCGCGCTCGACGGCCTCGTCGATCAGGAGCTGGGCGGCGTTGCTCACCATGAAGTATTCCTGGTAGATGCGAAGTAGGCGGCCCTGCTCGTCGGAATCGTCGGGGTAGAGGAACAAGGTGAGGTTCTTGGCGATCTCGGTCTTGTCGAAGTCGATGGAGCTGCCGGGGACCAGGCCGTCGTCGACGCTCGCCAGGTCGAACAGGCGCAGGCGGTTCTTGGTGGGCTGGCCATAACCGGGCACATCGATGTTGACGAGCTTGGAGGTAACGGCAAAATCGCCGAACTCGACGGTGTAGGAGCGGTCATCGTCGACTAGGATGTCCTGCTCACCGAGCCACTCGTCGGGGACGGCCTTCTGCTGATTGTCGACAAAGCGCTGACGGAACAGACCGTAATGGTAGTTGAGGCCCACGCCGTCGCCGGTAAGGCCCAGCGTGGCGATGGAATCCAGGAAGCATGCGGCCAAGCGGCCCAGGCCGCCGTTGCCGAGTGACGGCTCGACCTCGAATTCCTCGATCTTGTTGAGGTCGTGGCCTGCGGCGGTGAGCTGGTCCTTAACCTCGTCGTAGATGCCGAGGTCGATCATGTTGTTGATGAGCAGCTTGCCGATCAAAAATTCGGCGGAAATGTAATAGAGCTTTTTCTTGCCGTTGTTGAGCGGGCAGGTGGCAGAGCGCTCCTGCACGAGTTTGACCAGCAGCTTGTAAATGCGACGGTCGTCGAGCTGCTCGAGCGAGGTGCCAAAAGACTGCTCGGCGAGTTCCATGAGGTTAATTTGGGGCATGTTTTCTCCTGTGATGGGTTGTTTCATGTCTGCAATTCATAAGAAGCCCGCGCGAGGGGATTGGGGTGGCCTCGCGCGGGAAAAGCAAGCGCGTCCGCACGGTGGGGAGGGGTTGGGCGCGGTAGCTCCTATTGAGGAAGCTTGATTTCGGCTTCCGACGGGATGCGGAAGTAGGTCTCGGTCCAGTCGGTGAGTTTGTGCTCGAGCTCGCGGGTGATGGCGCCGTCGAGCATGCGCCAGGTCCAGTTGCCGCCCAGCGTGGCAGGGGTGTTGATGCGCGCCTCGTTGCCCAAGTTGAGCAGGTCCTGCATGGTGTAGATGCACGTGTCGCTCACGCTGGCGGCGATGGTGCGATTGAGTGCATCTGCCATGGGTTCGCCGGCCTGCTGATGGGTGTACAGGACTGCCTGCTCGCGCTGACGCGGGGTGGCCGTTCCCTCAAACCAACCGCGCGCCGTCTCGTTGTCGTGGGTGCCCACATAGGCGACGGTGTTGGCGATGTAGTTATGCGGCAGGTAGTACGAGTTGGTGCCCTCAAAGGCAAACTGCAGGATCTTCATGCCGGGGAAGCCCGAGTTGTCGCGCATGTCGATGACGCCGGGGGTGAGGAAGCCCAGGTCCTCGGCGATGATGGGCAGCGTGCCGAGCTTTTCCTCGAGCGTCTTGAAGAACTTGAGGCCGGGACCCTGCGTCCACGAACCGTAGGACGAATCGGGTGAGGAGAACGGCACCTCCCAATAGGCTTCGAAGCCGCGGAAGTGATCCAGGCGGATGACGTCGTACATGTCGAGGGCGGCGCGAATGCGGCCCTCCCACCAGGAGAAGCCGTCGGACTCCATGGCGTCCCAGTCGTAGATGGGGTTGCCCCAGTACTGGCCGGTGGCCGAGAACTGGTCGGGCGGCGTGCCGGCGACGCTCACGGGATTGCCGGCGGCGTCGATCTTAAAGAGCTCAGGCGTCGCCCACATCTCGACGGAGTCACGCGAGACATAGATGGGCAGGTCGCCGATGATGAGAATGTCGCGCTCGTTGGCATAGGCCTTGAGGCGGCTCCACTGGCGATCGAAGAAGTACTGCGTCATCTGGTGGTAGAGCATGCGCTCGGGATGGGCGGCGCAGATCTTGTTGGATGCCTCGCCGCGGCGGCGGAGCTCCTCGGGCCACTCCCAAAAGGCCTTGAGCCCGCACTCCTCCTTTACGGTCATAAACTCGCAGTAGGGAATGAGCCAGTCCTCGTTTGCCTGGATAAAGTCGTCGAAATCGGCTGGTTTATTCGCGGCGAAGCGCTCGGCGGCGCGGTCGAGGATTTGGCGGCGGCCAGCAAAGATAGCACCGTAGTCGACATTGCTGGGATCGGAGCCCAGGTACACGCCGTCGATATCGCGCTGCTCCAGATACCCGGCTTCGATAAGCTCGGCAAAGTCAATGAAGTTAGGGTTGCCCGCGCGGGCCGAGAACGACTGGTAAGGCGAATCGCCGTAACTAGTCGTCGTAAGGGGCAGAATCTGCCAATAATGTTGTTTGCACGAGGCGAGGAAATCGACGAAGTCGTAGGCGTTCCAGCCAAAACCGCCGATTCCGTAGGGTCCGGGCAGGGATGAGACGGGCATGAGGACGCCGCTTGCACGCTCCATGAATGCGCTCACCAACCTTCTTGTTGTGGGGTCGGACTGCCGATGGGGGTGCAGTCCGACCCCGATGTTCTGATTCGATACGCCTATTGTAAAACATGTTGTTTAAACATGTACAGGCAAGATAAAAAAGTTGGTCGATTTTCGGCGAATGGTTACATGCCATGAAAAAGCCCCGACCTCACAACGTGAGATCGGGGCAAGAGCGGTATGTAGGTTTTTTTGCTACTCGGCGTCGGCGAAGCCGTTGGGGTTGTGGCTCTGCCAGTTCCAGCTATCGCGGCACATGTCCGCGATGTCGTACTGGGCCTTCCAGCCCATCATGCGCTCGGCCTTGGAGGCATCGCACCAGTTGGCAGCGATGTCGCCGGCGCGGCGCTCGCGGATCACGTAGGGCAGCTCCTTGCCACAAGCCTTGGAGAAGGCGGCGACGACCTCGAGTACCGAGGTGCCGGTGCCGGTGCCCAAGTTAAAGATCTCGACGCCGGTCTTGCCGTTCATCCAGTTGAGGGCGGCCACGTGACCAGATGCCAGATCGCACACGTGGATGTAATCGCGCACGCCGGTGCCGTCGGGGGTGGGGTAGTCGTTGCCAAAGACCTGAACGGCCTCGAGCTTGCCCACGGCGACCTGGGCGACATAGGGCACCAAGTTGTTGGGGATGCCCTTGGGATCCTCGCCGATCAGGCCCGACGGATGGGCGCCGATGGGATTGAAATAACGGAGTAGCACGACGTCCCACTCGGGGTCGGCGGTGTGGACGTCCATAAGGATCTGCTCGATCATCCACTTGGTCCAACCATAGGGGTTGGTCGCGGGCTTCTTAGGATCATCCTCGGTGACGGGCGGGTTGTCCGGGTCGCCGTAGACGGTCGAGGAGCTCGAGAAGATGATGGACTTGCAGCCATGGTTGCGCATGACGTCGATGAGCACCAGGGTGTTCTCGATGTTGTTGTGATAGTACTCGACGGGCTTGCTCACCGACTCGCCGACGGCCTTAAAGCCGGCAAAGTGGATGACGCGGTCGATCTGATGGGTATCGAAGATCTTGTTCATCGCATCGCGGTCGAGCACGTTGGCCTCGTAGAAGGTGAGGTTCTTGGCGGCCTCGTCGCCCACGATGGTCTTGACGCGGTCGACGGCGACGGCGCTGGAGTTGGAGAGATCATCGACGATGACGACCTGGTAGCCGCCCTCGAGCAGCTGAACGACGGTGTGCGAGCCGATAAAGCCGGCGCCACCGGTAACGAGGACGCAGGTGTCTTTGGGGTCGAGTGCTTTGGACATGTAGTCTCCTATCGAATCAGGAACACTTCTTCAGGGGAGTATAGCGCAGGCAGGGACGCCCAAATCGTGCGCTGTAGGAAAAGCAGAGGATTGTGCTAACGTACTCATAGAAGAGCTTGCGTACGCATAACCTGATCTTTGACATTTGCTTACGAGCCGCTGACCTTGTAGTTTCCTGCCGTTCGTGGAAATCGTTGGGACGCGCCATATGTACGCTAATATGTATGAGTTGAGCGACATATAAATAAGCATGTAACGGAGTACATATGTCACCAAACAGCGATTCCATCCTTTCCCAGGAGCTCTCGCGCCGCACTGCCCTCAAGGCCCTGTTCGGCGCCGCTTCTGCGGCAGTTCTTTTTGGCCTGCCCGCTCGCGCCTATGCGGCGGAGGCTTCCAAAGAAACCACCGATAAACTGAATGCCGCCCAGGCCCAGCTCGACGAGGTTCAGGCCCAGCTCGACAGCATCGCAAATGAGTATGCGGCGCTGGCCAACAAGAATGCCCAGACCCTCAACGACATCGAGAATGTCCAGGGCAAGATTGACGACACGCAGGCCCAGATCGATGAAAAGAAGGCCGAGCTCAAGAAGAAGCGCAACGACCTTTCCGATCGCGTGGCCGCCAGCTACAAGTCCGGCGGCACGAACATCCTGTCGCTGCTGCTGGCCTCTGGCTCGTTTGAGGAACTCGTCGCCAACGCGCATTACGTTGAGAAGATCAACAAGAGCGACCGCGATGCCATCGAGGATATCCAGACGATTCAGGCTGAGCTCGACGCACAGAAGACCGAGCTCGAAGCACAAAAGGCCGACCTGGAGAAACTCAAGGACCAGCAGACGGCTCAGATGCAGGATATGCAGGCCAAGCAGCAAGAAGTCCAGACCGTGCTGAACGGTCTTTCCGACGACGTCAAGGAGCTCATGGCTCAGCGCGATTCCGAGATTCTCGCTGCCGCCCAGGCTGAGGAGGCTGCCAGGAAGGCCGCCGCTGCCGCGGCCGCCGCGAACAAGAACAATTCCTACTCGGGTGGTTCAAGCTCGGGTGGCGGATCGTATGCGCCCGGAACCCCGCAACAGAATGCCGGCTCGGGCAAACAGCAGGCCGTCGTCAACGCGTGCTACTCCACGCCTTCGCCGGGTCAGAACTGGTGCGCGGCGTGGGTTACCAATGTCTTCCGTAACGCCGGCGTTGGCTACTTTGGCGGTAACGCGTGCGATATGTTTAACGCATGGTGCTATAGCTCCGACCGCTCGGCGCTGCAGGTGGGCATGATCGTGGCCGACTCCTCGCATAGCGGCACCGGCATGCCGGGTCTGATCTATGGCCACGTGGGCATCTATGTTGGCGGCGGCATCGTTATGAGCAATGAGGGCGCCATTACGTCTAAGTCGCTTGATTCGTTTATTAGCTTCTATGGCACTGGCTCTGGCGTGCGTTGGGGCTGGCTTGGCGGTATTGCGCTGTCGTAAAGCCGACTGGGCCGCGTGCCCGCCCGCAATATATTTGATTGCCTGCTCGGGCAGTCCTGCGCAAGACGAAGGCCACATTAAGTGGCCTTCTTTGCGTGCGGAACTCGCGATCAATCAAATATATTGCGGGCGGGCACGCGGCCCTCTCGGGTTCGGGGCGCGACGCACCGGACTGGGTTATCTGAATAAATATGGCGAAGGCCCCTTTTGGGGCCTTCTTTTTTAGAGGAATTCGCCGACTCGGTGGACTTCGGGTTCTAGGTCTACGTTGAATTGGTCTTTGACGGTTGCCTGGATGTGGCGGATGAGTTCGTCGACATCGGCGGCGGTGGCGTGGTCGGCGTTGACGATGAAGCCGCAGTGCTTTTCGCTCACCTGCGCGCCGCCAACGGCGTGTCCTCGCAGGCCGGCATCCATGATGAGTTTGCCGGCAAAGTAACCCTTGGGGCGCTTGAAAGTGGAGCCGGCGCTCGGCATGTCGAGCGGCTGCTTGTCCTCGCGGCGCTGGCGGTAGTCGTCCATGTCGGCCTTGATCATCGCGGCGTTGCCCGGGGCGAGATTGAAGGTGGCCGAAAGCACGATAAAGCCGTCATCGGCGATGCGGCTCTTTCGATAACCCAGGTTGAGCTCGTCGACATCGAACTCGATGATATTGCCGCTGCCGCGGGTGCCGTCGTCGAGCTGGCGAGCGGGTTTGTAGACGCGCACGGACTCCAGCACATCGGCCATGCAGGCACCGTAGGCACCGGCGTTCATGTAGCAGGCGCCGCCGACCGATCCGGGGATGCCCGAGATGGGCTCCATGCCGGTGAGACCGGCCTCGGCTGCCGCGGCTGCGACATCGGAAAGCAGCGCGCCGGCTGCCGCCGTGACGTGCGTGCCGTCGATCGTAATGTCGGAGAGGCCTTCGCCCAGCGCCACGACGACGCCGCGGATGCCCTTGTCGCCGACGAGTAGGTCGGAGCCGTTGCCCACGATGGTGAGGGGCAGATCGCAGCGATAGCAGGTATCGAGCGTGGCGACGAGGCCCTGCTCGGTATCGGGCGTGACAAAGACGTCGGCCGGGCCGCCGATCTTAAACGTGGTGTGCTCGCGCATGGGCTCGCTCATCAGTACGTTGTCCTCGCCGGCAACGCCAGCAAGCGCGCACAGCAGGTCCTCGTTAAAAAAGTCGTTCTCGTGCATACGAATATCCGCCTTTTGGTGGTCGTTGTCATCAATCGATTGCAATATACCCCACCCGGACGGATTTGGTGCGCTGGCGGCGATAAAACAGCCGTCTACCGGATTGGTAAAGTGTTTATCACCGAGGTAGAGGGGTAGTCGCTATACTTTCAAGAGATTGCGCGTAAACCCGGAAGGAGCGAGATGGCCAACAAAGTCACCCTCAAGCAGATCGCCCAGGAGGTGGGGCTTTCCCCCTCGTCGGTCTCGCTTGTGCTCAATAATCGGCCCTGTCGCATCTCGGAAGAAAACCGCAAGCTCATCAAAGAGGTCGCGGCGCGCAACCACTATGTTCCCAACCAGATCGCGCGCAGCCTGGTCATGCGCGAGTCGCGCACCCTGGGCCTTATCGTCCCTAACATCGAGAGCCGCTTTTTTGCCTCGCTCGCCGGTAGCCTGGAAAAGCGCTGCCGCGAGGACGGCTATGCGCTCTTCATTACCAGCTCGGGCGGAAGCGCCGATGACGATCTGGAGCTGCTGCGCCAGCTGGTGACGCGCGGCGTTGATGGCGTCTTCCTGGTCGTAGGCGACGAGTTCTCCGACGACCGCGCCCTGCGCGAAGAAGTCAGCCATCTGCCTATCCCTGCCGTGATGGTCGACCGTGCCATTGAGGGGCTCGAGTGCGACAAGGTGATGTTCGACCACGAGATGGGTGGCTACATGGCCACTCGCTATCTGATCGAGCAGGGCCACCGTCGCATTGCCTGCTTGGTTAACGCGCGCCGTTCCAATACGGGGCGTAAGCGACTTGCCGGCTATGAGCGCGCGCTGCGCGAGGTTGGCCTGCCTATCGACGCACGTTTGGAGTTTGAGAGCGAGTACTACATTCCGAGTGCCTATGAGGCCTCGGAGGCGGTGCTCGCAACTGATGCCACCGCTGTGTTCGCAAGTTCGGATAACATCGCCCTCGGTCTGCTCAAGCGCTTGCACGAGATGGGGAAGAGCATCCCGGGCGATATCTCGGTGGTGAGCTATGACAACTCGGCGGCCGACGTTCTCTTTGAGCCGGCGCTGACCGCGATTGAGCAGGATCCTGGTGTCCTTGCGGAGCATGCTTTTGGCTGCATGTCCAAGCGTCTTGCCGGTAGGGGCGGCAGGCGTGCCGAAGAGGTCGTCCTGGAGCCGGCGCTTATCGTTAAGGGCAGCGTGCTCGAGCTTACCGAATGTAGCTAAGCGTACTTGTTTGTTTGCATAGATTGCATGCGGAGTGTCCGCTATTTGCCGGCGGGGCCGGGGTGCCTGCCTTGTTTTGAAAAGTGGGCTCCGCGAACTTCTCAAAACAAGGCAGGCACCCCGGCCCTCGTCCGTAAACTCTTCCGCTGGGCGAGCCATAGACGCCGCGTACCGATACGGTAAAGTGGCGGCTTGAAATTGGTGCTATATTCAGCTTGAGTTGTTTAATGCTAGTACGGGAGGGTGATATGGGGCTGTTCAAGAAGAAAAACCCGCAGGATGCCTTTGATCCCGATGTGTTTACCATCACGGATACGATTTTGGACCCACCGCGGTTTACGTTTTTGCCGGCTATCTACCAGGATGCCACGCGCCGCAAGTGGGCCGTGCATCAGCGCGGCGGCGAGCCGAAGATTTTTGACTATGCGGACGTGTTGCAGTGCGAAGTAGCCGAGGCGGGCGATCCGGAGGCCGATGAAGCGGTCTCTAAACAGGAATTTGCCCAGCGTATTCTGACAAATCCCGCTAAGGCGGCAAAAATGAACGCTGCCAAACGTAATATGTGTCTTGGTATGGGCGTTGTTGTGGCGGTTCAGACGGGAAAAGACGAGGTTTCCAAATTGGAGATTCCCGTTATGACCGACGAAGTCAAACGCGATTCAAGTCTATATAAGTCGTATCGGAATGTCGCCGAGAGGATCAAGGCCGAATTTGATGCCATGGGAGGGCTGGCCTAATTTTGGCGGCATACGTTTCTGAATGAGGAGTCTGTGCAATGGCAGGCGAATCTTATGCAATTCCCCCCAAAGATCGTGCTGTTGAGGGAATTCTTTGGTATATCCAGCACCATCAGCTTGCCGGCGGCGATCGCCTGCCGGCCGAGCGCGTGCTGTGCGAAGAGATCGGCGTTTCGCGTACGGCGTTGCGCGCTGGTATCACGCGGCTCATCTCGTGTGGAACGCTCGAGAGCCGTCGCGGATCGGGTACGTATTTGTGTCCTCCTAAGCCGCTGAACATCTTCCAGGAAACGTATAACTTTTCCGATGCTGTGCGGACTGCCGGCCTGCACCCCTCTTCACGTCTGGTTTCCACCGGGACCATCGAGGCGGATAAGACGCTTGCCGACAAGCTTGGGGTGGCTGTAGGCGCTCCTTTGCTCCGCATGCAGCGCGTTCGACTTATTGAGGGCGAGCCGGCGTCAATCGAGACGGCTCACGTTAACCTGTCCCTGTGCCCCGCGCTTTCCGATCACGATTTTGAGTGTGAGAGCCTTTACGATGTCTTGCTCAAAGAAGGTGGCGTGCGTGTTGAGCATGGACGTGAGCATATCTCCATCTCGCGTTTGAACGCCGAGGAGGCCGAGCTGCTCCAGCAAGAAGAGGGAACGCCGGTGTTCTATGAGAGCTCGATCGAATTTGATAAGGACATGCGTTTTGTGGAGCATTGCAAATCGGTGATTTTGCCCACAAAGTTCCGCTTTGCCGATAACGGCGAAGAGAACGGCATGAGGAGCGTGGCAGGTGAACAATGGCTGAAACAGTAGATGCCACCCCGGTTTATAAGCGCATTCGACGCCGCATCGAGGAACGTATCGAGCGCGGTATATATCCCACGGGTTCCATGATTCCGTCCGAAAAAGACCTTGCCGAGGAATTTGGTACGACACGCTTGACCATCCGAAGCGCTGTCGATGAGCTGGTTCGGCGCGGGCAGATTCGCCGTGTTCGGGGAAAAGGTGCCTTTGTGGCGCAGAAAGTACCTGCTTTTTTTGAACGCACGGTCGGTTTCCGTGAATCGGTCCGTGCTTCGGGCGGCGAGCCGTCCGTCCGTATTCTCGCGCGTTCCAAGCGTTATGCGGGGCCATATTACGCCGACCTGTTTGGCATCGCCGAGGACGACCTGCTCTATTCCGTTCGACGCCTGAACTGCATAAACGGTAGCCCCGTATCGATTGAGACGGCGCTGATTCCCTGCCTGCTGTTCCCAACCATCGAAGATATTGACGTGTCGGTCTTCAGTTTGTACGAGACCTATGAGATGCTGGGCCGAAAGCCAGTCATGGCACAGGAAAAGCTCGATATCGAAGCGCTGGGCGCACGAGATGCCGGCCTCCTTGCACTGGAACAGGGCGATCTTGTTTTGCTTTTGGAATGCGTGAGCTATGACGCGAGCGGTCAGGCTATCGAGTATGTAAAGTCCTTCAATCGTGGCGATACGGGCGGCTACACCTATACGTACTAGCTGGTATTTTGTGAATAACGGCTGGGAAACTAACCAGTTTTGATCGTTGGGTCAGCTGTATATACAACCTTACAGGGCTCAAAATCGACCGTTCGCCGATGGGGATAAAGTAATCGACAAAGAGGTATCAAAAAGCCGTAACCTGTAACTGTGATTGGTATCAAATACTAATGATTTGTTACGAGGTGAGACGATGAAGATGCTCGATTACGTTCAGCTTGCCCATGTGCGTATGGGGGAGAACCTCGAGTGTTCGTCTGAGCTGGTAGCGCAGCTCGTTGATATTTTCCAGTCCGGTTCTTTTGACGCGCTGCGCATCGTTGCTTCGGGTTCGTCGCGCCATGCCGCCGATTGCGCCCGCGATTACCTGCAAGATGCCCTGCAAATGCAGGTGTCCGTTGTGACGCCCGAGGCCTTCGTTGATTTCGAACACACCTATCCGCAGCATGCGCTCAACATTGCCGTTTCGCAGAGTGGCTATTCGACCAATACGATTGCGGCGCTCGATTACATGCGCGCACACGATATGGCTGCAGTTGCGCTCACGGCAAACGTCGAGGCACCCATCAAGGAACACGCTGACATCGTTCTTGACTACGGTGTGGGCGTCGAGTCGGTGGACTTTGTGACTCTGGGCGTCGAGGTTCTCGTTGAGTACCTGGTGCTCTTTGGTATTTACGGCGGTCAGGCGCGCGGAACGATTGACGCCAAGGGCGTCGCCTCGCGTCTTGACGACCTGCGCGAGGCCATCCAGGCCAATGCCGTGATGTGCAAGACCGCCGAGGCATATGTCCAAGACCACATGCTCGAGCTTTCTGAGCACACGCCCGCCATGGTCGTCGGCAACGGCCCCAACTATGGCGTTGCCGAAGAGGCGGCCCTCAAGTTGAGCGAGACCATCAAGATTCCTGCCATGCATCACGAAGGCGAGGAGTTCGTCCACGGTCCCGAGATGCAGATCGTTCCGGGCTATCTGGTGTTTATCGTCGACGATCCGCAGGGGTCGGAGCGTCTTGCGAATATCGCTGATGCGCTATCGAACGTTACGACAAAAACGGTGCTGCTCACGGCCCATCCCAAGGGTAGGGCTCACGAGGTTGCGGTGCCTCAGGTGGCTCCGCTGCTCAGCGCAATTCCCAATCTTGTGTTCTTCCAGACGATTGCGGCCATGATAGCCGAGCGTCTGAAGTCATGGGACGTGCACCCGTATCTTGATGCCGTCTCCAAGCAAATGGAGGTCAAGGCAGAGGGCTACGAAGAGTCAGTCAATGCGCTTAAGGCCAAAGCGGCCGAGTGTTACGGAATGTAAGCGGGTTTTGATGCCCGTTGGCATGGGGGATGTGGAAACAACCCCAGAAAGGAGAGACAAATGAAGGAAACCGAGAAGATCGAGATCATGCATTTCGACCAGGAGGGCTATCTCGAGGACGGCAAGGCGCTCTACGAGACCGGCAAGAAGATGACCGCGCTCGCCGACAAGGTCGCCGACGAGGGCTACGACGCCGTGTTCCTGATGGGCGTCGGCGGCACCTGGGACGAGCTCATGCAGCTCGAGT
>DBFBEA010000106.1:0-6954 GCA_048248475.1 Collinsella sp. | reverse complement strand
ATCCATACAGTTCGATATTCTAGCAGCTCGGCTCATTTGGGCTATACAGATAAGGCATTGGCGGGATGGTTTTTCAAACGAAAAGCGCCCGCGGCCAAATGGTCGCGGGCGCTTGACGAGGTGCCTTTTGGCTGTGTGGCGTGGGGCCTGGCTACTTGGTCTTGGCAACCAGCAGCGGGTCGCCCAGCTTGACGAGCGGGTTGCCGCCGATAAGCGTTCCGGACTCGCCGACATGGTCGATGCTCTTAAGACGATCGAGCTCGGAGACGATGACGGTCACGATGTCCTCGTGACCAGCGGCCTTAATGGCCTCGCGGTCGAAGCTGATGAGCGGCTGGCCTGCCTTGACCACATCACCCATCTCGACAAAGCGGGCAAAACCCTTGCCGTTCATTTCCACGGTGCCCAGGCCAACATGGATGAACACGCGCAGGCCGTCCTCGGTGATCATGCCGATGGAGTGGTTGGTGACAGTGGTGGCACCGATGCGGCCGTTGGCGGGCGCATAGATGGTGCCGGTAATGGGCTCGATGCCATAGCCCTGGCCAAGCATGCCCGAGGCGATCGTCTCGTCGGGAACCTCGTTCAGGTTGACGAGCACGCCGTTGACGGGGGCATAGATGACGCCTTCGCGGGTAGCGAAGCTTGCTGCGGGCGGAACGGACGCCTCGCCGGTCGAGGTGAAGGTGGACTTAAGCGAATCGAGCAGACCCATAGTTGCCTCCAACTTAAATAGGCGCATATCGCGCGTTTGGTTTGCCGGAAACGTTTCACATGTGTTTCGCGGCTTGGTCAACGCCCCTATTCTACGCTGCTCAACGATACCTCTGAACTGGGATTATGTGATATATCAGTTGAAGGGAAACTTATTGCCGGAGTGTTTCTGCGCCACGGGTTCAAGTGGGGTACGCTTGAAGGCGAAAAACAAGGGCGCATAATTTGCGCGAAGGGAGCACATATGATTGTCGAGAACCATGCGCTGTGGGGCGAGGAGCCGACCGAGGATTATCCGGCGACGTTTACGTATTTGGGTGCCGAGCCGTTGCCCGATAAACCGAATGGCCGCCGCCCCGCGGTGATTATCTGTGGCGGAGGTGCGTTTACGCATATCGCTCCGCATGAGCAGGATCCTGTGGCGTTTGCGTTTTTGGATCACGGTTACCAGGCCTTTGTGCTCAACTATGTCACGAGTTCTACGGGTGACGTGAGCTTTCCGCACCCCCAGGCAGATCTTGCCAAGATGGTCGCCACGGTGCGCGCCAACGCCGACGAGTGGCATGTCGATCCTAAGCGCGTGTGCGTCGTGGGCTTTTCTGCTGGCGGCATGATCTGTGCCTCGCTGGCAACGCAGTGGAAGACCGGCCCCTTCGCGGCACTTGCCGGGGCACGTCCGGACGACATTCGTCCCGATGCCGTGGTGCTGGGTTATCCATTGCTCGACTTTGCCTATGTGCGCGACATGCAGACGCGCGATCCGCGCATTGACTTGCGTGTGCCCAAGACGGGCGGCAAGACGGGGCGCGATTTGCTCAACGACTACCTGTCGATGGTTACGGGCGGCGAGGCAACTGACGAGCATCTGGCCGACATCTGCCCCACCACGCATGTTTCGCGTCAGATGCCACCGACCTTTGTATGGGGCGTGTCCGACGACAAGACGGCGCCGATCGCGCAGGTCTATCCGTTTGCCCAACGCATGGCGGAGGAGGGCGTCGCTTGTGAGATGCACGTCTTCGACCAGGGTGGTCACGGCCTTTCGCTCGGCAACGCCAACACCGCGGTCGACAACGAGGACAAGCAGGTGGCAGTCCGTCCCTGGATCCGCCTGGCCTTCCGCTTCCTCGAGCGCCATCTGTAAGAGTCCCGGCATCCAAGCCCTTCAATAACTTGCGGTGAAATAGTTCCTATCTGGGGCATCAACCAGCCCATCCAGGAACTATTCCACCGCAACTTCGTTTTTGATGCCCCGTCCGGAAACTGCGCCCCAGTTTTGCCTTTCAAGGTGGGACGCAGTTTCCCATAGGGCCTCGACTGGGAAAGCGCGTCCCGTTTCGAGCGGGGATTCCGGGATGCATTTTCCGTAAGAGGCCTGTTTGGGAAACCATATCCCGTTTCGAGCCGGAATTCTGGGATGTAGTTTCCCCGAGAGGCCTCATCGGGAAACTATGGCCCTGAACTCTCCTGCCTGTCCCCATTGCGCCAATTTGCTGATTGAACATCGTTGTGTGTTCGCGCTATCATGCATGGTTAAATTGGTTAGCCGTGGCAAACGGTTAGCCAAGGTGAACATAAATGCAACGCCCTGTGGGCGCCGGGGGAGGAACACGGACGTGAAGCTCGATACGCTCGAGATTGGAAAGGACGCCGTTGTCGCATCGGTGGCATCGGACGACCAGGCACTCCGACAGCATATTTTGGACATGGGCCTAACGCCGGGCACCGAAGTCACCATGATGAAGTACGCCCCCATGGGCGACCCGCTCGAGATTCGCCTGCGTGGCTACGAGTTGACGCTGCGCAAGGATGATGCCGCACGCATTGAGCTCGTGGATGTGCACGACACCGATACCGGTCCGCGCGCCAACGCCGCAATCGGAACGACGGAGCATCCGGCACTCGGCGAGGGGATGTATTCGCCCCGTGCGGCAAAAACGGCCGTGCCCGAGGGCGCACCGCTGCATTTTGCCCTCGCCGGCAACCAAAACTGCGGTAAGACCACGCTGTTCAACCAGCTTACGGGCTCCAACCAGCACGTCGGTAACTTTCCTGGCGTGACGGTCGACCGCAAGGACGGCACCATCCGTAACCATCCCGAGGCAAGCGTTACCGATCTGCCCGGCATTTACTCCCTGTCGCCGTACACGGGCGAAGAGATCGTCAGCCGCCAATTCATCTTGGACGAAAACCCCGACGCCATCATCGACATCATCGACGCCACCAACATCGAACGTAACCTGTACCTGACGCTGCAGCTTATGGAGCTCGACCGCCCCATGGTCATCGCGCTCAACATGATGGACGAGGTGACGGCCAACGGCGGCGCCGTGGACGTCAATCTGCTCGAGAGCCTGTTGGGCGTGCCTGTTGTTCCCATTAGCGCTGCCCGCAACGAGGGTATCGGCGAGCTGGTGGATCATGCCTTGCACGTGGCGCGGTTCCGCGAGCGCCCCGGTCGCCTGGACTTCTGTGCGCCCGATGGATCGGACGGCGGCGCACTGCATCGCTGCATCCACGGCATTGCCAACCTGATCGAGGACCATGCCGTGACGGCGCACATCCCGGTGCGCTTTGCGGCGACCAAGCTGGTTGAGGGCGACGAGCTGGTGACCGAGGCGCTTCACCTGGATCGCAACGAGCTCGACGCTATCGAGCACATCATTACCCAGATGGAGGGCGAGGCCGGCACCGACCGCCTGTCCGCGCTGGCCGATATGCGCTTTAGCTTTATCGGCGACGTGTGCGGGCGCTGCGTCGTCAAACCGCACGAAAGCCGCGAGCACGTGCGCTCCGTCAAGATCGACCGCATCCTGACGGGTCGCTACACGGCCATTCCGGCGTTCCTGGTGATCATGGGCCTCGTCTTTTGGCTGACGTTTGGCGTGATCGGCGCGGCGTTGCAGGGGCTCATGGAGGACGGTATCGCTGCTATCATCGCCTCGGCCGATGCGGGCCTCAAGGCGTTCGGCACCAACGACGTGGTGCGCTCGCTGGCTGTCGACGGCGTGCTTACGGGCGTGGGCAGTGTGCTGACCTTCCTGCCGATTATCGTCGTGCTCTTCTTGTTCCTCTCCATTCTGGAAGACTCGGGCTACATGGCGCGCGTCGCCTTTGTCATGGATAAGGTGCTGCGTCGTTTTGGCCTGTCGGGCCGCAGCTTTGTGCCCATGCTCGTCGGTTTTGGCTGCACCGTGCCGGCTATCATGTCGACCCGTACGCTCCCATCCGAGCACGACCGCAAGATGACGGTCATGCTTACGCCGTTCATGAGCTGCTCGGCCAAGTTGCCGGTCTACGGTCTGCTGTGCGGGGCGTTTTTCCCACAGGCGACGGTTCCCGCTATGGTCTCGCTCTATCTGATCGGTATCGTGGTCGGCTGCATTGCGGCTTTGGTGCTCAATCGCACAGCATTTAAGGGCGACCCGGTGCCGTTTATTATGGAGCTCCCCAATTACCGCCTGCCGAGCGTCAAGACGACGGTGATGCTGGCATGGGATAAGGCCAAAGACTTTATTACCAAGGCCTTTACCATTATCTTTGCCGCTACCGTGGTCATCTGGTTCCTTCAGACGTTCGACATCCGCTTTAATGTGGTCGCCGATCAGTCGCAGAGTCTGCTTGCGGGCCTCGGCAGCATCATCGCGCCGGCGCTGACGCCGCTTGGGTTTGGCGACTGGCGTGCATCCACGGCGCTCGTCACCGGACTTATCGCCAAGGAGAGTGTCATCTCGACCCTCACGGTACTTTTGGGCGCGACCTCGCCCGCGGCACTGTCGACCATGTTTTCGCC
Source organism: Collinsella sp. (assembly GCA_048248475.1). GTDB lineage: Bacteria > Actinomycetota > Coriobacteriia > Coriobacteriales > Coriobacteriaceae > Collinsella. Next base: position 2,447 of record DBFBEA010000106.1, on the reverse strand, counting down.
GTTTACTGCCTATGTGTTCCTGGTCTTTACGTTGCTGTACCCGCCGTGCGTGGCTGCGATCGGCGCCGTCAAGAGCGAGCTGGGCGCGCGCTACGCCGTTGCCGTGTTCGCGTTTCAGGTGGCAGTCGCCTGGATCGTGGCGTTTGTCGTGCATTCGGCGGGCATATTGCTGGGGCTGGCTTAGTTATTTATTGACGGCGCAACCTTTGTGTATCGAATTGTTTTCGGTTCCGTGTCCGTTACTGACGGATGCGGGGCCGTTGCTATATAATCGCCTCCGCTCAAAACGATTGGAGACGTTATATATGACTCAGGCAAGGCAAGACGGCATCACGCTCAAGCAGTGGCTCCCGCTCATCGGACTCACCTGCTGCGCCTTCGTGTTCAACACGTCGGAGTTTATGCCCATCGGTCTTTTGACTGACATCGCCGCGTCGTTCTCGCTCACCGAGTCCCAAGCCGGCATCATGATCTCGGTCTATGCCTGGGGCGTCATGCTGCTGTCGCTGCCGCTCATGGTGTTCGCTTCGCGCTTTGAGTTCAAGCGGATGTTGCTGGGCGTGTTGGCCGTGTTTTCGCTGGGCCAGTTTCTGTCCGCTGTGGCGCCGACTTATCCCGTCCTGGTCTGTGCGCGCCTGGTGGTCGCTTGCGCACATGCCGTGTTCTGGTCGGTCGCTTCGATTATGGCCTCGCGCCTGGTCGACACTCGCCACGGGGCGCTCGCCATCAGCATGATCGCCACGGGCTCTTCCATCGCACAGATCTTCGGCCTGCCGCTCGGCCGCGCCATTGGCCTGGCCGTGGGCTGGCGTATGACGTTTGCTGTGGTCGGGGTCCTCTCGGCCATCGCGGTCGTCTACCAGGCGACCGTGTTCCCGGCCATGCCGGCGGGCGAGCGCTTTACCGTCAAACAGTTGCCCGAGCTGCTCAAGAACCCGCTCCTGATCGCGCTCTACGCGGTCACGGTTTTTATGGCGACCGGCTACTACGCGGGTTACAGCTATATCGAGCCCTTCCTGGCACAGGTCGCGCACGTCGACGCGGGCGCCATCACCATGACGCTGACGGCGTTTGGCTGCTCTGGTCTGCTCGGAAGCTGGCTGTTTGGCCGCCTGTTCGATGGGCATCGCTTCCCGTTCTTGGCTATTACGCTCTCCGGCGTGCCGGCGGCCCTGCTGCTCATGGGTCCGGCCGCATCGTCGCTCGCGGCAGTGCTTGCCGTCTGCGCACTGTGGGGCTGCTGCGCCACGGCCTTTAACGTGGCGTTCCAGGCCGAGCTCATCAAGAACACGCCGGCGGATTCGTCGGCTGTCGCCATGTCGATCTTCTCGGGCCTGTTCAATCTGGGTATCGGCACGGGCACCGCAATCGGCGGCGCCGTGGTGTCGGGCCCGGGCATCGCTTGGATCGGCTACGCGGGCGGCACGATCGCCGTCGTGGGCGTCATCCTCGCCATTACCGTACTGTTCCCGGCCATACGCCGCGCAAAGCCCGTCGCCTAGCCACATCCTCCTCATCAGTTGCGGTGAAATACGGATTGTTTAGCCCAATAAACCTGGCAAACAGTTCGTATTTCACCGCAACTTATTTTGGGGAAGGGGGTGCACGCTGGGCATACAATGGATGTCGTTGTGTTGCGCTTACCGGGAGGTTGCTATGTGGGCATACGAGACGACGTTCTACCAGATCTATCCGCTGGGCTTCTGTGGAGCTCCGCGCGAAAACGCCGCGTCCGTTGCCGAGGATGAGCTCGCCCAGGCTGTCAACGCCGCGCCAAACCCCGATGCCCCCATCATGAAGATTGCCCAATGGGCCGACTACCTGCAGGAACTCGGCGTTGGCACTGTGCTCATCAACCCGCCGCTCGAGTCCGATAGCCACGGCTACGATACGCGCAGCCTGCGCCATATCGACCGCCGCCTGGGTGGGGATGTCGACTTTGCCGCCGTGTGCGACACACTGCATGCCCATGGCATCCGCGTGGTGCTCGATGCCGTCTTCAACCACGTCGGCCGCGGTTTTTGGGCCTTCCGCGATGTGCAGGAGCGCAAGTGGGATTCGCCGTACAAGGATTGGTTCCACATCAGCTTTGACGGTGACTCGTGCTACGGCGACGGCTTTTGGTATGAGGGCTGGGAGGGCCATTTTGAGCTTGTGAAGCTCAACCTGCAAAACCCCGCCGTGGTCAATTACCTGCTCGAGTCCGTGCGTCGCTGGGCCGAGGTCTTTGGCGTCGACGGCCTGCGCTTGGACGTTGCCTATATGCTCGACCGCGACTTCATGCGCCGCCTGCACGCTTTTACCCGTGAGCTCAAGCCCGACTTTGTGCTGATCGGCGAGACGCTCCACGGCGACTACAACCAAATCGTCAACGACGAGATGCTCGACTCCTGCACCAACTACGAGTGCTACAAGGGCCTGTACTCCAGCTTTAACTCGGTCAACAT